>NZ_CP103371.1:2429340-2733007 GCF_024802625.1 Massilia sp. H6
TCCTGATCCCAGAGCAGAACGTGAAAGACCTGGCCGAGATTCCGGACAACGTCAAGAACAAGCTCGAGATCGTGCCGGTGCGCTGGATCGAGAAGGTGCTCGAAGTTGCCCTGGAACGCCCACCAGAGGCGATCGTCGATGCGCCGGCAACGGTGGCGGTAGCGCCGGCCGCCGCCGCGGACGGGCAGCCCGACGTGGTCAAGCACTGACCGAGGCAGGTGATCGGCCAGACAGGCGCCTGCGGGCGCCTGTTTTTTTGCGGCAGCGCGCCCGATCGGTGCGCGCGGACCCTTACTGTGCACAAACAACACCGGCGGCGCCCCGGCAGGGCGGTCGGCAACGCATGTCACTTGACATACGAATGTTGCCCTTGTTTAATACGCGCTTGCACTTTTGCATGCAGACGCGCCAGCGTCGAACGAATCAACGAGGGTTAAAGTGAACAAGACAGAACTGATCGAAGAAATCGCGAAGTCCGCGGACATCACCAAGGCGTCGGCCACGCGCGCACTCGATGCGATGATCATCGCTGTGACGGAAAGCCTCAAGAAGAACGACAGCGTCACGCTGGTCGGCTTCGGCACCTTCACCGTGGGCGATCGCGCCGCACGTATCGGCCGCGATCCACGCACCAAGGAACCCATCAAGATCAAGGCTGCCAAGGTTCCAAAATTTAAGGCTGGTAAAGCTCTGAAAGATGCTGTAAACTAATGCCTTCTCTGCAGTGACATGCGGGGAGCACTGCCTGAAAAGGTAATGCGATGACGTGTTTTTGTTGGAGCGGTAGTTCAGTTGGTTAGAATACCGGCCTGTCACGCCGGGGGTCGCGGGTTCGAGTCCCGTCCGCTCCGCCAACATCCACAACATTATTCTGGAGCGGTAGTTCAGTTGGTTAGAATACCGGCCTGTCACGCCGGGGGTCGCGGGTTCGAGTCCCGTCCGCTCCGCCAGAATTGAGTTAAGTCCGTCGCTTCTCTAGCGGCGGGATACAAGAAGGGGCGAACGCGAGTTCGCCTTTTTTTTTAACATGTGCTGTTAAAGCATTATCAACCTTGAATGGCTGACCATGTTTGAATTCGTTCGTAACAACAAGCGCGTGATGCAGGGTGTCCTGCTCGTGATTATCGTGCCGTCGTTTGTCTTAGTCGGTGTCGACAGCTATCAGGACCGCGGCGACGCTGCCACGAGCGTCGCGACCGTTGCCGGCCAAAAGGTCACGCAGCAGGAATGGGAAGAAGCCCAGCGCCGCCAGATCGACCAGGCCCGCCGCATGATGGGCGCACAATTCGACCAGAAGATGTTCGAGAGCCCGGAAGCGAAGCAGGCAATCCTGAACAACCTGGTGGCCGAGCGCGCCGTTGCAGCCGAGATCGCGCGTAGCGATATCACCATCGGCGACGCTGCCCTGCAGAAGAACATCCTTGCCATCGAGGCCTTCCGCAAGCCCGACGGCAGCTTCGACATGGAGCAGTACAAGGCCGCGCTGGCCGCGCAAGGCATGACGCCGGCGATGTTCGACCAGCGCCTGCGCCGCGACCTGGCAGTGCAGCAGGTCTCCAGTTCGATCGAGGCGAGCGCCTTTGCGCCACGCAGCGTCACGGCGCGCCTGTCCGACATCAACGACCAGGAACGCGAAGTCCAGGAACTGGTGTTCCCGGTTGCCGCCTACCTGCCGCAAGTGCAGGTAACCGATGCGATGGTCAAGGCGTATTACGACAAGAACGCGCAGCAGTTCACCACCCCCGAGCAGGTCAAGGCCGAATACGTCGTATTCGACGCCGACGTCGTGGCCAGCCAGGTCCAGGTCAGCGATGCCGAGGTGAGCGAGTACTACAACAAGAACCTCAAGAACTACACCACGCCAGAGCAGCGTAGCGCCAGCCATATCCTGATCAACCTGGCGCGCGATGCCAAGCCGGCCGACGTGGCAGCAGCCAAGGCGAAAGCCGAAGCCGCACTGGCCGAGGTGCGCGCGAACCCGGCCAACTTCGCCGACATCGCCCGCGCGCAATCGCAAGATGCAGGTTCGGCCCAGGCCGGCGGCGACCTTGGCGTGGTCGAGAAGGGCACCTTCGTCAAGCCAGTGGAAGACGCCATCTTTGCCCTCAAAGAGGGCGAGACGAGCGCACTGGTGCAGTCCGAATTCGGCTACCACATCATCAAGGTGACCGAAGTCAAGCCAGCCGAGCAAAAGCCGCTGGAAAGCGCCAAGGCCGACATCGCCGCCGATCTGAAGAAGCAGAAGATGTCGAAGAAGTATTCGGAGCTTGCCGAGGTCTTCACCAATATGGTGTACGAGCAGTCGGACAGCCTCAAGCCGGTTGCCGACAAGCTGGGCCTGAAGATCGAGACCGTCGATGCGCTCACCCGTACCCCGAGCCCGCAGATGGCGCAGGCGCCGTTCAATCATCCGAAATTCCTGACCGCGATCTTCGGGGCCGATGCGGTCAAGAACAAGCGCAACACCGATGCCATCGAAGTGGCGCCGAGCGTGCTCATTGCCGGACGTGTGGCCGAGTTCAAGCCGGCCACCAAGCGTCCGCTGGCTGAAGTCGAGGCCGCCATCCGCCAGCGCGTGACGCTCGAAGAAGCGGCCCGCCTGGCGCGCCAGGCCGGCGAGGCCAAGCTGGCTGCCGCCAGGACCTCGGGCGATGTCAGCGGCTTTGGCGAAGCCAAGGTGGTCTCGCGCACCAAGGAACCAGGCATCAACACCACCGCGGCGATCGCCGTGCTCAAGGCGGACGTCTCGAAGCTGCCGGCCTACGTGGGTGTGGAGCTGCCGGGCCAGGGTTATGGCGTCTACCGCATCGGCAAGGTCTCGCAGGCGGCCCAGCCAGACGCTGCGCGCCGTCAGCAAGAAGCGCAGCAGATCTCGACCCTGGTGGGCCAGGCCGAGATGTTCAACTATGTCGAAGCACTCAAGAGCAAGGCCAAGGCCAAGATCAATGTGCAGCCGTCGCAGCTGGGCGTGACGAGCGACGCCCAGTAATCGGGGGTGTTAAAAAAGCCCGGCTGCGCTTGCAGCCGGGCTTTTTTGCATTCTACGTCCATTCACGCTCGGGGCAAGTCTCTTGCCCGCCGTTCAACAAGCTACCCGTTCGCCAGCCGCATGCAAGCGCCGCGCCAAGGCCACGAAATCGTCTTGCGCGATACCGTGTAGCTCCACCACCTCGCCCTGCGCCACCTGCACGAAATTGCGGTCGATCGAGCGCAGATAGGCTGGATCGTAATGCTGCTCCAGCAGTTCGGCCACCAGCTCGGGCATGGCGCCGCCCTTGGCCATGGCATGCCAGGCGTCGATCCTGGCGCGGCCGTGCAGCTGCACCAGGTGATCGAGCTGGGTGTTGAGCGCGTCAGGGTCGACGCAGAAGTGATCGTAGTCTTCCATCAGCAGGCGTACCCGGTTCTCGCGCGAGAGCGCCAGCGAGATGCACGTCGAGGCGCGCATGCGCTGCATCACGGCGTCCGGTACCCGCAGGTTGCCGACCTTCTTGCTCTCCGATTCCACGAACACCGGCTTGGAGGGGTCGAAACGGCGGAGCTTGTCCCAGATCAGGCTCTCGAACATTTTCTGGGACGGCTGGGGCTCGTTCGGCAGGTGGCCCAGCACCGAGCCGCGGTGGGCGGCCAGGCGTTCCAGGTCGAGCACCTGGGCGCCAATGCCTTCGAGTGTCTCGAGCAGGCGGCTCTTGCCGCTGCCGGTGGTGCCGCACACGACCCGGAAATTCAGCGCAGGCGGGGTTTCCAGGCTGCTTGCAACGTGCGCGCGATAGGCCTTGTAGCCGCCATCGAGCTGGATGGCCGGCCAGCCGATCCGGGCCAGGACATGTGCCATTGCGCCGCTGCGGTTGCCACCGCGCCAGCAATACACCAGCGGCTTCCAGCCCTTGGGTTTGTCGCCCCATAAGGTCTCGACATGGCGCGCCACATTCGCGGCCACCAGCGGTGCGCCGACCTTCTTGGCGTCGAAGGCGCCTACCTGCTTGTACAAGGTACCGACGCGAATGCGCTGCTCGTCGTCAAGCACCGGCGCATTGATCGCGCCCGGGATGCGATCCAGGGCGAACTCCGACTCGCTGCGCACGTCGATGATGGCATCGAAGGTGTCGAGTGCGGGAAGGATGTCGGCAAAACTCAGAACGGCAGGGTATTTCATTGTTTCTTCACGAGGGTGGCGAACTGTGGCCAGATGTTATTCAGGATAATCGGGTGCGCGGCAGCCAGCGGGTGCAGGCGGTCTTGCTGGAACAGGGCCGGCTTGTCGGCCACGCCTTCGAGCATGAAGGGCACCAGCGGCGAACGGGTGTCGCGCGCGACCCGTTTGAACATGTTGAAGAAGCTTTCGGTGTAGGCGCGGCCATAGTTGGGCGGCATGCGCATCCCCACCAGCACCACCCGGGCCTGGTTCTTGTGGGCCATGCCGATCATTGCGCGCAGGTTGCTCTCGGCCGAGGCCACCGGCAGACCGCGCAAGCCGTCGTTAGCGCCCAGTTCAATCACCACTACCTCTGGCTTGTGCTGCTGGAGCAGGGCGGGCAGGCGGGTGCGTCCGCCGATCGTGGTTTCGCCGCTGATGCTGGCGTTGACGACGTTGGCCTGGATTTTCTCGGCTTTGAGTTTTTGTTCGAGCAGGGCCACCCAGCCGGTGCCGCGCGCGATGCCGTATTCGGCCGACAGGCTGTCGCCCACCACCAGTACGGTTTTTGGTGCAGAATAGGCGCTCGCCGACGCTGCCAGCGTCAGGATTGCAACAAACATCAATTTTTTAAGAACAGCTAGCATGCGTGATAATCCCGAGGTTTCCCAGATTGGTGCGACGACTGCGGGCGCCAGTGCCGATAACAACACGGCTGGACGGCCGCCCGCGATCGCAGTGCGTGGATTGTCCAAGCGGGTGGCGGACGCCAGCGGCGAACTCACCATCCTGCAAGACATCGATTTTACCGTGCAACCGGCCGAGACGCTTGCCCTTGTCGGCGCTTCCGGGTCCGGCAAGTCGACCCTGCTCGGCCTGCTGGCCGGCCTGGACACACCATCCGACGGCAGCGTACTGCTCGATGGCACCGATATCTTCGCCCTCGACGAAGATGGGCGGGCCGCCCTGCGCAAGGCCAAGCTCGGCTTCGTGTTCCAGTCCTTCCAGCTGCTGGCGCACCTGAGTGCACTGGAAAACGTGATGCTGCCGCTGGAATTGCGGGGCGATACCGATGCCCGTGCCAGGGCCGAGGCCATGCTGGGCCGCGTCGGTTTGTCCAGTCGTCTCAGGCATTATCCCAAATACCTGTCCGGAGGCGAGCAGCAGCGCGTAGCCTTGGCGCGCGCCTTCGTCACCCAGCCGCCACTGCTGTTCGCGGACGAACCGACTGGCAGCCTGGACGCCGCCACGGGCGAATCGATCATCCAGCTGATGTTCGAGCTTAACCGCGAGCGTGGCTCGACGCTGGTGTTGGTCACACACGACCCGGCCATGGCGGCGCGCTGCGGCCGCACCATCACCATCGCCGCAGGCCGCCTGGTCTAAACCGTCTTTATCTGGCGTCGGCGGCCTGCGCCACCAGCATATTGAGCACTGCCCGCGCCGCTGGCGGCAGTTCGCCGGCGGTCAAGCCGATTGGGCCGGCACCGTTGGCCACCAGCAGGTCTGCCGCGGCGCCATGAATCCATGCGGCGCCGTTGGCCGCCTCCCACGCCGGCCAGCCCTGCGCCAGCAATGCCCCGCAGATTCCCGCCAGCACGTCGCCGCTGCCGGCCGTGGCCAGCCCCGCATTGCCGGTCGGGTTGATCACCAGCTCGCCATCGGGCTGCGCCAGCACCGAGCCCGATCCTTTCAGGAGAATGGTCGCCCCGGTGCGCCGCGCCATCTCGCGCGCTGCCCCCAGGCGATCGGCCTGGACCGCGACGGCGTCCAGGCCGAGCAGGCGCGCGCCTTCCAGCGGATGTGGCGTGAGCACGGTGGGCGCCTTGCGCGCCGCCAGCCGCGCCAGCAGCTCGACACTGGCGCCGATCAGGGTGATGGCATCGGCGTCGATGACCAGCGCACTATCGCTCTCCAGGGCCCTGGCCAGCATGCGCATCGCGCCGGCCGAGCCGCCCATGCCGGGACCGATGACCAGGGTGCGCTGGTCCATGTCGACGTCGTCGGCCGGACGAAACATGATTTCGGGTTGTACGCTGTCGTAGCCGGGTCCGGGGTCGAGCATTGCCACGACAACCCGGCCGGCGCCGGCGAATAATGCACCGCGCGCCGCCAGCACGGGCGCCCCGGCCATGCCCTGGGCGCCGCCGACGATGACCACGTCGCCAAAGCTCCCCTTGTGGGTGTTCTGGCGGCGCGGCGCCAGCCGGTGGGCAAAGACGGCGTCGGTGCCAAGCCGCGCCTGCGACGCCGGCACATGCGCGGGACCCACGCCGAGCATGTCCACGTGTACCAGGCCGGCATGGTCGCGGCCGTCGGCCGTGTGCAGGCCGGGCTTGTCGCCCAGAAAGGTGATGGTGTGGGTGGCGCGCACCGCGACCCCGTCCGGCCCGACGACGGCGCCGGTATCGGCATCGAGCCCGCTCGGCACGTCCAGCGCCAGGACAGGGCAGCGCAGCTTCGCCAGCGCGGCGATGATTTCGCGGTATTCGTCGTCAATGGGGCGGCTCAAGCCAATGCCGAACAAGCCGTCCACGACCAGGCCCCAGTCGCCGTCGGGCGGCAGCATGTCGATGAAACCGACGCTGCCGGCCCGGGCCCGCTCGTGGGCGCTGGCGGTCTCGTTCGAGGCATCGCGCTGTCCGGGCAGGTGCAGCACCAGCGCATCGACGCCGTCGTCGGCGAGCTTGGCCGCCATCTCGAGCGCATCGCCGCCGTTGTTGCCGGGGCCGGCCAACACCAGGACCGGCTTGTCGCGCCGCTGGCCCAGCAGTTCCATGGCGAATGCCGCGGCAGCGGCGCCGGCGCGCTGCATCAAGGTTCCGGGTGCCAGCTCGGCATAGGCCGACGCTTCGATGGCGCACAGTTGCGCGACGGTATAAAGATGATTGTCCATGCGCCCGATTGTGCTGCATTTTCGCCAACGTGGTCGCGCGCGCGCCTTACAATACCGGGTCAACAGCTTCGGCAGGAGTACTTACATGGACTGGCAGTTCTGGATCGACCGCGGCGGCACCTTTACCGACATCGTCGCGCGCAAGCCCGATGGGCAGCTCGTCACCCACAAGCTGCTGTCCGAGCATCCGGAGCAATACCGCGATGCGGCGGTGGCAGGCATTCGCCACCTGCTGGGCGTGGCCAGCGGCGCGGCGTTGCCGACCGAGCGAATCGACGCCGTCAAGATGGGCACCACGGTGGCCACCAACGCGCTGCTCGAACGCAAGGGCGAGCCCACCGCGCTGGCGATCACGCGCGGCTTTCGCGACGCGCTGCGCATCGCCTACCAGAACCGTCCGCGATTGTTCGACCGCCATATCGTGCTGCCGGAACTGCTGTATTCAAGCGTGACCGAGATCGACGAGCGCATGGGCGCGCATGGCGAAGTCGTCACCCCGCTCGACGAGCCGGCGACACGCTGCGCGTTCCAGGCAGTCTTCGATAGCGGCCTGCGCTCGCTCGCCATCGTCTTCATGCATGGCTACCGCTACACCGCACACGAAGCGGCCACCGCGCGCATCGCGCGCGAGATCGGCTTTAGCCAGGTCTCGGTGTCGCACGCGGTCAGCCCGCTGATGAAGCTGGTCGCGCGTGGCGACACCACCGTGGTCGACGCCTATCTGTCGCCGATTCTGCGCCGCTATGTCGACCAGGTGGCGGGCGAGCTGCCCGGCGTGAACCTGCAGTTCATGCAGTCCAGCGGCGGCCTGACCGATGCGCGCGCCTTCCAGGGCAAGGACAGCATCCTGTCCGGGCCGGCCGGCGGCATCGTCGGCATGGTGCGCGCCAGCCAGCACGCCGGTTTCGAGCGGGTGATCGGCTTCGACATGGGCGGCACCTCGACCGATGTGTCGCATTTTTCAGGTGAGTTCGAACGGGTGTTCGACACCCAGGTGGGCGGCGTGCGCATGCGCGCGCCTATGATGAGCATCCATACGGTGGCAGCGGGCGGCGGCTCGATCCTGCACTTCGACGGTAGCCGCTACCGGGTGGGACCGGACAGCGCCGGCGCCACCCCGGGCCCGGCCAGCTACCGCCGCGGCGGGCCGCTGGCAGTTACCGACTGCAACGTCATGCTCGGCAAGATCCAGCCGCGCCATTTTCCGCAGTTGTTCGGCGCGCGCGGCAACGAAGCGCTGGATGTCGAAGCGGTGGCCAGCGGCTTCGCGGCGATGGCCAGCCAGATCGGCGCCGCCACTGGCACCGTGCCCACGCTGGAAGCGGTGGCCGAGGGCTTTATCCAGATCGCGGTGGGCAACATGGCCAATGCGATCAAGCAGATCTCGGTGCAGCGAGGCCACGACGTCACCGATTATGCGCTGACCAGCTTTGGCGGCGCCGGCGGCCAGCATGCCTGCCTGGTGGCCGACGCGCTGGGCATGAAGACGGTCTTCATCCACTCGCTGGCGGGCGTGCTCTCTGCCTACGGCATGGGCCTGGCCGACCAGAGCGCGATGCGCGAGCAGGCAGTCGAACTGCGCCTGCCCGACGCCGGCACCCAGGTCCTGGCCGGGCGCCTGGAGGCGCTGGGCGAATCCGCGCGCGCGCAGCTGCTGGCACAGGGGGTGGAAGCAGCCCGCATCGAGCTGCTGCAGCGGGTGCATTTGCGCTACGAAGGCACGGATTCGGCGATCGTGGTGCCATTTGGCGACCCATCGGCGATGCAGGCCGCGTTCGAGCAAGCCTACAAGCGCCGCTATAGTTTCCTGATGCCCGGGCGCGTCCTGGTAGTCGAGGCGGTCTCGGTGGAAGCCATCGGCCGCTCTGACGCGCCGCCCGAAGCCGCCCCCAGGGCAGGCTCGGGGGGCGCGCGGCCGGAGCCGGCCCACAGCGTACCGATGTACAGCGGCGGCCAATGGCACCAGAGCGGCGTCCATCTCCGGCCAAGCCTGGCGCCCGGCGACATCGTGCCTGGGCCCGCCATCATCGCCGAAGCCAATGCCACCACGGTCGTGGAGCCGGGCTGGCAGGCCCAGGTCACGCCGCACGAGCACCTGGTGCTCACCCGCATCGAGGCGCTGCCGGAACGACGCGCCATCGGCACCAGCGCCGACCCGGTGATGCTCGAGATCTTCAATAACCTGTTCATGTCGATCGCCGAACAAATGGGCCTGCGCCTGCAGAACACGGCGTATTCGGTCAACATCAAGGAAAGACTCGACTTTAGCTGCGCCATTTTCGACGCGAGTGGCAACCTGGTAGCGAATGCCCCGCACATGCCGGTGCACCTGGGATCGATGGGCGAGAGCATCAAGACCGTGATGCGCGAGAATGCGGGCCGCATGCGCGCCGGCGACGTCTACATGCTCAACGATCCGTACAACGGCGGCACCCACCTGCCCGACGTCACGGTGATTTCGCCGGTGTTCGACGTCGCGGGCGCGGACATCCTGTTCTACGTCGGCTCGCGCGGCCACCACGCCGACATAGGCGGCACCACGCCCGGCTCGATGCCGCCCGACTCCAGCCATATCGAGCACGAAGGTGTCTTGATCGACAACTTCAAGCTGGTCGACGGCCTCGATGGCGTGCTGCGCGAACAGCAGACCCGCGAACTGCTCCTAGGCGCGCGCTACCCGGCGCGCAATCCCGACCAGAACATCGCCGACCTGCGGGCCCAGGTGGCCGCCAACCAGAAGGGCGTCGAGGAACTGCGCAAGATGGTCGCCCACTTCGGACTCGACGTAGTACGGGCCTACATGGGGCATGTGCAGGACAATGCCGAAGAGGCGGTGCGCCGCGTGATCTCGACCCTGGGCGACGGACAGTACAGCTACGAGCTCGATAACGGCGCCCGCATCGAGGTGGCGATCCGGGTCGACCGCGAGCGCCGCAGCGCCGAGATCGACTTCACCGGCACGTCAAGCCAGCTGCCGAACAATTTCAATGCCCCGTCCGCGGTGTGCATGGCGGCGGTGCTGTATGTGTTTCGCACGCTGGTCGACGACGCAATTCCGCTCAATGCCGGCTGCCTCAAGCCGCTGAAGGTCATCATCCCGCCGGGCTCCATGCTCAATCCGCGTTTTCCAGCCTCGGTGGTGTCGGGCAATGTCGAGACCTCGACCTGCATCACCAATGCACTCTATGGCGCGCTCGGGGTAATGGCGGCAGCCCAGGGCACCATGAACAACTTCACCTTCGGCAATGCACGTTACCAGTATTACGAGACGATTGCCGGCGGCTCGGGGGCGGGCGAGGGCTTCGACGGGACCGACGTGGTGCAGACCAATATGACCAACTCACGGCTGACCGACCCGGAAATTCTGGAATTCCGGTTTCCGGTGCGGCTCGACAGCTATGCGATCCGCCCGGGCTCGGGTGGGGCGGGGCGCTGGCGTGGCGGCAATGGCGGCGTACGCCGTCTTCGCTTCCTGGAGCCGATGACGGCGGCGATCCTGTCGAACAACCGCATCCATGCGCCGTTTGGCATGGCCGGTGGCGAGCCGGCCGAGCGCGGGCGCAACGCGGTGGAGCGGGCCGATGGAACGGTCGAGCCGCTAGCCCATATCG
This sequence comes from Massilia sp. H6, assembly GCF_024802625.1. Classification (NCBI taxonomy): domain Bacteria; kingdom Pseudomonadati; phylum Pseudomonadota; class Betaproteobacteria; order Burkholderiales; family Oxalobacteraceae; genus Massilia; species Massilia sp. H6. Next base: position 2,439,983 of record NZ_CP103371.1, read on the forward strand.
GCAAGGTGGAGATGGCGCCGGGCGATGTGTTCGTGATCGAAACGCCAGGCGGGGGCGGCTACGGAAGCGCCTAGCCCGGGCATGTGAGTGCGGGCTGGGCGCTGGGCCAAGCTGCCACCTGCGCTTACGATCTCTTGAGCAGCATGGTTTGCGTTGGAAAGGCAATGTCCGCTCCCGCGGCAGCGATCGTTTCCATGATTTTCAGCAGAATAGCTTCACGCAAGATCAGGAAAGCCGGATAGTCGATCGTGAGCACATAGGCGAATATTTCGATGTTGAGCGCACTTTGTCCCAGGCCGATAAACTGCACGCGGGCGTCCTCGTCTATATAGACATCGTCCGCCAACAAGGTCCGCAGGGCGTCCAGCACCGTGGTCATTTGCGCCGCCGAGGTGTCGTAGGTCAGTCCGATGATCGGATTGAACAAGAAACGGTCGCGCCGCGAATAATTCTCGATTTGCTGCGAAGAGAAATAGCCGTTTGGAATAGTCACCACGGTACGCTCGTTTGTGCGCAGGCGTGTCGAGCGCATGCCGATATCCTCCACGGTTCCGGTGACGTCGCCCACCTTGCAGTAATCGCCGACCCGCACTGGCTGGTCGAGGATGACGGTCAAGCTGCCGACCAGGTTTTCAATCGTCTTCTGGGCGCCCAGGGCAATGGCCAGGCCGCCCAATCCCAAGGCTGCGATGCCGGTTGTAACGTTGATGTTCATCGTGTCGAGCACGGCGACAAAGGCCGCTATCACCAGTACGCTCTTCGCGGCGCGGCGCACGAAGGTCAATGCCGACATTGCCTGGCGCCGGTCGGTACGGGCCATCCTGATCGACCACAGGTCTGCCACCATATCGATCAGGCGCCACAACAGCCACACAAAAGCGATCCAGGCAACAATCGTCGCATAGCGCGCCAGCACCTGGCGGGCGACGATCGCCACCTGAAGATGCTGGGTCGCAAAGAAGAACAGGATCGCCGCAAGATACAGTCCGAGCGGTGGAAACGACGCCTCGGCAAACTGATAGCCGCGATGGGTAGCCGGGTGGGTAACTACCGCATGCGCTATTTTTAGCAAGATCGCAAAGGCAAGCCGGATCGCCAGGAAGGCGATCACCGCAACGATCACCAGGATGAGCCAGTCGGCCATCGGCGCTCCCGCAACGCTGATGCCGGACAGCGCTTCGGGCACCATGTTTTCCTGGGGCGCGACGACCGCTTCCTGTTTTTTCTTGGCCAGCGCCTTGAGGCTTTCGGTGGCGATCACCCAATATGGTGCGCCGTCGGCAGGTGCCAGACGCCGCGCTATCAAGGGAAGCTCTTCTGTCTGCGTACGCAAACTTCCTATCCGCTCTTGATCGATGGGAAGCCCATCGTTCGTCTCTCCTTCGGACTCGCTGGACAGGCTCGGAAACGGCACCAGCGTACCGCCGCTGTCGAGCCGGCGCTGCAGTTCCTGCGCAAGCTCGGCCATTCGTTCTGGTGCGGAAGCCCGTTCTCCGGCCGGCGGCTCAAGATAGTGAGCAGCTCTGCGATAGTCGCCGCTGGCAAAGGCGCGTACCAGGCCTGTTGCCAGGCCGCGCGGGGTTTCGCGCCCGTAAGGATCTTCGGCGGCGGGCGCGCTGGCGGCATTGTCCGCTCCCTGCGTGACAGACTGACCCCTCGCCCCGGAACAGAACAGCAAGGCCAAGAGTAAAAAGGCAACGAGCAAGGCGCTGCGCCATTGCTTCTCGGGTTGAATCATGGTGCGAGCCTAATGAAAATAAAACGATGATGAAAGCGGGGCGCACGGCGTGCTGGCGCCTTCAAGAACAATGGAGCTCCGTATGGTGCCACCCGTGCAAACCCGCCTCGACAGTTTAACCGGGGTGGCATGGTCTATCCAATGCTGGCTGGCCGGCAATGTACGTGAAGGCAACCGTCACATGTTCTTGAAAAACGCCAGCACGCTGGCATTCATCCTGGCATGGAAGACGGCTCGGTCGAAATCGCCCGGGTCGGCGCACAGCAGCGGCGGGCGCAGAATGCCGCATGGCGCGAGAAAAGCGACATGTCCCGCGCCAGGCACGGAATGAAACTCGGCCCTGGCACCAAGTGCCTGGCGCACCGGCTTCATATTGGTGGAATAGGGGACGATGCGATCTTCCTCGCCGCTCCACAGCTGCACGGGTATGCGGATGTCATCGAGCGTGCCCGGTCCCATCAGAAAACCCAGGCCCGGCGCCGCCACGACCTCCGCCTTGATTCTGGGGTCATGCAAATAGTTGTTTCCCTTGCCTGCCAGGGCCGGGTCGAGCAAGGGCGACTTGCCTTCTTTGAACAACTGGCAAATAAACTCGGGCGTTGCGGCGCAATGCGGACCAATGCGGCGCAGATCGGGTCGGGCTCCTACCGCCGCCAGTACCGTGGCGCCGCCGGCGGAAAATCCGAAAGCGCCGATGCGCTCGGGATCGATGTGCCCTTGCCCGACCCATTGCCCGAGCATGTAGTCGATGGTGAGGCTGACTTGCTCAGTGCGTCCACTTAGCCAGGGCAGCGTTCCCGCCGCGCTCTGGTCGGCATGGTTATCGCCCGGATGCATCGGGGCCGCAACGACATGGCCAGCGCCCGCCAGCGCAAGCGCCAGGTCTGCATGACTGCCGGGGCCGCCAGCATTGCCGTGCGATATGACCACCAGCGGCAAGTTGCGCCCGGCGACAGGGGCGTCGCGGGCGACGTTCATCATCCGCAGATCCAGCCAGGTGACGGGCCAGGACCTGGCCTCGGTCGGATACCAGATTCCGACCGTAAACGGCTGCCCATCCGTATGGAGCGCTTGCCCGAGCTGAAAGCCCACTGGACGTGCGGGGCGTAGAGCGGTCCAGACGAGCGCGATACCAAGCGCGCAGACCAGGACGAGGATGGTCAACAGGATCCGGCGACTCCATGTCATGTTTATTCCCTCCAGAAAGAATTGTATGCGTCGATCTTCCCGAGAAAAATCCGGGAATGCAAGAAAATACGCAAACGCACGCTGCTGTCGAATCGAGAGCGGCATGCTTGATGCATATACCGCGTATTACGTCGTTCATCCCCGTTTTCACGCAGCCTGTCACATCACGCTGACATTACATTTCGTAAACGCTATATTGACTATAAGGAAATAGTTGCCCTCGGTTTGCGCATGCGCGCTAAGGGCAGACCTCCCCCTACTACATTCTGGAGAGACACACAATGCTATCGATCAAGCAGCTCAACAAGACGTATGCCAATGGCGTCAAGGCCATCAACAATGTCAGTCTCGAGATTCCGAACGGCATGTTCGGCCTGCTCGGACCTAACGGCGCCGGCAAGTCGTCCTTGATGCGGACCATCGCGACGCTGCAGGATCCCGATAGCGGCAGTATCCATTTCCACGGCCTCGACGTCCTGAAAGAAAAGCAGGCGCTGCGCCGCCAGCTCGGCTACCTGCCCCAGGACTTCGGCGTGTACGCGAAAGTCAGCGCCGAGAAGCTGCTGAATCACTTCGCCGTGCTCAAGGGACTCACCAACAAGGGCGAGCGCAAGGAAGCGGTCGAGGCGTTGCTGCACCAGACCAACCTGTGGGAAGCGCGCAAACGCGGCCTGGGCACCTATTCGGGTGGCATGCGCCAGCGCTTCGGCATCGCCCAGGCGCTGCTCGGCGCGCCGCGCCTGGTGATCGTCGACGAGCCGACCGCCGGACTCGATCCGGACGAACGGAACCGCTTTCTCAATCTGCTGGCCAAGATCGGCGAGCAGGTGGTGGTCATCCTGTCGACCCATATCGTCGAAGACGTCACCGACCTGTGCCCGCGCATGGCCATGATCGCCAAGGGCACGGTGCTGCTGCAGGGCGAACCGCAGGCCGCGATCGACACGCTCAAGAACCACGTCTGGCGCCGCACGGTGAGCCAGGAAGCCCTCAGCGGCTACCAGGAGCGCTTCAATGTCCTGTCCACCCGCCTGGTGGCGGGCCGGCCCCAGATCAATGTGTTCTCCGAGTCGCAGCCAGACGAAGGCTTCACCAGCGTGGAACCGGACCTCGAAGACGTTTACTTCTTGCAGATCCGCAACGCCGGCCGTACCACGGGCACCAAGCCTCCGGTGGCGGCCCCCGGCGCACCGGTCCTGGCGTAAGGAGCGGACATGCTTAGAGAATTCTTCAGCTTCGAGCTCGCTACCCAGCTGCGCCAGCCATTGCTGTGGGTGTGCGCACTGCTGCTCGGCGCGCTCGCCTTTGGCGCCACCACCACCGACGCGATCCAGGTCGGCGGCGCCATCGGCAACGTCAACCGCAATGCCCCTCTGGTCGTGGCCCAGCTGCTCGGTGCCTTCAGCCTGATGTCGATGTTGGTCGTCACCATCTTCATTGCCGGCACCGTACTGCGTGACAGCGAGGTCGGCATTTCCGACATGCTGTTCGCCACCCCGATGAAAAAGCACGACTACCTGATCGGGCGCTTTGCCGCCGGCCTGGTGGCCTGCCTGGTCATCTTCGCCATGATCGTGGCGGGCATGATGCTTGGGCCCCTGATGCCCTGGGTCGACGCCGAGCGCGTCGGCGCCTTCCCCGGCGCGGCCTACCTGTGGGCGCTGGGCGTGCTGGTGGTGCCCAACCTGTTCTTTATTGGCGCCTTGCTGATGCTGCTGGCCTCGACCACGCGCTCGATCATGCTGGTGTATGTCGGCGTGCTGGCTTTCATCGTCCTGTGGATCGTCGCTGGCAGCTTCACCTCGGACATCGACAACGAATGGATCGCGGTGCTGACCGATCCTTTCGGGATCCGGGCGCTGAGCCGCGCATCCCGCTACTTCTCGACCGCCGAAGCCAATGCGGGCCTGCCCGCCATCGGCGGCTACCTGCTGGCCAACCGCCTGCTCTGGGGCGCGGTTGCTCTTGCGCTGTTTGGCCTGACCCTGCTGCTGTTCAAGCCGCAGCGCGCCGGCACCGCCAAACGCCTGTTCCGCAAGGCCAAGGTGGCGGCGCCGAGCGCGCCAGCGTTGGCGCCGCGCGCGCTGCCGCGCATTGCGCCGCGCTTTACCGGCGCGACCGGTGCGATCCAGTGCTGGCACATCCTGGCCTTCGATGCCGCAGCGGTGTTCAGGAGCGTGCCTTTCCTGGTCATGCTGCTGTTTGGCATGATGAACATGGTGGGTAGCTCGATCCGGATGGGCGACATGTTCGGCACCACCGTCTATCCAATGACCCACCTGATGGTGGAGCTGCTCAACGGCAGCTTCAACTTCATGCTGGTCATCATCGTGACCTTCTACTCGGGCGAGCTGATCTTCAAGGAGCGCCAGGCAAAAATCGCCGACGTCAGCGATGCCATGCCGATGCCGTCCTGGGCGCCGCTGGTGGCCAAGAGCCTGGCCCTGGCGGGCGTGGTGCTGGCCTTCATGCTGGCGGGCGTGCTGACCGCGATCGCGATCCAGCTGATCAAGGGCGGTGCACCGGTCGAGCCGCTGGTCTACCTCAAGGGCGTGCTGCTAACCGGACTGCCGTTCATCATGCTGGGCCTGTTCGCGACCGTGCTGCAGGTGCTCACCAATTACAAGTTCATCGGCTACCTGCTGGTGATCCTGCTGATGGTGTCGCAGATCGTCGCTGGCGTGATGCACTTCGACCACAACCTCTACAACATCGGCGGCCTGCCGCGCACGCCGTACTCGGACATGAACGGCTATGGCCATTTCATCGCGGGCTGGTCGTGGTTCGCGCTGTACTGGACCTTGTTCACGGTGGCGGCGCTGATCGTGGCCCAGGCTTTCTGGGTGCGCGGCCTGTCGACCCAATGGCGCACCCGCGTGCGCGAGGCGGGCCGCCGCCTGAAGGGCCCGTCCGGCGTGGCGCTGGCAGCCTGCCTGGTGGCGTTCGCTGGCGTGGGGGGCTGGATCTTCCACAACACGGTGAACCTGGCGCACTACGAACCCGGCAACGTGACAATGGACAAGCAGGCTAGGTACGAAAAGACCTACCGCAAATACAAGGACTTGCCGCACGCGAAAATCACCGACGTGCGCGCCGCGGTCGACATCTATCCGGACGAGCGCCGCGTGACGATCGAGGGCAGCTACGTACTGGAAAACAAGACCAGCCAGGCGCTCGACACCTTGCGCCTGCAGCTCAATCCCGACGTCGTCACGCGCTTGTCCGGGCTGCCGGCGCATCAGGTCGAGCTCGACGACAAGGACCTGGGCTTCAAGGTAATCAAGCTGGCGCAGGCCTTGCCCCCGGGCGCGCGCTTGCCGCTCGCATTCAGCGTCGAAGTGCGCCGTCCCGGCTTCTCGAACGCCGGCACCGCCGATACGATCAACCACAACGGCAGCTTCTTCGACAACCGCGCGTTCTTCCCGCAGATCGGCTACCAGTCATTCTATGAACTGACCGACCGCAACGAGCGCCGCAAGCGCGGCCTGGGCGAACCGGAGCGCATGGCCAAACTCGAAGACCAGGCAGCCCGCGCCGATTCGATGTTCGGTCAGTCAGCGGACTGGATCAATTTCGAGACGGTTGTCTCGACCAGCGGCGACCAGCGCGCGCTGGCGCCGGGCAGATTGCAGAAATCGTGGAAGGAGAACGGCCGCAACTACTACCACTACAAGATGGACCAGAAGATGATGCCGTTTTTTGCCTACCTGTCGGCCGACTGGCAAGTGAAGAAGGGGCAGTGGAAGGGCATTCCGATCGAGATCTACCACGACCCCAAGCACGCGTATAACGTGGACCGGATGATCGCCAGCACCCAGAAGTCGCTCGATTATTTCACGACCCATTTCACGCCTTACCAGCACAAGCAGGTGCGCATCCTGGAATTCCCGAACTACAGCGCGTTTGCGCAGTCGTTCGCGGGCACGATACCGTTTTCGGAAGCGATCGGCTTCATTGCCGACCTGCGCGACAAGCAGGACATCGACTATGTGTTCTACGTGACGGCCCACGAGCTGGCGCACCAGTGGTGGGGCCACCAGGTGACCGCTGCCAACGTGCAGGGCGCGAGCATGCTGATCGAGTCGCTGTCGCAGTATTCGGCGCTGATGGTGATGGAAAAGGAATACGGCCGCCACCAGATGCGCCGCTTCCTGCGCTATGAACTGGATCGTTACCTGCGCTCGCGCGGCGGCGAGCTGATCGAGGAGCTGCCGCTGGTGCGCGTGGAGAACCAGGATTACATCCACTACCGCAAGGGCAGCCTGGTGTTCTACCGCCTGCGCGACGAAATCGGCGAGGAAGCGCTCAATCGCGCACTCAAGCGTTTCTTGATGGACAAGGGCTACCAGGAGTCGCCGTTTACCACATCGGCCGAGCTGCTCGACTATATCCGCGCCGAGGCACCACCCGCCAAGCATGCGCTGATCAACGACCTGTTCGAGAAGATCGTGTTTTACGATAATCGCGTGCTCGAAGCCAGTGCCAAGAAGCGGCCCGATGGCCAGTGGGACGTGACCATGAAGCTGCACCTGGCCAAGATGGAAGCCGACGGCAAGGGCAAGGAAACGCCGCGCGTCTACGACGAACCGGTGGAAATCGGTATCTTTGCGCGCGCCAAGGGCGCCAAGGAAGCGGACGAACGCGTGCTGCTGCTCGACAAGCGCGTGCTCAGCGGCGACAAGCCGGAGCTGATCATTACCGTCAAGGAGCAGCCATTCGAGGTCGGCGTCGATCCCTACAACAAGATGATCGACCGCGTCTCGCGCGACAACCGCAAGGAAGTCAGCGTGGAATAAGCAGGCCGCTGCAAGGCGCCGCACTTGCAGCGGCCTCTTGCAGCAGCATGTGCCGTGCATAACTTGCACGCAGAGCTTGCTCATTCGATAACGCACCTTTAGGCTGGAGGTATTTCCTAGAATAAAATCTATGCGCTACCTCCCGCTTGCCCTTGCCATCCAGCTTGCCGTTCTTGCCGGCTCCCATACCGTCCTGGCCGCGCCTGGCCAGGCCCTCATCGACAAGGCTGGCCCGGTACAGGGCGCGAAGGCGGAATTGCAACGGTCCGCGCCTCTGCCCGCCTGGGCGCAGCCGCTGGCGGACATTCCCGAAACCGGACGCACCGACGCCGTCGTGTTGCGCCTGCATGAAACCCAGGCCTTGGCGGGCGATACGCCAGCTTACCTGGTCAATCGTGCGATCCAGGTGAATGACAGCAGCGCGCTCGCCGCGATCGGGCAACCGAGCCTGAATTACTTCCCCAGCTACCAGACATTGAGCCTGCACCGCGTCGTCATCCTGCGCGGCGGCAAGGTACTGGATCGAACCGCCAGTGTCTCGGCGCGCGTGCTGCAACGCGAGACGGCTATCGAGCAGGGTGTCTATGGCGGCGCGAGCACGATCCAGCTTTTGCTGGAAGACGTGCGGGTAGGCGACACCTTGTGGATGACCTATAGCGTGACGGGCGCCAACCCTGTATTCGGAAAGAAATGGTTTGACGAATATAACTGGGACCAGCTGGCGCCGATCGAACTGCGCCGCGTGACCGTCTTGTCTCCCAGGCAGCGCAAGCTGGCATGGCGCCAGCTGGGCGATTTTCGCACCGACAAAATCGCCGTGCGCAGCAGCGCGGTGGGCCCGTATGACCTGTTGGTATTCGAGGGCAAGGGCATCGAAGCGCTCGACGACGAAGCGTCGATCCCGAGCGACTACCTGGCTGCGAGGAGCTTGCAGTTTTCCGAATTTGCCGACTGGGCCTCGGTGGCCGAGTGGGCGGGCAGCTTATTTGCGCCCATGGCTGGCAACCCTGCCGTCAAAGCACAGGCCGATCAGTTCCGCAAGCTGGCAACGCCACTGGCACGCGCCTCCGCGGCCCTGCGTTGGGTGCAGGACGAAATCCGTTATTTCAGCGTCTCGATCGGCGAGAATTCACACCGGCCGCAAGCGCCCGGCACCGTGCTCAAACGCCGCTACGGGGACTGCAAGGATAAAAGCTACCTATTGATGTCACTGCTGGGCGAGCTTGGCATCGCAGCCAAGCCAGTCTTGCTATCTACCGGTGCGCCGGGCCTGCCGGCCAGGGTCGGTCCGTCGCCAGGATGGTTCGACCATGTGATCGTCGAAATTCTCGTCGACGGCAAACGCTACTACGTCGATCCGACCCGTAGCGGCCAGCAGGTAGGGCTCGATGCGCTCTCCACTGCCTTCCCCGGCGCATCGGCCCTCGTGGTCGCCCCTGGCACAACCGCATTGACCGTCCTTCCGGAGTCTGGCCAGCGCGAGCCAAACTACGAAGTCAATGAGACCATCGCCATCGCCGGCTACGACGGCGATGCCACCCTGGAAACGCGTGTGCTGTTCCGCGCAGAGCTGGCGGAAATCTGGCGCCAGCGCCTGGGCGCGCTGTCTCCCCTTGAGCTGAAGAAAGTTGCCACTGGGGATTACCAAAAACGCTATCCTGGCATCTTTCCCGTCGATGCCCCGGTCGTGGTCGACGACAAGCAGACCAACCGGGTGGAACTGCGGTCACGCTATCGCTTGCCCAAGGCGGTCAAGCTGGCCGATGGTGCCTTGTCGATCGAGTATCGGGTCGGGATGCTCGACGGCGTCGTGGGCCTGCCCGACAAGCTGCAACGCAGCTATCCGCTGGATATGCCAGCGGCAAGATTCCACGGCCGTTACCGCCTGAACATCCAGTGGCCCGAGGATGTCCGCGCGAACGAAGCGCCGTGGTCGCGCAACGTTGACAACCGATTTTTCCACGCGCATGAAGCTTATGTGTTCCGCGGCAACCAGCTGCAGCATATGGTCGACTACCGCACCAGGGCGCACACGGTGCCGGCATCCGAAGTAGCCGAACTGCACGCAGCGGCCAAGCAAATTGACGACCTGGGCTATGGCCGTTACACCTCGCGGCCGGAGCAGAGGATCGAGAAGCAGGCAGCTGGCTACAGCGCACGCGACGTCGACCTGGTGCGCATGACCGCCAAGGCAAATGAACTTGCGCAGTCGATGGCCGGCCAGGACGACGCTGCCATGAAGCGCGGCCAGGCTTGCCTGCTGCTGCAACTGGCCAGTGCTGCGGACGGGATCGTCCTGCCGGCCAACAAGAAAGTCGTTACCCAGGCCTGGCGCGTTATCAAGGACGATGCCAGCGACCGGACGGCGCGGGCATGCCGCGCGCGCATGGCATTCGAGAGAGGCGACTTTGCCGCCAGCGCCCGCCTGTACCAAGAGCTGGGCGCCGCCCCGGCCGCAGGGCAAGCGGACGAATTGCGCAATCTGGCCTGGGCGCAGTTCTTCCAGGGCCAGAGCGAACTGGCACTGGCAACGATGCAACAGTACGAAGATGCGCAGGCCGGGCTCGCGGTACGCTCGGGCGCCGAGCTCGACCTGATCGACAGGATCGCGCTCTTGCAGCGCAGCGGGCAGGGACTGCTGCCCGGGATGCGCGAGCGCGCCGCCCATGCGCCGGACGGCCCGTGGCCGCGCCCGCTGCTCGCCATGCAGGCAGGTCTGATCAGCCCGGAGGCGCTGCTGACCCAGGTTGACGCAATGCCCGATCACGCCCGCGCCTATGCCCTGACCGAAGCCCTGTTCTATTTGGGGCAGATGCGGTTGGCGTCCCGTGACACGGCCGGTGCGGTGGCCGTCTTGCGCAGGCTGGAAGAAAGCGGCATCCGCAGCTCCCATTTGTATCTGCAGGGCGTGGCGGAACTGCGCATGCTGGACAAGGTGACAGCGGATTCGCGGACCCTGGGTCAGGGCATCGCGGCCGACCCGGCCCAGGCCGCGCAGCGGTACAGCCTGGCCGCCGACAATGGCGATGCCCAGGCCAGCCTCGCGCTGTCCGAGCGCTATCGCACGGGTAAGGGCGTTTCCAGGGACGAGCAGAGGGCCACCGCGCTGCTGCGCCGCAGCGCTGAACTGGGTAACGCGACCGCCATGAGCCTGGTTGGCTGGCGTTATTTCGAGGGGGCCGGCTACCCGCAGGACCATGCCTATGCAGCGCTGTGGTTCCAGCGTGCTGCGATGCGCGGCAACCTGTACGCCATGTACGGCCTCGGGCGGCTGCTGTCCGCTGGACAAGGGGTGCCGCGCGACCTCGAAGCGGCGGCGGTACTGTACCGGGCCGCGGCGGACAAGGGACAGGCCGAAGCCCAGCTCGACCTGGGCTATGCCTACGAAATGGGGCAGGGCGTCGCCAAGGACATTCGCGAAGCGGCCGCCTGGTACCGCAAGTCGGCCGAGCAGGGCAATGCGATTGCGCAGGCCAACCTGGGCCAGTTCCATGCGAATGGCACAGGTGTTCCCAAGGACGAGAACGCCGCGATTTCCTGGTACCGCAAAGCGGCCGATCAGGGATATGCACCGGCAATGATGAAGTACGGCTACCTTCTTGAGTACCCCACGACCATCAAGCCTGATCCGGCCCAGGCGCACGGGTGGTACCTGAAAGCGGCGGAGCTGGACGAGCCGATCGCGCAATACAATCTCGCCCAGCAGTTCAAGCAGGGCAGGGGCGTGGCAGCGGATTCGGGCCTGGCCGTCAAGTGGTTCACCCGGGCTGCGCAGAACGGCGACCTCGATGCGATGGTCCTGCTCGCCGATGCCTATCAGGACGGCGAAGGGGTTGCGCAGGACTTGGCCGCGGCCGTGCGCTGGTACACGGCTGCAGCCGACGGTGGCGATGCGGTTGGCGCACTGCGGCTGGGCATCATGGCTTTCACCGGGAACGGCCTGCCGCAGGATTACGCGCTCGCCGCCAGGCGTTTTGAACAGGCAATCTCGGCAGGCAATGATGGCGGAAACTACTGGCTTGGCCTGTTGTACGAACGCGGCCTGGGCCGGCCCAGGGACGTGAATCGGGCACGCGCCCTGTATGCGCTGGCCGACTCGCTATGGGATGCCGACATCCGGCTCGCCGTGATGGACGCCCATGGCAATGGCGCGCCGCGCGACTCTGCCCGTTTCGAGAAATTCCTGGAGGACTGGGGCCGCAACGGCGAATTGTCGTTGCTAAAAAAGCTGGCGCAGGCATTCGACGCCGCCATCGATGGAGAACGCGCGCTGCGGGCTTATGAGCGCTTGCTCCAGGCAGCGGAAAAAGACGAACGGGCAGACGTTTTCAAGGCGGCGCTTGGTCAGCTGGCCGACAACTATGTCAAATACGAGAAGCACCTGAAGGCGGAGCCGCACTATCTGCGCCTGCTGTCCATGAAAGAAAAAGCCCTTGGCCCGCAGCATGCTGACGTCTCCGATACGCTCGAGGATCTCGCATCGGTGTATGCGGCCACGGCACGTCTCGCACAGGCGGAAGCGGCGCAACGGCGTGCACTCGCGATACGCCTTGCGAGCTCCGGCTCCACCAACCCCATGACGCGGCGCGCCATGCTCAAGCTCGCTGGCCTGGTCGGCGCACGCGGCGACCTGGCGTCGGCGCGCCACTACCTGAACGAAGCGCAGTCCGGCGCCGAACGCGCCCTGGGCGCGGCCGATGCCGGGCTCCCCGACGAGTTGTCGGTGATCGCGCAGGAGTACTACGAGCTGGGGCAGTATGAGGATGCCGAAGCGCTCAACCGGCGCGCGTTGGCCATGGTCGAGGCACGGGAAGCTCCCGGTATTGCGCTGGAATCCCCGCTCAATGGCTTGGCATGGACGCTCGCTGCGCGCGGCAAGCATGCCGAATCCGAGCGCTTGTTCCGGCGTGCCGTCGAGATCCGCGAGCAGTGCTATGGCAAGGAGCATCACCTGTACGCTGCCTCGCTTGGCGGCCTGGGGCTGCAGCTGTCGAAGCTGAACCGTCATGAGCAAGCCGAGCAGGCCCTGCGCCAGGCCCTGGCCTTGCGCGAGGTCTTCCTAGGTAGATTCGATAGCGAGGTTGCTTTGGCCCTGAATCAATCTGGAATGGGTTGGGCAAGGCAGGGGAAACTGGCTGAGGCCGAGGCTGCGTTCGAGCAGGCCCTGGCTTTGCGCGAGCGCGTCTACACGCCCGTGCATGTCGAGATTGCCGATTCCCTGCACGAGCTTGGCGCGCTTTACCTTGGACAGCAACGCCTCGACAAGGCGCAGCCGCTCTTGCTGCGTGCCGTGGCAATCCGCAGGCAGTTGATGCCCTTGCACCCGGCTACCCGTGCGAGCGAGGCATTGGTCGACGAATTGACGCAGAAAGCCCGGCGCTGACGAGTATCCCGAACGGCTAGGCCGACATACCGTAGCTGCGCCGGGCTTGCTGGAACTGCTCGGTCAGCGCCGCCAGCCGCGGGTGGCTGGCATCGAGCGCGCGCAGGCGTTCGATCTGCTCGAGCGCCACGTCGCCGAGGGCGTGGTCCCAGCCCAGTTCGTTAATCTGGCGCAGGATGGCGCCGGCCACCGCCACCATCACCTGCTGGTTGCCGGGAGCCATGTGGAGCGCTTCGATGAGCGTATGCACCGCGCCGCGCAGGTCGCCCATGTTGCGTTTTTCGTCGGCCACGCCCAGCAGGATCTGGGCCTGGGCGCGCAGCTGCTGGCCCATGCCGTCGGCCAGGTCGGGCCGGCCGGCGCGCACGAACACGCCGATCGCCTGGTCGAGCGTGACCGTACTGGACGAATTATTCATCACCGTCATCATGACGGCCGAGGCCTGCTCGTCGAGCTGGTAGGCGAGGCAGGACTGGGCCAGCCCGATCTTCAGCTGCGACGACAGCGCGCTGCTCGCGCGCGTAGCGTTGACCGCCATCTGCAGTTCGGCAATGGCGGCGCCTGCATTACCGGTTTTTTCGTGCAGCAAGGCATTCGCGTAGGCCTTGCAGGCATCGGCTTCGGCGCTGCCGCGCAGCGAGCGCTCGAGGTCGCGGATCGCGCCACCCGCGCCCTGGACGTCGCCGCGCGTGACCAGCGCCCGCACCAGGTTGACATGGTCTTCCGGGTCGCGAAACTCCGAGTAGCGCGCCTTGCCAACCACCGACTTGAACGATTTCTCGGCGGCTTCGGCGTCGCCGTTCTCGAGCGCGACTGCGCCGAGCTTGCGCAAGCGGCGCACCATGTGCGGGGAGATAGCCACCGCTTCTTCGAGAATCTTTTGCGCCGCATCGCCGGCGCCGAGCTGCTCGTGGCAGCGCGCCAGCAAGTCGTAGGCGCCCATCAAGCGTGGATGGCCCTGCACCAGGCGTTCGAGCGTCTCGCGCGCCTGGTCGAACTGCCCTTGCGCAACCATCGTGCGCGCCAGCCCCAGGCCGGCCCATCCCAGCGGACGCTCGCCGAGCACGTCGGCATAGAGCGCGCCGGCTTCGCGGTGCTCGTTGACCGAGATATGCAGCTCGGCCTTCAGGCGCAGGAAGTCGAGCGCGTAGCGCGGGTGGACCAGGGTCGCCGTGGCGCAGGCGCGGATCGCTTCGGACGGCTTGCCCTGCGCGGCCAGCTGCCAGACCGGAAGCAGGGCGCTGCGGCGCTCAAGTGCGCGCTTGATGCGGCCGCTGAGCATGTCGACGGTGAAGGGTTTGAGCACGTAGTCAGTCGGGCTCAGTTCAGCTGCGCTGACGACCTTGCCGTAGACGCCTTCAGAGGTGAGCATGATGAAAATGGTCGATGCCGTGATCAGGCGGTGGTGGCGCAGGTCTTCCAGCAATTGCTGTCCATCCTGGCCGTCGCCAGTGCTGCTCGAACCGGCCAGGTCGTACTCGCACAGGATCACGTCGTAGCTGCGCTTGGCCAGCTGTTTGATCGCGGTACTGGCATTGACCGCCGACTCTACCTTGGCGATACCGGCCTGGTTCAGCATGTTCTGCAAGCTGGCGCGCATGCCGGCATTCGGGTCGACCACCAGCACCGACAGGTTCGCATTTTCTTGCATTGTCTCGTTTCCCGTATCGTCTCGGTCAGCGTGCGTAGCCCGCAAGGAGTAGCGCGCAGTTTTTATAATAATGTTCCCATTACAATACCGATAACTGCTCTCAGGATCAAGAAATGTCCGTACTACAAGTTCGGCATCCCCAGGAATGCAGCGCTGCATTGCAACACTGTATAATGACGCGCTATCTTCCACCCAAGCAGCGACGCTGCATCAACCGACTTCTCAGCCATGTTGATTCTGCCGGGTTCCAATGCCCTGTCCGCCTTCCGTAGCCAACGCCTCCTGGCGCAACTCCAAGCCGTCGCCCCCACGATCGCCGCAGTCCAGGCCCGCTTTTTCCACTTCATCGACGCCAGCGCACCGCTGACCAGCGCCGATACCGAGCGCTTGACCGCCATGCTCACCTATGGCGAACCGGCGGCGCAATCATTGTACGAAGGCGTGACCGAAGAATTCTTCGTCATTCCGCGGCTGGGCACGATTTCACCGTGGGCCTCGAAGGCCACCGACATCGCCCACAACTGCGGCATGGCGCAGGTGCATCGGATCGAGCGCGGCGTTGGCTATACCGTGGTGCTCAAGAGTGGCATCCTGGGCACCGGCCTGGGCGCGCCCAAGCGGCTGGCCGAAGAAGAACTCGCTGCGGTGGCGGCTTTGCTGCACGACCGCATGACCGAGACCGTCTTGCGCAATGCCGACGGCGCCGCGCGCCTGTTCGACGAACTCGAAGGCAAGCCGCTCGAGACCGTGGATGTGCTGGGCCAGGGCGTCGACGCGCTGCTGCGCGCCAATACCGAACTGGGCCTGGCAATGTCGGGCGACGAGATCGACTACCTGCACGACGCCTTTACCCGGGCCGCGCGCAATCCGACCGATGTCGAACTGATGATGTTCGCCCAGGCCAACAGCGAACACTGCCGCCACAAGATCTTCAATGCCGACTGGATCATCGATGGCGTGCGGCAGGACAAGTCGCTGTTTGGCATGATCAAGAACACCCACCAGCTCAACCCGCGCGGCACCGTGGTCGCCTACAGCGACAACTCGTCGATCATCGAGGGCGCCAGCGTAACGCGCTTCTTCCCGCGCGGCGCGGGACAGGAATATGCGCCGGCGACCGACCTGACCCATATCCTGATGAAGGTGGAGACCCACAACCACCCGACCGCGATTTCACCGTTCCCGGGCGCTTCCACCGGCGCCGGCGGCGAGATTCGCGACGAAGGCGCGACCGGCCGCGGCGCCAAGCCCAAGGCTGGCCTGGCCGGATTTACGGTATCGAACCTCTACCTGCCCGATGCCCACCGCCCGTGGGAAAACGCCTCGGACGTGACCGGCGGCCAGGCCGGCCGGGTCGACGCCATCACCGGCAAGCCCGAGCGCATCGCCTCGGCGCTGCAGATCATGACCGACGGCCCGCTTGGCGGAGCCGCGTTCAGCAATGAATTCGGGCGCCCGGTGCTGGGCGGCTATTTCCGCAGCTACGAGCAGAATGTTGGTGCCGCAGGCGACCAGGGTGGAACCGTGTACGGCTACCACAAGCCGATCATGATTGCCGGCGGTATCGGCAGCATCTCGGGCGCGCACACCCACAAGGATGACATTCCGGTCGGCAGCCTGCTGGTGCAGCTCGGTGGTCCCGGCATGCGGATCGGCATGGGCGGCTCGGCCGCCTCGTCGATGGCGACCGGTACCAATACTGCCGACCTGGATTTCGATTCGGTCCAGCGCGGCAATCCGGAAATGGAACGCCGGGCCCAGGAAGTCATCAACGGCTGCTGGCAGATGGGAGAGGACAACCCGATCATCTCGATCCATGACGTCGGTGCCGGCGGCCTGTCCAATGCCTTCCCGGAAATCGTCAACGATGCCAAGCGCGGCGCGCTGTTCGACCTGCGCAAGGTGCCACTCGAAGAGAGTGGTATGGCGCCGAAGGAAATTTGGTCAAACGAGTCTCAAGAGAGATATGTGTTGGCTATTTCTCCAATGGACCTTGATAAATTTGCATCGCTGTGCGAGCGCGAGCGCTGCCCTTACGCCGTGGTCGGTACCGCCACCGAAGAGCGCCAGCTGCGCGTGATCGACCAGGAATCAAACGGCACCTCGCCAGTCGACATGCCGATGGATGTCTTGCTGGGCAAACCGCCCAAGATGCTGCGCGAAGTCGAGCATGTGCGCTACGCTTTCCCGGCGCTCGACCTGACCGGCATCGAGCTCGAAGAAGCCGCGCGCCGCGTGCTGCTGCTACCGGCCGTGGCCGACAAATCCTTCCTGATTACGATTGGCGACCGCAGCGTCGGCGGCATGAGCGTGCGCGACCAGATGGTCGGGCCATGGCAGGTGCCGGTCGCCGACTGCGCCGTCACCGCGATGTCTTTCGACGGCTTCGTCGGCGAAGCGATGGCGATGGGCGAGCGTACTCCGCTGGCCGTGATCGACGCCGCCGCCTCGGGCCGCATGGCGGTGGGCGAGGCGATCACCAATATCGCCGCCGCCGCCATCGACGACATTTCCGACATCAAGCTGTCGGCCAACTGGATGGCGGCCTGCGGCCAGCCGGGCCAGGATGCCGCACTGTTCGATACGGTCAAGGCAGTGGGCATGGAGCTGTGCCCGGCGCTGGGCGTGTCGATCCCGGTCGGCAAGGATTCGCTGTCGATGCGTACCACCTGGAACCAGGACGGAAAACACCAGGCCGTGATCTCCCCGGTATCGCTGATCGTGTCCTCGTTCGCACCTGTCGCCGATGTGCGCCGCACGCTGACCCCGCAACTGCGCACGGACCTGGGCGAGACCGCCCTGATCCTGGTCGACCTGGGGCGCGGCAAGAACCGCATGGGTGCCTCGGCGCTGGCGCAAGTGACCCAGCAACTGGGCGACAGCGTGCCGGACGTCGATTCGCCGCAAGACCTGAAAGCATTCTTCGCGGTGATCCAGCAGCTCAACCGCGACGGCAAGCTGCTGGCCTACCACGACCGTTCGGACGGCGGACTGTTCGCCACCCTGGCCGAGATGGCCTTTGCCGGCCGCGCCGGCGTGACGGTCAATCTCGACATCCTGGCGATGGAAGAAGGCCATGGCGCCGATTGGGGCGATGCCAAGAACTGGGCCGGCCAGGTGGCCGAACGCCGCAACGAACTGACGCTGCGCGCGCTGTTCAACGAAGAACTCGGCGCCGTGGTCCAGGTGCGGGGCGAGGACAAGCAGGCGGTCATGGCGGTGCTGCGCGAGCACGGGCTCGGCGCATGCAGCCACATCATCGGCAAGCCCAACGAGCGCGGCGCCATCGAGTTCACGCGCGACGCCAAGGTGATCTACAAGCAGCAGCGCGCCGACCTGCACCGCCTGTGGAGCGACACCAGCTGGCGCATTGCGCGCCTGCGCGACAACCCGGACTGCGCCGACCAGGAATTCGACCGCCTGCTCGACGAGACCGATCCCGGCATCTCGCCGAAAGTGACGTTCGACCTGCGTGACAATGTCGCCGCGCCGTTCATCGCGACGGGCGTGCGTCCGCGCGTGGCGATCCTGCGCGAGCAGGGCGTGAATTCGCATATCGAAACTGCCTGGGCAATGCACCAGGCCGGCTTTGCGGCAATCGACGTCCACATGAGCGACCTGATCGCGGGCCGCGTCAAGCTCGACGACTTCCAGGGCGTGATCGCCGTGGGCGGCTTCTCGTACGGCGATGTGCTGGGCGCGGGCGAAGGCTGGGCCAAGACCATCTTGTTCAACCCGCGCCTGAGCGACGCCTTTGCCAGCTTCTTCGCGCGCCAGGACACCTTTGGCCTTGGCGTGTGCAATGGCTGCCAGATGCTGAGCAACCTGAAGTCCATCATTCCGGGCGCGCATGCCTGGCCCAAGTTCACCCGCAACAAGTCGGAACAGTTCGAGGCGCGCTTCGGCATGGTCGAGGTACTGGACTCGCCGTCGATCTTCTTCGACGGCATGGCCGGCACCATGGCGCCGATCGCGATCGCCCACGGCGAAGGCTTTGCCGACTTCTCGCTTACCGGCGACGCCGCCGCCGCGATCGGATCGCTGCGCTATGTCGACAACCGCGGCCAGGCCACCGAAACCTATCCGTTCAATCCGAACGGCTCGCCCGGCGGCCTGACCGCAGTGACGACCAGCGATGGCCGCTTCACCGCGATGATGCCGCATGCCGAGCGGGTGCTGCGCAGCGTCGTGCATTCGTGGGCACCGGACACCTGGCCGGACGAGTCGCCATGGATGCGCATGTTCCGCAATGCGCGCAAGTGGGTAGCTTGACCGCTTGACCGTGTTAGTCAAGGCGCCTCTTCGGAGGCGCTTTTTTTTTGCGGGAGACATCAAGCTTTGCCTGGGAAAGTCTTCCTCGAAATCGAACCGCTCGCCGCAATGCGGCGACGCAAAGCACAGGGCAGGGCTGCGCGCATCATGAATGCTATGACGGACTCAACCGCCATAAATTTCTTTGGAGGATCACATGACTTACCGACAGCGTATTTCCCGGATCGCCGCCCGCATTGTGCTTGCCAGCGGCCTCACATTCGTGCTTAGTCCCGGCGCCTTCGCAGCCGAGGCTGCCCTGACGCAGGCGGGGACCAGTGCCGCTTGCGGCGAAGTAACGACTGTCGCGGCTGTCACGCCGGACGCAGCATTGGCGGACTGCGGATGTCCGCCGAAAGGCTGCGTGCGCACCCAGGGCTATTGGGGCAACAAGCCAGGTGTCGCCTGGCCGGCGCCCTACGACCGCGACGCCCCCTTCTTCAACAGCAGCTTGAGCTGGCAGCAGGTAATGGACAGCCCGGTACGGGGCGATGCCTATGTCATGCTGGCGCATCAGTACATCGCGGCCGTACTCAATGGCAGGGCTGGCGCATCGGCGCCCAACAGCCTGCGCGCGATCCTGCTAGCGGCGGGCAGCTGGTTCAAGACGGCCACCCCCGGCACCTGCCTGCGCGGCGCTTGCCAGCTGCAGCGGTCCTGGGCCGGCATGCTGGACGAGTACAATAATGGCGACTATCCGGGCGCGCCGCCACACTGCGCCGAAGACGACTGAACAGTAAAAAAGCGCTCCCTGGGGAGCGCTTCTTGGCGAGGCTGAATCCAGATTACTGGATCTTGGCCTTCTTCACCAGGCTTTCGCGGTACTGGGCCAGCTGACGCTGTTGCAGTTGTTCCGCGACCTGCTGCTTGACTTCTTCCAGGGCCGGCACCTTCGCGGCGCGCACGTCTTCGAGCTTGATCACGTGGTAACCGTACTGGGTCTTGACCGGGGTCTCGGTGATGGCGCCTTTTTGCAGGGCGGTCATGGCCTTGGAAAACTCGGGCACGTAGTTGGCCGGGCTAGCCCAGTCCAGATCACCACCATTGGCTGCCGAACCGTCTTTCGACTGCTTGGCCAGCTCCTCGAACTTGGCGCCGGCCTTGAGCTTGCTGATCATGGCCTTGGCTTCGTCTTCGGTGGTCACCAGGATATGGCGTGCGCGGTATTCTTTCTCGCCCACCTGGGACTTGTACTTGTCGTACTCGGCCTTGATTTCGGCGTCCTTGATCGGGTTCTTCTTGACGTAGTCGGCCAGCATGGCGTTGATGATGATGCTCTGGCGCGCATTGTCGATCGCTGCCTTGACGTCGGCGCGGGCGCCAATGTTCTGCTTGTCGGCTTCCTGGATCAGGACTTCACGACCGATCAGGTCTTTCTTGATGGCGTCGCGCAACTGCGGCGAATCGGTGGCGCGGCCCTGGGCGACAACTTGCTTGACCATCTGGTCAACCTTGGCCGCCGGGATGGGTTTGCCATTGACGGTCGCAACGTTTTGCGCGAACGCAGGCGCGGCAACCAGGGTCATCATGGCTAACAACAGGCGGGCTGGCTTCGAAATCATTGTTGAGGTCCTATCTAAACACGAAAAAGTTCGCCGCAGGCGGCAAAAACCGGTACTGACTCAGCACCGGCGGTAACCTATATTACTGCACCTTTGCCTTTTTGACCATTTGGTCTTTGTACTCTTCGAGCTTCTTCTGGGCCAGGGCGTCGGCGATCTGCGGCTTGACTTCGGCCAGCGTCGGCAGCTTGGCGGCGCGGGTGTCATCGAGCTTGATGACGTGGAAGCCATTGGCGGTCTTGACCGGGGTCTCGCTGACCGCGCCTTTTTGCAGGCCAGTGAAGCCAGCGGCGAATTCCGGCGGGAACGAAGACGGGCTGGCCCATTCCAGGTCGCCACCCGTGCTGGCGGTGCCGGTATCTTTCGAGCCCTTGGCCAGCTCTTCGAACTTGGCACCGGCCTTGATCTTGGCGATCACCGCCTTGGCCTCGGCTTCAGTCTCGAGCAGGATATGGCGCACGTGGTATTCCTTGTCGCCGGTCTGCTTGGTGAAACGGTCGTACTCGGCCTTGATCTCGGCATCGGTCACCGGGTTCTTGGCGATGTAGTCGCGCGCCAGCTGGTTGACAACGATCGCCTGGCGGGCGTTGTCGAGCGCCGCCTTGACTTCCGGCTTCTTGTCGTAGCCCTGCTTGACGGCTTCTTGCATCAGCACTTCGCGCGCGATCAGGTCGCGCTTGATCACTTCGCGCATTTCGGGCGAATCCTGGCCCTGGCCGGCGGCGACCACCTGCTTGACGACGGCGTCGACGCGCGACGACGGGATCGGCTTGCCGTTGACCACGGCGAGGTTCTGCGCATGGGCAGGGATGGCGACAACGGCGATCAGGGCGAACAGCAGGCGTGCTGGCTTCAAAGTCATTTCTGGAATTCCTGTGGGAAGAGTTGCTTGGACGAGATTGCTCAGTTCTTGTACGTGGTTGTTTTTGTGTACGTCTTCTACTACAGCTTCTTTTACTTCTAGCGAAAGATTGTCTGCGATGATACTTAAAGCTGGCTGAAGGTGCTTGCCTCTAGCGAGCCGTCAGCCGGCATCGGACGGGGCGATGGCCGTGATGGCCAGGGCATGGATTTCCGCCTTGTTAATCATTTCGTGCACGGCATCATACACAAGACGATGACGCATGACCAGCGACAGCCCGGCGAACTTGTCGGAGGCAATCTTGACGCTGTAATGGCTGCCGCCAGAGGCTGCGCCAGCGTGTCCGGCGTGCAGGTGTGAATCGTCGCTGATCTCGAGCAGGCTGGGGGCCAGCGCGGCCTGCAACTGCGCGCGCAGGCGTTCGGTACGGTTAGTTTCCATTCGGTGCATCCTCCTGAATATGTTTGGACAGCATGAGCGATTGAATGATGATAAAGGCGAACAGGATGCCAGAGATGCCGAACAGCTTGAAGCTGACCCAGGCCCCGGTGTCACCTTCGAAGACCACAAAGGCCATCAGCAGGTTCAGCACGCCCAGCGCGACGAAGAAGGCGACCCAGGCGTAGAGCACGCGGGTCCAGACCGCTTCGGGCAGGCTCATGGCGCCCCCGAGCGCCGAGCGCATCAGGTTCTTGCGATAGACCAGGTGGGCGAACAGCAGGGCAGCGCCAAAGGCCCAGTACAGGATGGTCGGCTTCCACTTGATGAAGGTATCGTCATGAAAATAGATCGTGGCGCCACCGGCGACCGCCACGACCCCAAGCGACACCCACAGCATGCCATCGACCTTGCGCCGGCGCGCCAGCAGGTAGGCGATCTGGAGCACCGTGGCCAGGATCGTGACTGCCGTGGCCAGCAGGATCGGCGACTGCGATGCCGGCACCGCGCCGCCCGAGATCAGTACGCCGAGGTAATCGGTGACCAGTCCGTGGGCCCATTCCTGGTGGCTTTCGCCGTATTTATAGATGCCGAAGAACAGGATTACCGGCAGCATGTCGAACAAAAACTTGATCATGCGTCGCCTCGGGCCGGTTCGAAACGCAGCGAGGCCGAATTGATGCAGTAACGCAGGCCAGTAGGCGGCGGACCGTCGGGAAAGACGTGGCCAAGGTGGGCATCGCACACCGCGCAAATGATTTCGGTGCGCAGCATGCCGTGGGTGCGGTCGGTCTTTTCAATGACATTGGCCGGATCGAGCGCCCGGAAATAGCTCGGCCAGCCGCAGCCCGAATCGAACTTGGCGTCGGATTCGAACAGCGGCGTATCGCAGCACACGCAGGTATAGATGCCGTGCTCGTGGTGGTCCCAGAATTTGCCGGTGAACGCGCGCTCGGTGGCGGCGTGGCGGGTCACCTGGTATTGCATCGGGTCGAGCTGGTCGCGCCATTCGGCGTCCGTTTTGGTCAGTTTGTCGGTCATATTGGTCTCGCGGGTAGCAATGCGGGTTCGGAACAGGCTCACGACGAGCAGCTCACTTCGAGGTGAGCGGCCCAGTCGGGCGGCAGGGCCGCGTAGGCGTCGTGTTCGGGTTGTTCGTCGAACGGACGCTCGAGCACGGCGAGCAGCGTCTGCACGCCGCTGTAGTCGCCACGCTGCGCCTGTTCGATTGCGGTCTGGGCCAGGTAGTTGCGCAGCACATATTTCGGGTTGGCGCGATGCATGGCGGCGCGCCGCACGTCATCGCGGCTAGCCTCGGCGCGCAGCCGGGCGCGGTACTGCACCGCCCAGCCATCGAAGGCTTCGCGCTCGAGGAACAGGTCGCGCACCAGGGCGTCCTCGCCTGGTCCGCCGTCCAGGCGCAGTTCGCCCAGTCGCCGGAAGAACAAGGTGAAGTCGGCGTGGTTCGCCTGCAGCAGCTGGAACATGGCGTCGAACAATTCTTCGTCGCCGGGGCGCACGTCGCGCAGGCCGAGCTTGGCGTGCAGGTGCTCGTCCATGCTGGCGCCAAAGGCCGGGCGATACACGGCGAGCGCCTCTTCGGCTTCGTCGGTCGTGCCGATCAGGGGCAGCAGGGCATTGGCGAGCGCGTAGCAGTTCCAGTGACCGACCGCAACCTGGTTGGCATAGGAATAGCGTCCGCCCTGGTCGGTGTGATTGCAGATGTGATTGGCGTCGAAGGCTTCCATGAAGCCGAACGGTCCGTAGTCGAGCGTCAAGCCCAGGATCGACATATTGTCGGTGTTCATGACGCCATGCATGAAGCCGACCGCCTGCCACCCGGCGATGGTGCGCGCCGTGCGGCGGGTGACTTCCGCCAGCAGTTCCTTGTAGGGATTGGCGGCCCCGGCCAATTCCGGATACCAGTTGGCGATGACGTAGTCGGCCAGGATACGCAGCTCGTCCTGCTTGCCGCGCTGGGCCCAGTGCTCGAACGAGCCGAAGCGCACAAAGGTCGGCGCCATGCGGGTCACGACGGCAGCGGTCTCGACGCTCTCGCGGATCACCGGCTGGTGCGAGCCGGTCACCATCAGGGCGCGCGTGGTCGGGATGCCGAGCGCCGCCATTGCTTCGGAGCAGAGAAATTCGCGCAGCGACGAGCGCAGCACCGCACGGCCGTCGCCCATGCGCGAATACGGCGTCAGGCCAGCGCCCTTGAGCTGGATTTCCATCCGGCCATGGCCATCACCCATGGGAAGGTCGCCCAGGGTGATCGCGCGACCGTCGCCGAGCTGGCCAGCCCAGACCCCGAACTGGTGTCCGGAGTACACCGCAGCCAGAGGCTGCGAGCGCACTGCCACCTTGTTGCCGGTGAAAACCTCGACGAAATCCGGCTGCGCCAGCGTCTGCAGGTCGAGCCCGACCAATGCCGCGGCGGGCCCACTGGCGGCAATGAAGCTCGGCGCCGGCAAGGGCGTCGGCATCAGCCGGGTATAGAACGCCGGCGGTAATTCGGCAAACACGTTGTCGAAAGGAAGTTCGTCAGCAGTAATGGCAATTCCAGTACAAGTAATCGGGTGAGCACAAAGGCGGGCGATATTGGCGGAATTCTACCGTACCCGCCCGATTCTCACCGCGCACCGGTGAAGGACAACTGGTGCTGGAGCGTGCTGGCATGGAGGTTAGCAGCAAAGAATTGCTGGCCTTCATCGATAAAAAAGTGGCAAAGTGGTGGATTCCGGACGATGTCGTGTTTCCCGAGGCGCTCCAGGTGGGCGGCACCGGCAAGTTCCAGAAAAACAAGCTGCGTGAGCTGTATCACGAACAATGTATGCCATTTGCCCCACCAGGACCCCATGACCAAGACTCTGCTTTCCATACTACTGGCCGCCAGCGTGCTGCCGGGCGCCGTTCACGCGACTGAGCTGTCCAGGGCTGTCGCCAAAGACTATGACACCCACCTGGCGCCACTGCTCGATTACCTGCACCGCAATCCCGAGCTGTCCTTTCTAGAGGTGAAGACCGCGGCGCGCATGGCCAAGGAGTTGCGCGCGGCCGGCTTTAGCGTTACCGAGGGCGTGGGCGGCACCGGGGTGGTGGCGATCCTGAAGAACGGTCCCGGACCGCTGGTGATGATGCGGGCCGACATGGATGGCTTGCCGATGATCGAGAAATCCGGCTTGCCCAATGCCTCGACCGCCACCCAGAAAGACATGGAAGGCAATGTCACGCCGGTGGCACACGCCTGTGGCCACGACATCCACATGACCAGCCTGGTGGGCACGGCGCGCCGCATGGCGGCCGAACGCTCGGCCTGGTCGGGCACCCTGATGCTGGTGGGCCAACCGGCCGAGGAAAGGATCGGCGGCGCGCTGGCCATGATGAAAGATGGGCTCTATCAACGCTTCGGCCAGCCGGATGTCGCGCTGGGCTTGCACGTCAAGGCCGACATGGCCACCGGCAAGGTGCACGCGTCCGAGGTCTCGCCGTATTCCGGCGCCGACACGGTCGAGATCGCGATCAAGGGCGTCGGCGCCCACGGCGCCCAGCCGCACCGCGGCAAGGACCCGATCGTGCTGGGCGCGATGATCGTGATGGGCCTGCAAACCATCGTCAGTCGCGAGCTGGGCCCGCGCGAACCGGGCCTGATCACGGTTGGCTCTTTCCACGGCGGCACCAAGGCCAATATCATTGGCGACAACGCCAGGCTGCAACTGACCGTGCGCAGCGAAAGCCCGAAAACGCGCGAGCTGCTGCTCGGCGCCATCAAGCGCATGGCCGAGCACACCGCGCGCGCCGCCGGCATGGCCGACAACGAACTGCCCGAAGTGAAGCTGGTGGACACCCCGGCGCCGCCGGTGCTGAACAATGTCGAGCTGGTGCGGCGCCTGCGCGCGGCCTGGATCGGCAAGCTGGGGCCAGATGCCTTTGGTGCCGAAGAATTCCGCGAAGGCATGGGCTCGGAAGACTTCCCGATGTTCGTGACCGACCCGTATATCCCGAGTGTGTACTTCACGATCGGCGGCACCGCCCCCGAGACCATCGCCGCAGCCAAGGCCGGCAAGCTGCGCCTGCCGAGTCATCACAGCCCGCTGTTCAAGGTCGAGCACGGGCCGGCGGTGCGGATGGGGGTGGAAGCGACGGTTGTGGCCTTGCGCGAGTTGATGGGCAAGCCTTGAGCTGCGCTGCCTTCGATCACGCCGGTTAATGAACCAACCGGCAGCCGCAGCTAAGTGCTCGACCGGAAATCAATGTGAATTTTGGCAAACAGAACCGGATGCGGGGCAAGGCGGCGAGTGTGCCGCAGTGCGAGCACTGCAAGCGCGAGCCAACGCAGCAACGCGCCGGTTATGGCAGCCAAAAACACATTTATTTAAGGGTGAGTACTTTAGTCGCGTGGTGGCAGCACATGGCGCAAGGTCGGCTCGATGCCCAGCGCCTGCAAGTGACGGACAATGTCCTCTAGCGTAGCGTCCTTGAGCAACAGGCCGTCGGGCCCTGCGCGGCGGGGCTCGAATGCGGGCCCCGGCGCCGGCATCGGGGCTGCCGCCGTGGTGGCCGTTTCGCTCTGCTTCATCGACACCAGCGCATCAAAAAACTGCGCCTTGCCGATGCTGTCCAGGCCCTCCAGAAAGCCCACCTGCGCCGTCACGGGCGGCGTCATTTCCAGTCCGGCCTCATCGGCAAACGACGCGCCCATGCCCGGGTGGATGAAAGCCGCCCACTTGCCGCTGGCCGTGCTCAACGATGGCGGCAAGGCCACTTCCACTGCCACCTGCAGGTCGAGCTCGGGGAAATGCGCGTCGCGCAGCATCGAGACGAAGCGGCGCACGTCGCCCAGCGGTACCGCTTCTTCGAGCGACAGCCAGAGCTGGTAGCCGCTGCCGCCGTCGATGCTGACGGCGGGCGGCGCAAAGCCAAACGACTCCTGCAGCCGGTTGGCCACCTCGCACAGGTTGGTCCAGTGCTGGGCCGGAGCGGCGCCACGCACCTTTGGAAAGTCGATCACGATCGCCCGCATCAGGTCGTCGCGCGAGGCCAGTCCGACGCGCAGGGCCTGCATGCCCTGGAAGTGCTGGGCGAGCGCATCGGGCGAAGCCAGTTCGGGCATCAGGTAGAGCCGGTAAAGTTGCGCGATCAGTTTTTCCATGGAAATCAGTTTGCTTGTCTCAAGAGGGCGCTATTCTGGCACAGCCTGTCCTCGCAAGAAAATAAGACGAACGTTCTTTTAGTTGGGGTATAGTTTTATAGATAAGCAGCATCAATCACAAGGAGATAAGACAGACATGAGCGCCGATTACACCAGTGAAGGCAGCGTTGCCGTAATCACCCTGAATAACCCGCCGGTCAACGGCCTGGGCCTGGAGACGCGCACCGCCGCGGTCGCGGCGATTCGCCGTGCCGAAGCCGATGCCACCATCAAGGCGATCGTCATTACCGGCGCCGGCAAGGCCTTCTCGGGCGGCGCCGACATCCGCGAATTCAACTCGCCCAAAGCGCTAACAGAGCCGACGCTGCACACCCTGATCCGGGTCGTGGAAGACTGCGCCAAGCCGGTCGTCGCCGCCATCCACAGCGTCTGCATGGGCGGCGGGCTGGAACTGGCCCTGGGCTGCAACTACCGCGTCGCGCTGCCGGGCGCCCTGATCGCGCTGCCAGAGGTCAAGCTCGGCCTGCTGCCGGGCGCCGGCGGCACCCAGCGCATGCCGCGCATGGTCGGCCTCGACATGGCCTTGAACATGGTGGTCAGCGGCGCGCCGGTAGTGTCCGAAAAGCTGGCCGGCACCGCGCTGTTCGACAAAGTGTTCCCGGCCGGGACCGACCTGCTCGGCGCCGCGGTCGCCTTTGCCGAGGCAAAGGCCGATATCAGGCCGCTGCCGAAGGTGCGCGAGCGCAGCGTCGATTATCCGGACCACGCCGCCTTCCTCGAGGCTGCGCGGGCGTCGGTGAAAGCCATGGCCGGACCGTTTCCAGCGCCGCTGGAATGCGTCGAGACGGTCGCCGCGTCGGTGACCATGCCCTTCGAGCAAGGCCTGGCCTTCGAGCGCGAACGTTTCCTGCACCTGATGCAGACCCCGGAATCGAAAGCGCAGCGCCATGCCTTCATGGCCGAACGCGCCGCCAGCAAGGTGCCGGACGTGCCGGGCGACACGCCGGTGCGCAGCATCGCCAGCGCGGCGGTGATCGGTGCCGGCACCATGGGCGGCGGCATCGCCATGAATTTCGCAAACGCCGGCATTGCGGTGACCATCCTGGAAACCCAGCAGGACGCGCTCGACAAGGGTCTGGGCACGATCCGCAAGAATTACGAGAACACCGTCAAGAAGGGCAAGCTCAGCGCTGACCAGGGCGAGCAGCGCATGGCCCTGATCAAGGGCACGCTCGACTATGCCGACATTGCGCAGGCCGACATCGTGGTCGAGGCCGTGTTCGAAGACATGGGCGTGAAAGAAACCGTGTTCAAGCAGCTCGATGCGGTCATGAAGCCGGGCGCGATCCTGGCGTCGAACACCTCGACGCTCGACCTCGACCGCATCGCGGCCTTCACCCGGCGCCCGCAGGACGTGATCGGCCTGCATTTCTTCAGCCCGGCCAATGTCATGAAGCTGCTGGAAATCGTGCGCGGCAAGCAGACCGGCAAGGACGTGCTGGCCAGCGCGCTGGCCCTGTCGAAAAAGATCAAGAAGACCGGCGTGGTGTCGGGCGTATGCGATGGCTTCATCGGCAACCGCATGCTGGAACAATACCTGCGCCAGGCTTACTTCTTGCTCGACGAAGGCGCCTTGCCGGCCCAGGTCGATGCGGCGATCGAGCAGTTTGGCTTTGCGATGGGGCCGTTTCGCATGAGTGACCTGGCCGGCAACGATGTCGGCTGGTATATCCGCAAGCGCCGCGCCATCGAGTCGCCCCAGATCGCCTATTCGAAGAGCGCCGACCTGCTGTGCGAGCAGGGCCGCTTCGGCCAGAAGACCGGCGCCGGCTGGTACGACTACCAGGCGGGCGAGCGCAAGGCCTATCCTTCGGCCCTGGTCGATGCCATGATCGTGCAGCATTCACAGGACCTCGGGCTGGAACGCCGTGCAATCGGCGACGCCGAGATCGTCGAGCGCCTGGTGTACGCGCTGGTGAACGAAGGCGCCAAGATCTTGGAAGAAGGCATCGCCATGCGCGCCTCCGACATCGACATCGTCTACCTGACCGGTTACGGCTTTCCGCTGCACCGGGGCGGGCCGATGTTCTATGCCGAGTCGGTCGGCCTGCCAACGGTGCTGGAGGCGATCCGCGGCTATGCGGGCGGGCGCCATGGCGAAGCCTGGAAGCCGGCCCCGCTGCTGGAGCGGCGCGCGGCCGAGGGCAAGGGCTTCGGGGGCTGAATCTTGGCTTGAATACCCGGGCGGGGTAATGCGCCGTGCCGCGCGCATTACCCCGCCGTACCTTGCATTAGCTATCCGGGCTGATGGTCAATCGTCGGCGTAGATATTGTTGTCCTTCGTCTCACGGACGAACAGCCCGCCGATGAGCACGGTGGCCAGCGCGATGACGATCGGGTACCACAGGCCGTAGTAGATGTCGCCCTTGAAGGCCACCAGGGCGAAGCTGACCGTCGGCAGCATGCCGCCGAACCAGCCGTTGCCGATGTGATAGGGCAGCGACATCGAGGTATACCGGATACGGGTCGGAAACATCTCGACCAGCATGGCTGCGATCGGCCCATACACCATCGTCACATACAGCACCAGGATGAACAGCAGCAGCACCAGCATCGGCTTGTTGATCGCGGCCGTGTCGGCTTTCTCTGGATAGCCTGCCGCCTTCAGGGCGGCGGTCACGTCGCCCTTGAACGCGGTCTCCCTGGCCTTGGAGGCAGCATCGAAGTTCAGGTTATCCGGCGTCATGACCGCGTTGAAGGACGGGAAGGTGGTGTCGCCGACCTTGACCGTGGCCACGGTGCCGGCGGGCGCTTCCTGGATGTTGTAGCTCACCGAGGCGGCCGTGAGCATGCGGGTGGCGATGTCGCACGACGACGGGAATTTCTTGGTGCCGGTCGGGTCGACCTGGAAGTGGCAGGTGGCCGGGTCGGCCACGACCACCACTGGCGAAGTCTGGATCGCACGCTCCAGCGCCGGGTTGCCGTAATGCGTGATCGCCTTGAAGATCGGGAAATACGTTGCCGCGGCGATCAGGCAGCCGCCCAGGATGATCCATTTGCGGCCGATACGGTCCGACAGCGAACCGAACACGATAAAGAAAGGCGTGGCCAGGGCCAGCGCGATCGCGATCAGGATGTTGGCAAGCGGCTCGTCGATCTTCAGGGTCTTGGTCAGGAAGAACAGGGCGTAGAACTGGCCGGTGTACCAGACCACTGCCTGGCCCATGGTCAAACCGGCCAGCGCCAGGAAGGCGACCTTGGCGTTCTTCGGCTTGAGGAAGGCTTCCGACAGCGGTGCCTTCGAGGTCTTGCCTTCGGCTTTCATCTTGGCAAAGGCCGGCGATTCGGACATCGACATCCGGATCCAGACCGACACGCCCAGCAGCAGCACCGAGATCAGGAAGGGAATGCGCCAGCCCCAGGCCTGGAACTGTTCTTCGCCCATGGCGGTGCGGGTGGCCAGGATCACCATCAGCGACAGGAACAGGCCGATTGTGGCAGTGGTCTGGATGTAAGAGGTGAACAGGCCGCGCTTGCCTTCGGGCGCGTGTTCGGCCACATAGGTGGCCGCGCCGCCGTATTCGCCGCCAAGCGCCAGGCCTTGCAGGATGCGCAGCGACACCAGGATGATCGGCGCGGCGATGCCGATCGTGGCATAACTCGGCAGCAGGCCAACCAGGAAGGTCGAAGCCCCCATGATCACGATGGTAACCAGGAAGGTGTATTTGCGGCCGATCATGTCGCCCAGGCGGCCGAACACCAGCGCGCCGAACGGGCGCACGATGAAGCCGGCGGCAAATGCCATCAAGGCGAAGATGAAGGTGGTAGTGGGGTCGCCGATGAAGAACTGCTTGGCGATGATGGTGGCGAGCGAACCGTACAGGTAGAAGTCGTACCACTCGAATACCGTGCCGAGTGAAGATGCGAAGATGACCTTTTTCTCTTCTTTGGTCAGTCCAGAGGAAGAAGGCGCCGCCTTTCCTCCCGCTGTTGTGCCGGGTGTGATTGCCATGGGTGTCTCCGAATAGATTTTGGTGTTGTCGGATCGCTGATGGTTGGTCAGCTAAGGCGCAGTGTGGGCCGCTATCCTTACACGGTGCTTGCTCCCACTGGAAGGTGAGCGAACGACCGTGCTTGATCATGCTATTCTCGTTCGTTGGCGCAGCCCCGCCAGGGAGCCATGGATGGCGCGACATTCACCTACAGGAGCAGCAATGATCAAGCATATCGTGATGTGGAAACTGAAGGACCAAGCCGAAGGCGCGGACCGGGCCGCCAATGCGCGCGAAATGAAGCGCCGTCTGGACGAGTGCGCGCAGATCGTGCCAGGCATGCTGGCCTTCGAAGTGTCGCTGGCGCAGCCCGGGCTGGAAGCGACCTATGATGTCGTGCTGTACTCGGAGTTTGCCGACAAGGCGGCACTGGCCGCCTACGCCGCGCACCCGACCCACCAGGCGCTGGTGCCCTTCATCGGTGCGGTGCGCGAAGCGCGCCAGTGCATGGATTACGCGGTGTAAACACGCTTTATAAACACGCTTTAGAGTTGCCGGGCATGAAGCACGCGCTGCTAGCGGCGGCAAGCAACCAGGAACACAAACGGAGACTATGTAATGCGCACCACCGAGGAACTTTTTTCGTTAAAGAACAAGACCGCCATCGTCACCGGTGGCTCGCGCGGCCTCGGGCTGCAGATGGCCGAGGCGCTGGGCGAGCAGGGCGCGCGCGTCTTGGTCTCGTCGCGCAAGCAAGAAGAGCTCGATGAAGCCGTGGCCCACCTGCAGGCGCGCGGCATCGATGCCTCGAGCATCGCTGCCGACCTGTCCGACCCGGCCCAGGCCCATGCATTTGCCGAGGCCGCCGTTGCCCGGCTCGGCCATGTCGACATCCTGGTCAACAATGCCGGGGCCAGCTGGGGGGCGCCGGCCGAAGACTACCCGCTCGAAGCCTGGGACAAGGTGATGGACCTGAACGTGCGCAGTATCTTTTTGGTGACGCAGGCGATCGGCAAGCTGTCCATGATCCCGCGCGGCTACGGGCGTATCATCAGTATCTCGTCGATCGCCGGACTGGCCGGCAATCCGCCGGGCACGATGCAGACCATCGCCTACAATACCTCGAAGGGTGCGGTCGTGAACTTCACGCGCGCGCTGGCCGGCGAATGGGGCCGCTACGGCATCACGGTCAATTCGATCGCGCCGGGGTTCTTCCCGTCGAAGATGACCAAGGGTGTGCTGGCCGCGTTGGGCGCCGAACACCTGGCCAAGGATGCGCCTTTGAATCGCCTGGGCGACGGCGAAGACCTGAAAGGAGCGGTGGTGCTGTTCGCTTCCGACGCCGGCAAGCATATTACCGGGCAGACGCTGGCCGTCGACGGCGGCGTATCGGCAGTCTGATGTCATTCCAGGGGAGAAGCACATGAAGGATTTTCTAGGCAAGGTTGCCGTCATTACCGGCGCTGCGAGCGGCCTGGGCCGTGAGTTCGCCAATATGGCGGCCGGCCTGGGTATGAAACTGGTGCTGGCCGATGTGCAGGCCAAGCAACTCGAACACGCGACCGAAGAGTTGCTGGCGACCGGCACCGAGGTGCTGTCGATGGTGTGCGACGTCAGCAAGGGCTCGCACGTGCAGGAGCTGGCCGATTCGGCAATCGCCCGCTTCGGCGCCGTTCACCTGGTGTTCAACAACGCCGGCGTCGGTGCCGGTGGCCTGATCTGGGAAAACTCCGAGAAGGACTGGGAGTGGGTGCTGGGTGTGAACTTGTGGGGCGTGATCAATGGCGTACGGATTTTTACCCGGGTAATGCTCGAGTGCGCCCGGCGCGACGCCGACTACCAGGGTCATATCGTCAATACGGCATCGATGGCCGGCCTCCTGACGCCGCCGGTGATGGGCGTGTACAACGTGAGCAAGCATGCCGTGGTAGCGCTCACCGAAACCCTGTATCACGACCTGCGCCTGGTTGACGCGCCGATCGGGGCCTCGGTGCTGTGCCCGTTCTTCGTGCCGACCGCGATCGCCCAGTCGCACCGCAACCGCCCCGAGGAGCTCGCCAGCGACGAGCGCATTACCGCCAGCCAGGCGACCTCGCAAAGCATGACCGAGCGGGCGGTCGAGTCGGGCAAGGTAACGGCCCAGGACGTGGCCCGAATGGCCTTCGACGCGATTCAGGATGGGCAGTTCTATGTGTATTCGCATCCGCAGGCACTGGCCTCGGTTGGCGAGCGCTTCGATGCAATCGTGCAGGGCAAGCTACCCGCCGATCCTTATGCGGCCACGCCCCAGGTGTGGAATGGTCTGAAGGCGGGGGTCAAGGGGCGGCGCTGAGCTCGATGCGAGCCGGACAGGGCAGGACAGGGCAGGCAGCGTCCTTGGGGCGCTGTTACGCCGCTTCCTGGTTCTCGGGATGCACCACCCGCTCATGCAGCTCGGGTTCGCCCGCGTGGTACAGCTTGACCACGGTCGAGGTGCGGGTACCGTAGCCGGGCGACTCGATGCACACCGGCGAGAGCATGCGCTCGAGCTCGATCGGCATGCCGGTTTCGGGCAGGCGCAGGTCGGGGGCGCGGGTGGTGTCGGCCAACATCTCGAAATAGGCGTCTTCCGGGGCGCCCTGGCACAGCAGGCTCGCGAACTGCGCCTTGGTGCGCAGCACCTTGGGCCAGGGCGCATCGAGCAGGCCGTTCGAGATGCCATAGATGCGTCCCGGTTCCAGGGCTAGTCCATTGCGCGGGTCGCCGCCGCCGCGGTTCGAATACCAGTACAGCGTATCGCGGTCGCCAAGCACCAGGTTATAGCCGTTATAGACGTCGCCGCGCGCGATCACCTGCGCCAGATAGTCGGCGGCATCGAGCGTGCCTGCCAGGAAGCCGGCCACCAGGTCGCCGCGGGTCGGCGCGTTATCGCGGCGCTCGTGCGGGCCGCGGATATTGGTCAGGGCGGCGAACTTCGGGCCGTTCGGGCCTTCGGTGCTCACACCCATCCAGCTGCCGCCGCCACGCAGGTCACGCCCTGCGATGACGTGCGGATGCTCGGGCCAGGGGGCGGCCGGGCTGGCGGGGCGGTCATAGAACTCATCGCGGTTGGCGGCGGCGATGACGGGCACGCCCGGCATCACATGCCAGGCAAAGACGATCAGGCACATGGTGGCAGGTCCATAGGTGGCAGGTCCATAAAGATCTCGGACCGGCGCGGGCCCTGGGTGTAGGCGTCGAGGCCGGCCGCGCACGCGGCGGCGCTGACCACGCTATCGAAGCCGTCGGCGGCGCCGGGATAGACTTCCATCCAGGTCTGCAGGCCGTCGCGCGCATCGGGACGACACTTGAGCTGGGCCGCGGTGCCCCCGTGGGCGAGCTGCGCCTGCATGGCGCGCACCCGCGCCGCCAGTGCGGCGCCATCTTCGGTGCGCACCTTGTAATAGACGTACAGGTCGATCATCGCTAGATGTCGAGCGCGTCGAGATGGTAGGGCATCTGCTCGAAGCGCAGCTGCGGGCCGCCGGCGGTGCCCAGGCGCACGTCTTCGCCCAGCGCCGCCAGTTTCATTTCCACCAGCAGGTCGGCGCCGCCAAGGCCGTTCGGCGCGGCATTGACGACCATGCCGCAAGGCTGGCCGGGATCGCTCATCGAGACCGCTTCGTCGCCGGCGCGCGCGCCCGCATGCCCGACCGTGGCCAGCACCGTGCGGCGTTTGAGCTTACCGAGATACTGGCTGCGGGCGACGATCTCCTGACCCGGGTAGCAACCCTTCTTGAAGTTCACACCACCGAGCAGCTCGAGGTTGATCATCTGCGGCACGAACTGTTCCTGGGTGACGGCAGTGATCTGCGGCACGCCGGCATGGATGGCCGCCAGTAGCCAGGCCTGGTTGCCGCCCAGTGCCAGCTGGTCGGCCAGCAGCGGTAGGGCGGCGCTGGCGGCTTCTTCACTCGCCAGCCACAACCAGCGCGGCGCGCCAAAGGCGTCGGCCAGCCGGATCACGGTGCCGAAGCTGCCCTCGGTCTTGCCGTTGACCGTATCTGGCAGGGTAGCGACGTGACGCTCCAGCGCACTGCCGGCGCGCGCCCCGCCCAGTCCCAGCACGGCCGCGAACGGCGCCTCGAAGCTGGCGTCGCGCAGCTTGGCCTTGGCGCGCAGCACGAACATGGACAGGCGCTTTTGCAGCGGCGGCTGGATTGCACGCGGCAGCTGCAGATACACCGCCTCGGCGTCGCGCCAGACCAGAAAGGTAGCCTGCAGACGTCCTTTGGGCGTACAGAAGCCGGCCAGGCGGGCTTCGCCCTGGCCAAGGTGCTCGACGTCGTTGGTCAGCTGCTTGTGCAGGAAACTGGCCGCTTCGTCGCCGGCCACGGCAATGATGCCGAGATCGGTAACCGGGGCCACGAAGCCCGCGCTCAGCTCGGCCGCGGTAAGCGGGCGGCCGAAGTCGTCGGCCTGGGAGGCGTCGTCGGCATCGAAGCGGGCGCCGAGTGCAGCAAGAGTGTCTGTCCAGTTAGGCATAAATCCAGTTAGTATTAGCAATTAGGCTTTATCATTACGGGCTCATTATAAAGATGTCGGCGAAATCGCGCCGGGGACGTCGAAACCCCCGGCA
Organism: Massilia sp. H6; assembly: GCF_024802625.1. Classification (NCBI taxonomy): domain Bacteria; kingdom Pseudomonadati; phylum Pseudomonadota; class Betaproteobacteria; order Burkholderiales; family Oxalobacteraceae; genus Massilia; species Massilia sp. H6. The sequence goes on from NZ_CP103371.1 coordinate 2,475,650, forward strand.
ACACACCAAGCAAAAACACATGGCATTCATCAAAAAACTCCTGGTCACCGGCGTCGTCGTTTCCGTCGCCGCAGTCGCAGGCTTCTCATGGTGGGCCAAGACCCCCCTCGACACCGGAGCGGGCACGGAGCCGGCCATCGAATTCACGATCAACCCGGGTAGCGGGGTGGGCGCGGCCGCGCAGCAGATGGTGGCAGCCGGGGTGCCGGTCAATCCGCAGCTGTTCAACCTGCTGGCGCGCGTCACCGGCAAGGCTGGCCGGATCAAGGCCGGCAGCTACGAGCTCAAGCCGGGCACGTCGCCACGTCGCCTGCTGACCCAGATCGTGCGCGGCGAATTCGCGCAAGAGGCGGTGACGATCATCGAAGGCTGGACCTTCCGCCAGATGCGCGCGACCCTGGCCGCGCACGCGCGCCTCAAGCACGATACCGTGAAGCTGAGCGACCAGGAGTTGATGGCGAAGATCTCCAAAGAGTACACCTCGCCAGAAGGCCTGTTCTTCCCGGATACTTACCTGTTCGCCAAGGGCTCGTCCGAACTCGACATCTACAAGCAGGCGCATGCGGCAATGCTCAAGCACCTGCATGCCGCCTGGGAGAGCCGTGACAGCAGCCTGCCGTACAAGACGCCTTACGAAGCACTGATCATGGCCTCGATCGTCGAGAAGGAAACCGGCCAGAAGAGCGAACGCACGATGATCGCGGGCGTATTCGTCAACCGCCTGCGCACCGGCATGCTGTTGCAGACCGATCCGACCGTGGTCTACGGCATGGGCGAGCGCTTTGCCGGCGATATCCGCAAGAAAGACCTGGAAACCGATACGCCCTACAATACCTATACCCGCAGCGGCCTGCCACCCACCCCGATCTCGTTGCCAGGGGTGGAGTCGCTCGCCGCGGCGCTGGCGCCGGCCAAGACCGAAGCGCTGTATTTCGTCTCGCGCGGGGACGGTACCAGCCAGTTCTCGACCAACCTGCCGGATCATAACCGGGCGGTGAACCAGTACCAGCGGCGGATCAAGCAATGAATCAGGGCGTGGAAGTGGAATCTGCGACGACACCGGCACCCAGGGGCAAGTTCATCAGCTTCGAAGGCATCGATGGCGCCGGCAAATCGACCCATATCGGCTTTGTAAAGAATTTCCTGGAGTCGCGCGGCAAGACCGTGGTGTCGTCGCGTGAACCGGGCGGCACCGCGCTGGGCGAAAAGCTGCGCGCTTTGCTGCTGCACGAGAAAATGCACCTGGAAACCGAAGCCCTGCTGATGTTCGCCAGCCGCCGCGAGCACCTGGCGCAGCTGATCGAACCCGGGCTGGCGCAGGGGCACTGGGTATTGTCGGACCGGTTTACCGATGCCAGTTTTGCCTACCAGAGCGGCGGCCGTGGCTTGCCGCGCTCTAAGATGGAAGCGCTCGAAGCATGGGTCCATCCGTCGCTGCAGCCCGACCTGACGCTGCTGTTCGACCTGCCGCTCGAGGTCGCGCGCGAGCGGCTGGACGCCACCCGCACGCTCGACAAGTTCGAGCGCGAGCAGGCCGACTTCTTCAGTAAATGCCGCGACGAATACCTGCGCCGTGCACAGCAGTTCCCGCAACGCATCGTCGTGATCGATTCGACGCAGTCGATCGACGCCATCCGGGTGCGCCTGGGCGAGGTGCTGGAGAAGCTGCTGTGACGATCTATCCATGGCAGGGCGAGGCCTGGACCCAGTTGCAGGCGATGCGCGCGCGCTTGCCGCACGCGATCCTGTTCCACGGCCCGGCGGGCGTGGGCAAGGCCGATTTCCTGGAAAGCGTGGCGCAAGCGCTGCTGTGCGAAAACGTGCGCGCCGACGGCCACGCCTGCCAGGCCTGCGCCTCGTGCGGCTGGTTCGCGCAGAATAACCATCCGGATTACCGCCGCGTGCGGCCGGAAATGCTCGAAGACGAGCCGGGAAGCGATGCCGAGGAGGGCGCCGAGCCCGCCGCCAAGTCGAAATCTGCCAAGGCGCCCTCGAAAGAGATCAAGATCGAGCAGATCCGCGCCTTGGGCGACTTCATGAATATCTCGACCCACCGCCAGGGCCTGCGGGTGGTGGTGCTGTACCCGGCCGAGGCACTGAACATGCCGGCCTCGAATGCGCTACTCAAGACGCTCGAAGAGCCGCCCCCTGGCACCGTGTTCCTGCTCGCCTCGAACAGCCTGGACCGCCTGCTGCCGACCATCCTGTCGCGCTGCCGCAAGTTTGCGCTCCCGATGCCGTCGCAGCAGCAGGCGCTGGCCTGGCTCGACGCCCAGGGCGTGGCCGACGCCGGCAGTTGGCTGAGCGAACAGGGCGGGGCGCCGCTGGCTGCGCTGAGCGAGGCCGAGAGCGGCAACCGCGAGGAGATGGAGGCGCTGCTGCAATTCCTGGCCAATCCGGCCACCGACGGCGCATTGCGGGTGGCCGACAAACTGGCCAAAACGCCGCTGGCGACGCTGGTGGCCTGGCAGCAGCGCTGGCTGTACGACCTGGTGTCGGTGAAACTGGCCGGCCGGGTACGCTATTATCCGCGCTACCAGAAGCAGCTTGCGGCGCTCGCGGGGCGGGTGCACACTGCCAACTTGAACCGTGCGGTGAAGGCGGCCAACGAGCGCCGGGCGGTGGCCGACCACCCCTTGTCGGCAAAATTATTTGTCGAAGATATGTTGCTTGAGTACACTTCGTGCTGCGCATGAAAGGAAGCCGATGACCGCCACTACCAACGATCCGAATGCCCCGCAGCTGCCGCGGCCGTCGGTGCTGTCGTTGGCGATCAAGGAAAAGGCGGCCCTGTACGCGGCTTACATGCCTTTCATGAAGAACGGCGGCATCTTCGTACCGACCAACAAGCCCTACAAGATTGGCGACGAGATCTACCTGATCCTGTCGCTGATGGACGACCCCAACAAGTTCCCGATCGCCGGCAAGGTGGCCTGGATCACGCCGGCGGGCGCCAATAACAACAAGGCGCAGGGCATTGGCGTGCATTTTCCGGAAGACGAAGCCGGCCTGCGCGCCAAGTCCCGCATCGAAGAAATTCTCGGCGCCGCACTGCGTTCGGCGCGCGCCACGCATACCCTGTAGATCACACCGCGCTCACTGACCCTTTGCACCCTTCGCACCCTATGCCGTCTTACGTCCATCGCCTCGCCACCCGTGCCGACCTGCCGCGCATCGTCGACATCTACAATTCCACCGTGGCCTCGCGCGAAGTCACCGCCGATACCGAACCGGTCACCGTGCAATCGCGCGAGCAATGGTTTGCCGACCATACGCCGGAACGCCGGCCGCTGTGGGTGATCCACGCGGCTGGCGACATCAGCGCGCAGCCCGACGTGCTGGGCTGGCTGTCGTATTCGAATTTCTACGGCCGTCCAGCCTATTCGGGCACCGCCGAGCTGTCGATCTATATCGCCGAGCACGCGCGCGGCCGGGGAATCGGGCGCTATTGCCTGGAGCAGGCAATTGCTTTCGCGCCGAACGTGAACGTACACACGCTGCTGGGCTTCATCTTCGGCCACAACGCGGCCAGCCTGGCTCTGTTCGACCGCTACGGTTTCGAGAAATGGGCGCATTTCCCGCGCGTGGCCAATCTCGACGGAATCGAACGCGACCTGATTATCCTCGGCAAGCGGGTGGCCTAGCTGCCGCCGGTGGGGAGCATGGTGGGCGGTAGCTGTGCCGCAAACGCCTCGGTTACAATACCGCCATGTTCATCGATTCCCACTGCCATATCAATTTCCCGGAACTCGCCGTCCGGATGCCCGAGATCCTGGCCAAGATGGCCGAGAACGGGGTGACCCATGCCTTGTGCGTGTCGGTCGACCTGCCGGACTTTCCGCAGGTGCTCGCGCTGGCCGAACAGTACCCCCATATTTTTGCTTCGGTCGGGGTCCATCCCGATTACGAAGACACGCCGGAACCGAGTGTCGAGCAACTGGTCACCCTGGCGAACCATCCGAAGATCGTCGCCATCGGCGAGACCGGTCTCGATTACTACCGGCTCCAGGGCGACCTGGAATGGCAGCGCGAGCGTTTCCGCACCCATATCCGCGCCTCGCGCGAGACCCGCAAGCCGCTGATCATCCATACCCGGGCATCCAGCGCCGACACCATCCGCATCATGCGGGAAGAGGGCGCCGGCACCAATGCGGGCGGGGTGGCCGGCGTCATGCATTGCTTTACCGAGTCGCTCGAGGTGGCGCAGGCCGCCATGGAGCAGGGCTTTTATATCTCGTTCTCGGGCATCGTCACCTTCAAGAGCGCGAAAGAGCTGCACGAAGTGGCCAGGGCGGTGCCGCTCGAGCGCATGCTGATCGAGACCGATTCGCCCTACCTGGCGCCGGTACCCTTTCGCGGCCGCATGAACGAGCCGGGCTATGTAGCCCATGTTGCCGAATACATCGCCACGCTCAAGGGCGTATCCCTGCGCGAGGTGGCGGACCGAACCAGCGAGAACTTCTTTACCTTGTTCAGTACGGCGAAGGCTTGATGCCATGCTGGCGCGCCGCCGCAGCCTTTTTTATTACGGTGTGCTCGCTGCCTGCCTGGGCGCCGCCGCACCTACTGCTGCTGCTTCTGCTGCTGCTTCTGCTACTGCTGCTGCTGCTGCGGCGGCAACGCCCGCCCAGCTCGCGGCCTTTTTCCGCGCAGTCGAACTCGACGACGTGAACAAGGTCGAGCGCCTGCTCGCAGGGGGAATCGATCCGAACGAGATCAATCCGGTCGGCGGTGAGCCGGCGCTGGTCATTGCCGTGCGCGAAGATGCGATGCGGGTGCTGGCGACGCTGGTCGCCCAACCCGGCATCGACTTGCAGGCGCAGGCCATGAACGGCAACACCGCGCTGATGATGGCAGCCTACAAGGACAGGCGGCAGGCCGCCGCCATCCTGCTGGCGCGCGGGGCCACGATCAAGCGCAGCGGCTGGACCGCGCTGCACTATGCCGCGGCCAGCGGCAGCGCGCCGATCGCGCGCCTGCTGATCAAACAGGCGGCCAACCTCGATGCCGTGTCGCCGCGCGGGAGCGGCGCGTATACTCCCCTGATGATGGCGGCGCGCGAAGGCAAGGCCCAGGTGGCAAGGCTGTTGCTCGAGGAAGGGGCCGACCCTGCGCGCACGAATGGCGAAGGGCTCAGCGCGGCCCGGATCGCCGAACGGGCCGGCCATACCGATCTCGCGGCCGCCATCGACGCCTTCCAGCCTTGAGAGTTTCACCATTGCCCCGCGGAACTAAGAGGTAAACACCCCGCAGCTCGGGCAATGGCCAGCGTGCATCCTTGTCCATAATGGTTCCACGCTTAAACACGACCACCTTGGTCATCGGGGAAAACCATGCTGAACGAACGCGAAATCGAAAGCTGCTACCTGGGGCAGTTCATTCCAGTCCATTACCATCACAATATGTTGATGGACCAGAACCGGATGCACAGCTTCAAGTCCGCCATCCACTACGCGGTCAAGCCGGGCGCGAAAGTGCTGGAACTGGGCGGCGGCACCGGCGTGCTGTCGTTCTTCGCGGCGCAGGCGGCCAGCAAGGTCTATTGCGTGGAGTTCAATCCCGACATGGTGCAGGAAGCGCGCAAGTTCCTGGCGATGAACCCGAACGGCCACAAGGTCGAAGTCATCCACGCCGACGCCTTCGATTACCTGCCGCCCGAGCCGGTCGACATCGTCATCTGCGAAATGATTCATGTCGCCATGCTGCGCGAAAAGCAGGTCGAAGTCATCGAATCGTTCAAGCGCCGCTACCTGGCCAAATTCGGCGGGCCGCTGCCGATCTTCCTGCCGGAAGCCGTGATCATGGCGGCCCAGCCAGTCGAGCACGAATACGATTTCGAAGGTTTTTACGCACCGATCGTGCAGTTCCAGGAGACCAACGTGATCTATCCCGGCACGGTCGAGCTGGCGCAGCCGGCGGTATACAGCGTGATCGACTTCAGCCAGCCGGTTGATAACGTGTTTTCGTGGGAAGGCGCGCTCGTGGTCGAGACCAGCGGCACGCTCAACGCGATGCGCTTCATTACCAAGAACGTGCTGGCGATCGTACCGGAAGAATCGAACACGATCGACTGGCTCAACCACTACATGACACTGCCACTGGCCCAGCCGATCAAGGTGGTGGCGGGTGACATGCTGCACATCGCCTTCCAGTACCGGGCCGGCGGCTCGATTCCTTCACTGCAGGCTTCGCTGCGCGCGCAGGTCGTCAACCAGCGCGTGACGCAAGAGGCCCCCGCCTACGCGTAAGGCTTTTCCGCCCGGCCGAGCGCGGTTTTTTCGGTCGAGCCTGCTTTTCGATGACATTTCTATCGGCTCAGTGTGGGTCAGTTAACAGACGACAGCGTTTCAATCTTCTACTGTGGAACGGCCCGCTTTCATTTTGAAAGCGCGCTTTGACTTTGAGGAAACGACTATGCGCCTGGATATTTACCGTAGATCAGAAGCCGACGGAAAGCCTTCGTATCTGGCAGTTCCGGAAGCCCGCAACATCCCTGAAGAAGCAACCAATACCGACTGGGAGGTCGAAGCCCGCGCTGTCGAGTTCGACGACAATGCCGGGCAACTGCCCGACTACGACATCGAGAACGTGAGCAGCCAGATCGACGAAAAGGGCTACGCGATTACCTCGGTCCAGCACTGAGTTTTCCCGGCCCGGCCTGGCGTCGGGCGCCGGCGCAGGCCCGCTTGCGCTGGCACGGGGCGCCACCCGGGTAGTCTCGCCCGGGCGGCGTCGGCGCGACATTCCTGCCCATCTCCACGGCCCGGCCCGTTACGGCCGCCCGGCCGGTATGGTATCCTGCGTGCCTTGTAAACACGTCGGCCGCCTGTGCGCCGGGATGGAGCACGCGATGAAATGGGTGGTGGTCGGTTTTTATTTTTTCTCGGTTCTGCACATCCATTTCCGCGGCCGCGTACGGCTGCCGTTTCGTCGCCAGTTGTTCGACCACTCGTCGTTCATGGCGCCGATTAATATCTTCATGCACAAGTTTTCCCGAGTTGCCAGCACGCCTTATGTTCCGGTGAGCGCTTTTCCGGAATTGGCCCGCCTGCAGGAAAACTGGCCTATCATCCGCGCCGAGGCCGAGAACCTGCTGGCACTGAAGAAAATCAAGGCCGCCGAGCAGAACGACGATGCCGGCTTCAATTCGTTTTTCAAGAACGGCTGGAAACGCTTTTACCTGAAGTGGTACGACGCCAGCCACCCGTCGGCCGAGCGCCTGTGCCCACAAACCTATGCGCTGCTGCAGGCGATCCCGAGCGTCAAGGCCGCGATGTTCGCCGAGCTGCCGCCGGGCGGCAAGCTCAATCCGCACCGCGACCCGTACGCGGGCTCGATGCGCTATCACCTGGGGCTGGTCACGCCCAACGACGACCGCTGCTTTATCGAGGTCGATGGCGAGCGGTATAGCTGGCGCGACGGGCAGGACGTGATTTTCGACGAGACTTATATTCACTGGGCCATTAACGGCAGCGACAGTGACCGCATCATCTTGTTCTGCGACATCGAGCGCCCGATGCGTTTGCGCTGGATGGGCGCGCTCAACCGCTGGTTCGGCCGTACCGTCATGACAGCCGCTGCCTCGCCCAATGAAAGTGGGGACCAGGTCGGCCTGGTCAGCAAGCTGTTCCGCATTTCCTTCCATATGGGCCAGTACCGGCGCCGCCTCAAGGCATGGAACAAGACCGCGTACAACCTCACCCGTATCGCGCTGGTGGCCGCCCTGGCCCTGCTGATCTGGTGGATCTGACGAAACCTGTTATTTCCTTCCTGCTCCGGCGCGCGGCGCCAGCGCCAGTTGCCTGCGGCGCAGCACCAGCATTGCGGCAAGCGCCGCGCCAGCCAGCCAGCCAGAACCTGGTTCCGGCACCGGCGTCGCTTGCGGCTCTTCGGTGCCGGTGCCAGTAGGTGGAAGTGGCGGTGTCAGGCCGGGCTGCGGAATAAACGGGACAGGCGGCTTGCCGCCGCCTGGTATCGGCGTCGGCCCTGGCACTGGCGCTGGTATTGGTACTGGCGCGGCTGGGCGCGGTGGGCGCGGCAAATCGCCGTCCTTGCCATTGCGCGCAGGGGCAGCGGACGGGGGCACGACGACCACGTTGCCCGGCACCGGCGTTGGCACGGCGCTCACGGGCGTGGTATCAGCGATTGCCGGCACCGATAGCGGGACCGGAACCGGGACCGGGATCGAGTCTGGCCGGGCCGGGACGGACAGCTCCGGACGCACTATCGAAATTGGGCTGCCCGACCAACCGGTCCGGGTCAGCGTCGTGGCCGCCACTCCAGGCAGCACCAGGCGGGTGTCGGAAGCGGCCGGCGCCGCTTGTTGCATTGACTGGGCCGAATGGCCCAATTGGTGCGAATAGTGCGAATAGTGCGCGCCTTCGTCGGCATCGGCATCGGCGTTGACCAGCAGCAAGGCCTCGTCCTCGCCTTCGACCGAGGCGGGCTGTTCCTCCACCGAATCGAGCACTTCGGCCGGCGGCTCCTGCGCTTCAACCGGCAACATCGCAACGTCCGAGATCCGGTTGGCGCAGCGGGCCCGCATGGCATGGGTACCGTCCGAGATCAGGGTTTCACCACGCGCGAGCATGACTTTTTTAGAGGTCCAGTACACCTGGTCGCCCTTGCGGTAAGACACGTGCACGGCGCGTGGCGTGGTGACCGTCACGGCACGGGCCTGGTCGAGCTTAAAGCTGGCATAGTGCGCCGCCACTACCTTGTCGGTCCGAATCACCCGGGCCAGTTCGGTCGGTCCGGCCACGCCTCCCGGCACGACCGAATACCGGTAGACCGGACGTGGAGCCGCTTCGGCCCGGCCAGTCGGGGCCGAAGCCAGTATTGGCAATGCCGGCGCACTGTCCGGCAGAGCGTTCGCCACCATACCGGTCTTGCCGGCGAAGACGAACGCAGCGAGGGGAGCCATGACGCAGATCAGGGCGATCGCCACAGCGCGCCGCTGCAGGCGGGCGCGTTCGACAAGGCGCCGGGTATAGGGATACAAGCGGTCCATGCAGAGCTCGAAGGTAGGATGTATCCTACAGATTAGACTATTTCTGTTAGCAAATCATTCTTTCTCTAATAAATTGTTGGTTTTGTGTTGCAGAGCGTGCAAAGGGGGCGACAGCGGACCGGCGACAGCGACCCAGGGGTTCGTGTTGAGCATCCATGAATGCGCTACACTGTGTGCTCAATAAGAATTCACCAACATAAGGATGGGGACTATGCGCTTACTCTTCGGCACCACCAAACAATTCGCCTTCGCCCTGGCGGCGTCGGCATTTTCCTTGAGCGCCATGGCGCAGAACTGGCCAGACTCGACGGTAACGGTGGTGGTGCCGTGGCCGCCGGGCGGCCCGTCGGACATCGCGGCGCGCCCGCTCGCCAAGGGTCTGACCCAGGGCCTGGGACAGACCTTCGTGATCGATAACCGCGCCGGCGGCGGCGGCAATATCGGCACGGCCGCGGTTACGCGCGCCCAGGGCGATGGCAAGACGCTGCTGGTTACCTCGAGCGCGCCGATCGTGATCAATCCGAGCCTGTACAAGAACATGAATTTCGATCCGCTCAAGGAGCTGGCGCCGGTGACCAACCTGTTGCGCGTACCGCTGGTACTGGTCGCCCACCCGTCGGTGCCGGCCACCAACCTGAAAGAGCTGATGGCGCACATCCAGTCGAAGAAGGGCCAGTTCTCGTTCGGATCGTCGGGCAATGGCACGCCGCAGCACCTCACCAGCGAGCTTTTCGCCGCTGCGGGCAAGCTGCAGATGACCCATGTTCCGTACAAGGGCTCGGCGCCGGCGATCTCCGACCTGCTAGGTGGCCATATCCCGATCATGTTCGACAGCACCATCGCGATCATGCCGCACATTAAGAGCGGCAAGGTCAGGCCGATCGCCATCTCGAGCGCCAAGCGCTCGCCCATGCTGCCAGACGTGCCGACCTTTGCCGAGGCAGGTTTGCCGGCGATCGAATCCTACGCCTGGTACGGCATGTTCGCTCCGGCCAAGACGCCCAAGGCGGTGGTCGCAAAGATCAATGCCGAAGCGATCAAGGTCATGAAAGGGCCGGAATTCCAGAAAGTGCTGGCCGATACCGGCTCGGACTTCGTCGGTGACACGCCGGAGAACTTTGCCAAGTTCGTGCAGGCCGAGTCGGTGCGCTGGTCGAAGGTCGTGAAAGATAGCGGCGCGACCGTCGACTAATTGGTTTGCTAAAAACAATTAAAAAACGCTGCCGGGGGGTCACCCACGGCAGCGTTTTTTTTGAAGCCAGGCTCGTCCCACCGTGCGCTTACGCGCGCGGGCGCTGGCGATGAAACACCAGGGGACTATACGGTACCGCCGAGGGCGGGGCCGACTGCAGGATGTTCGGCTTCATTGCGCCGACCACATGCATTTCACAGGGCTTGCAGTCGAAGCGTAGCGTGTAGGTTTCCTTGCCACTGACCAGGGTCATCGGCTCGGCGCGTACCTGGCCCTGCACGCCGGTCACACCCTTGGCCTGTTTGGGGCACAGGTTGAACGAAAAGCGCAGGCAGTGCTTGGTGATCATCAGCGGCACCGCCCCCGGCTCCTGGTGCGACTCATAGGCGGCGTCGATCAGCTGCACGCCATGCTTGTGGTAGAAAGCACGCGCTTTTTCATTGTAGACATTGGCCAGGTAGCTCAGCTGCTGATCCGGATAGATCGCGGGCGGTTCGGCCTTGGGCTTGCGCTGCGGACGTACCCAGCTGGCCAGGCGCGCAGCCTCGTGCGCGGCGACGGCGTCGCGGCGCAGGGCATTGATCGCGCTCGCTGCGACGAACCAGGGCTGCGACAGTGCCAGCTCGACACTGCCGGCCTCGAACATCGTATTGCCGAGCTTGGTGAGGCTGGTGCGTAACGCGGCCTCGGCCTGGGCGCCGTGCTGGGCCGGCTGCAAGCCGATGCCGGCATCCGTGACCGTGGTGACGCCGTCTTCGTCGCACAGCGTCAGGCGCAGCCCGCCCGGCTGCTCGGACAGGCACAGGTCGATCCTGACCTTGCGCTCGGACGACTTCTTGTTCAGCGCCGATTCCCATTGGTGATCGCGGTTGCGGTGGATGCGGGTGCCGACCCGCAGGCCGGACAGGCTACCCAGGATTTCGTTGGGAAAAACGCGCCAGCGCTGGCCGTCCTGGCCCCCGTCGTCGTTGCCAAGCTTCTCGGCCTTGTTAGCCTGGATTCCGACCGTGACGCGCTTGTCCATGTAGTTCAGGCCGTCGCCATTGGCCATAGGCGCATTGGTCAGCAGGTCGATGAAATCCGGACCGATGCGGGTCACGGTGCCCAGTTCGGCGCCAATGTATTTCGGCGAATCGAAGGCGCCGATGTCGTCCTGGCGGCCGAGCGCGAAATAATCGGTATGGCCACGGTGGAAGTTCTTGTCGACATCGGGGCTGAACAGTACCCGGGTGCTGCCACTGGCGGCGCGCGCCAGTTCCGGGCGGCGCTCGAGCAGATCGTCGAGCAGCAGGCGGTAGTGGGCGGTGATGTTTTTCACATAGCCCATGTCCTTGTAGCGCCCCTCGATCTTGAACGAGCGGATACCGGCGTCGACCAGGGCTTCAAGGTTGCGGGTCTGGTCGTTGTCCTTCATCGATAGCAGGTGTTTTTCGAAAGCCACCACCCGGCCCTGGCCGTCGCTCAGGGTATACGGCAGGCGGCAGGCTTGCGAGCAGTCGCCGCGGTTGGCGCTGCGACCGGTGTCGGCGTGCGAGATATAGCACTGGCCCGAGAACGCGACGCACAGGGCGCCATGGACAAAGTATTCGAGCGGGGTGTCGACATGCGCCGCGATCTTCCGGATCTGTTCGACGCTCAGCTCGCGCGCCAGCACCAGCTGCGAAAATCCAACGTCGCCCAGAAAGCGGGCTTTCTCGACGCTGCGTATATCGCACTGGGTACTGGCGTGCAGCTGGATCGGTGGCAGGTCGAGTTCGAGCAGGCCCATGTCCTGGATGATCAATGCATCGACACCGGCTTCGTAGAGCTGCCAGATCTGGCGCCTCGCCAGGTCCAGCTCGCTATCATGCATGATCGTGTTCATGGTCACGAAGATCCGCGAGCGGTAACGGTGCGCAAACTCGACCAAGCCGGCAATGTCGGCCAGCGGATTACTGGCATTATGGCGCGCGCCAAAGGCAGGGCCCCCAATATAGACGGCATCGGCGCCGTGCAGGATGGCCTCGCGGCCGATATCGGCGGTTTTGGCAGGCGACAGCAGTTCGAGCTGGTGGTCGAGCAAAGACATGGCGGTATCCTCGTTACGAAGCCGGAAATTATAGCGCCATCGCGCTGGCAAGTCATTGCTCAGTCAATGTGCTCAGTCAATGCGTACCACGAGGCGATCATGGCGGCGCCAGGCGCCGGAACAGGGCAGGGTAAGCCACTACCAGCCCGTCGGGATCGACTTCGATCTCGGCCTGGTAGCTGCCAACCGGGCCTTCGTACAGGTAGCGGCGCTGCGCCAGGCGGGTGTAGGCCTGCTCGGCAGGCGCCAGCGCGAGGGTCGGCACCGAAATATAGGCCACGTTCAGTGCGGTGCGCTGGCGCAACTGCTCGCCCAGGCGGCGGATCGGGAGCGTATTGGTGAAAGGGGTGGCCGAGATATCGACGTCGAGACAGCCGGCAAGTTCGGGAATCGGGCGACCGTCGCCGTCGCGCCAGCGGCCGCCGCCATCGGTGGTGAGCACGCATGAACCGCCGCCTGCGGTATGCACTTCGACCGCGCGCACGCGCCAGTGGTCGTCGCAACAAATGCGGTAGGTGCAGCCGAAGCTGCCGTCGTCGCCGGTAACCGGGGCGACGCCAATGATCACGCCTTCCGCGACAATGACGTCGTGGCGTTGCTGTAGGTTCAGGTGTTCGAGCCCGATGCCGTCATCGGTCTGCCAACGATATACGCGCTGCATGGCCAACTCTCCATCGCAGCAAACATAGCATGGGGCGCAGCGCGGTGACGCGCATTAGGAATAAGTATGGAAATGGCCCAGCAGCACCCTCTTCGGTACGGTGGCGCGGTGGTGCGGTGGCAGCTTAGTCGTTGCGTGGGACGCGGCGCCGTTCCAGGCGCCGCCGCTTGGCCGGCTGCTCGATTGCGCGGATCAGGATATCGCAGGAGACATGGCAATTTTCCAGGTAGTCGAGCGCAAAGCGCAAGCCCCGGGTTTCCGCCAGAAAGAAAGCGTACTCGGCAGTGACAGCGGTCTGGTCGTCTCGTCTTCGTTGCGGCATGGCTGGCTCTCTGCAGGTCAAGCGAGGCGTGGGGCTACGCGCTCGCTTCACCGCGTTCAGTCGGCAGAGGCGAAGCCCCTGCCTGGCCGGTACCCCGATTCACCTACCGACTTGTTGTTGATAGTATAACGGGGATGTCGGCGCACGGCACGATCTGAAGGATGTTTGTTACAGCACAACGAATGGCCGGCACATGCGGTTGACATGGGCCGGCGCATCGACCGCAGCCTTACTGGCGCAGAAGGCGGCGCAGGGTAGTGGCCAGCTCTTCGGCCGAGAACTTGGCGACATAAGCGTCGGCCTGGACGTTCTTGACGTGCTCTTCGTTGGTGGTGCCCGACAGCGATGAGTGAATCACCACCGGAATGCTGGCGAAGCGGCCGCTCTTCTTGATGTTGCGGGTCAGGGTAAAGCCGTCCATCTCGGGCATCTCGAGATCGGTCAGCACCAGGGCGACCTTGTCGTGCACGGTCGTGCCTTCGGCCTCGGCGACCGCGGCGATGGCGTTGAGCTGATCCCAGGCTTCCTTGCCGCTCTTGGTCATGATAAAAGGCAGGCCCATGGCCTTGAGTCCTTCTTCGATCAGGGCGCGCGCAACCACCGAATCGTCGGCTGCCAGCACGACCGAGCCCGGCTTGATGTGGATCTTGGCACCGACGGTCTGCTGGCTGATCTCCGGCGCGGACTCCGGATTCATGTCGCGCAAGATGGTCTCGACGTCCAGCACCTGGGCCAGCCGGCCCTCTTCGCCGTCTTCGACCGGCAGGCGCGCGATACTGGTAACCATGCCGCTCCCCGAGCAGCGTTCGGCGGACATTACCTGGCTCCAGTCCAGGCGCACGATTTCCTCGACGCTCTCGACTGCGAAGGCCTGGGTGGTGCGCGCAAATTCCGTGACCAGCATGATGTTCAGGCCGGTTTTAGGCTTGACCCCTGCGATGGCCGGCAGGTCCAGCACCTGGATGATCTGGCCGCGCAGGTTGACTACCCCCAGCACGTGCGGCATCGCGCCGGCGACGGCGGTGATGGCCGGCATGGCGACGATCTCGCGGATCTTGAACACGTTAATACCGAACAGCTCGTTGCGCTCGCCATGTTCGTCGCCGCCAAGGCGAAACAGCAGCAATTCGAATTTATTGGTGCCTGTGAGATTGCTGCGCTCGTCGACTTCTTGTTGTACCGATTTCATATTCCGCCATGAGAAAAGTTAGTGCCGCTAGGAAAGCATTTTACGTGCGAAATTCATGAAATCGTCAAAACCACTGCGTAGCTGATCAATATTTTGTCGTCTCTGCGCTGGAAAAACAACGAAATTTCCGGGCGCGCCGCGCCGGCCCGCAATTTGGCGCCGGTGCCGGTTCTATTCGCCACGGGTGCGCCCGGAAGAAACAGGAGCATGCGCCGCGCGGTCGGGTGCGACGAAGGCCAGGCCTTCTTCGAACGAGCGCAGGATCATGTCGACATGTTCTTCTACCAGCGCGCGCTTGGGCACTTGCTCGTCATACGGAAGTAGCACAGTGACCAGCAGCGCTTCCGGCAATTCCTGGCGCAAGTCTGCTACTGCGGCCAGCCATTGGTCGAGCTGATCCTGGCGCGGATAAGTGATAAAGACGGTCGAGACCAGCGCCGGGTTGCCGGCCTCCGGACGCTCCCGGGGGGCGCCGGTGACGATGCTGCGCGCATCCACCTCGGCTTCGCGCAAGGCGCTCACCAGCAGTTCGCTCAGGAACTCGTCGCGCTCCGAGGGCAAACCGGCGCACAGCACGACCGAGCCGACCGGGACGTCGAGCGCGCCTTGCCAGCGGCCGAAGCGCGCTTCGCGCATCTGGCGCAAATGGGCCCCGATGTTCGCGTCCAGCAGCGGCACGGCCTTGCGCCGGGTGCGCGCGCCCGATTCCGAAGCCGAGGCCACCGTTTCGGCGATCGTCGCGATCACGGCGCGCATGCGGTCTTGCTGGACTTTGTCGATGCCGCCGGTGCCGAAGTCGGATACCGCCATGCGCAAGCCGGGCAGCAGCACGTGGTCGCAATAGCGGGCAAAGCTGTAGCGCCGCACATAGGTGCGCGCATCCTTGATCAGTTCGTCGGCTTCGCCGGCCAGCACACGCTGGTGGAAGCGTTCGGCGTCCGACATGTCGGGAGCGTCGCCGAGCAGGATCGTGATTGGCGCCAGCGCCCGCACATGGCGTCCGGCCACTACCAGGCACAGTGTGAGCGGGGTCGACAGCAGCAAGCCTACCGGGCCCCACAGTGCGCCCCAGAACAGCGCCGAGACGATCACCGCCAGCGGCGACAGGCCCGAACTGTGGCCGTACACCTTGGGCTCGATGACATTGGCCAGCACCAGCTCGATGGTCAGGAAGATCGCCATGCAGGTCGCCGCCAGCGACCAGCCCGGATCGATGGCCGCCACGAACACGGCAATGATGGCGCCGGCCAGCAGCACGCCGAGATAAGGCACGAAGCGCAGCACCCCGCTGAGCACGCCCCACAAGATAGCGTGGGGTATTCCCACCAGCCATAGCGACAGCCCGATGACGGCGCCGAAGGTGGCATTGACGATGAATTGCGAAAAGAAGAATCGCGAGACTCCCTGCGCGGCATCGCCCAGGGTGCGGATCGTGCGGCTGACCTCGGCCTGGCCGGCCAGCCGCACCAGGCGGTCGCGCAGCGAGCCTTGCTCGAGCAAAATGAACACCAGCAGGATCAATACCACCCCGGCTTCGCCGATCGGGCCCCATACCAGGCCAACGATGCGTCCGAGCGTGTCCTTCATGGTGCGCGGCGTGCGTACCTCGACCGGCACCGGCGCGCTGGTAGCGGTATTGGCGGCGGTCGCCGACAGGTTGGCGCCGCGCCGCGGCCGGCTCTGGGCCTGGGGCGGCTCCACCGCGCCGCTCGGGGCCACGGCGCTGAGCTCAGCCTCGATGCGCGAGATCGGCCGCTCCACCACTTCGCGCACCTTGGCCACCTTGGCCCGGATCGCGCTGCGGTATTGCGGCAGGTCGCGCGTGATGGTCACCAGCTGGGTCGCCAGCACCGCGCCAACGCCGGCCACGAAGGTGGCCACCAGGGCCACCGACAGCAGTACCGCCGGCGTGCGCGCCAGCCCGACCCTGGTCATGCTGCGCACCAGCGGCGCCAGTACCAGGCTCAGGATGATTGCCAGCGCCAGCGGTTCCAGCACTTCGCGCCCGAAATGCAGCAGGGCGATCAGGCAGGTTGCGCCGACCACGGCATTGGCGCTCAGGCGCAGGGCGGGTGGCAGGACATTCATATGGTGCAGGGCTGGCTCATGGGAATGGCAATGTTGCCTTACTATTATGCAACAGGATACCCACACTCGCACGCTTCCAGCAAGGCAGGTGCATGCATCCCGGGCGGCGCCATCGCGGCAGGCAAGGCCCCGCGGGTGCGCCAGCCTGGCCCGTTAACACAAAAAGCCAGCCTCGAAAGGCTGGCTGTGAGCAGGTCTTGCCCGGTCGACCGGGCGCGCAGCCGATTACTGCAGCAGCGACATGACCATCGACGACATGCTGTTGGACTGCTTGAGCATGGCGGTGCCGGCTTGCAGCAGCATCTGGTTCGAGGTCATGTTGGCGCTTTCGGTGGCGAAGTCGACGTCCATGATCAGTCCAGCGGCGGCCTTGCTGTTGGTGCTGATGTTCGACAGGTTGTTGTACACGTGCTCAAGGCGGTTGGCAGCAGCGCCCAGGCCCGAGCGGACCTTGTTGACCGAGGCCAGCGCGGTTTCCAGCTTGGTGATGCTACCGTTCGCGGCGGTGCCGGTCACCTCGGCGCCGGCGGTGGCAGCACTGTAGTTGGCGGTAGCGGCGCTGACGTCGGTGACGACCTGCGCCATGTCGGCTGTGAGGTTGACTGCCATCGTTTCGCTCGCCGAGGCGCCGATCTGGAAGGTCATCGACGCAGCCACGGTGCCGCCGACCAGCAGCTTGGTGCCGCCGAAGGTGGTGTTCTTCAGGACATTGCCCAGTTCGGTACCGAGTGCATCGTATTCCGACTGCATGGCTGCCTTGTCGGCGGTGGTCGACGAGGCATCGGCGGCCTGGGTGGCCAGGTCTTTCATGCGGACCAGCATGTTGCTTACTTCGTCCAGCGCGCCTTCGGCGGTCTGCAGCATCGAAGTCGAATTCTGGGTGTTGCGCATGGCAACGGTCATGCCCGAGGTCTGGGCTTTCAGGCGCGAGGCGATTTGCAGGCCGGCGGCGTCGTCCATGGCCGAGTTGATGCGGTAGCCGGTCGACAGGCGGGTCATCGAAGTCGACAGCGAGCTCTGGGTGCGGCTGATCGAGTTCTGTGCGGACAGTGCAGCGTTGTTGGTGTGAAGGCTCAGCATGATTCGGGTCCAGTCGGTGTTGGGTGGTTGAGTGCGGTGCTTGGGGTTCAGTACTCGCGTTCAACAGTACAAGGCGACAGGTTTCCCTGCGGCATTAAGTTCCACAAAGAAATTTTTTAAAATAAATTTATATCCCCCTCGCGGAGATTTGATGAGCACGCCGATCCGCCACCGGCAACAGCGTTAAGGGGAACTTACGCGCGCACGTGCTTCCTGACGGCCAGCGCGCGTGCAACGGCAGCGCTGCCACGCGTAACAAAAGCGGCAACCGCGATGCAGGTAGCCACCAACGCGGCAAAGCGCAGATAGGTGGCAGCGACTGGCTGCTGCATCAAGACGTCATCGAACAGGCTGGCGCCCATTGCAGCGGCCAGCATGATCACCGGAAAATGACAAAAGAAAGTAAAGGACGCTGTCTGTCCGGCCCAGCCATCGGCGCTCTCGATGGCTGGACTCGCTAAACCGGCGGGCGCATCCTGGCTCCGGCGCGGATACAGGGCCCAGGCCAGGCCCGCGAATCCCACTCCGACCAGCCAAAAGCCCCCCTGGACGACCAGCTCGCCAAAGGGCGCTGGCGGCAGGCTCGGCATCGACCCCAGCATCCTGGACAGCACCAGCGCACCACCACACAGGGCAAGCGCCAGCAGCGGCGGCGGCCGGAAGGCCCGCGCTTCGCTGAGAAACACAAGCGCGACCCCGGTTAGCCAGATGGCGGCCCAGACCAGGAACTGGGGGGGCATGATCAAGACCACGGCCACGCACAGCGCCCCCCGCACCAGAGGCGCGCGCGCGCGAACCAGGGCAAACAGCAGGATCAGCGCCCAGAACAGGTAGGACAACAGGTAGAGCATGCTGTTGCTGCCAAAATTGGGAACGACAAAGGGTTGCAGCATCAGCAGATTGGCGAGCAGCGTCGTCAAGCTCAGGCTCAGCACACTGAAAGCCGGAAAATCGGTGTATACACCGGAGGCGCCAAACAGCCGGCTTCCGGCGAGGTCGAGACTGGCGCCAACCAGCAGGCCCGGCAAAAGGATGAGGTAGAGCGATGCGGCATGCCGGAACACGGCGCGGCTTGCGCTTGCCGCGGGCGGGTAGCGCCGCAGCAGCAAGCCCGCGATTATCCCGTCGAGGATGAAGAAGACCGCGTAGGACTCGTGACCGAGTCCGGTCACGAAATAGAACGCCTTGGTCAACACCCCCTTGTCGTGCGCGGCGTCATAGTTGACGAACAGCAAAAACCGGGCATGGTACATGGTGGCCACGATGGCGGCGACCCAGCGCGAGACCAGCAGGAACAGGACGAAGCGGTTCTTCACAAGAGCCTCGGCGTTGACCCAGATCGAACGCATTTGCTGACAAATGTACATTGCCTATCAGCAGGAGCATTGATCTGGCTAGGGTAACTTGATTAAGAGGTTTGATGAGCTGCAGCAGGCAAGTACCCGATTTATTCTAATGAACGAGTCCTGCCAGGGTTTGAGGCCGCGCAGGCCCTGGGGCCGGCTGAAGAATCCGGATGAGAGATCCGGATGAGAGATTTAGATGAGAGATCCGGCGGCGGCCGCAGCGCGCGCCGGATCGATGCTCACTTGATCGCGAATCGAACACTGACCGACTTCTTGTCGGCGAACGTAACCGCGGCGACGGCCTTGCTGCCCGGCGCAAGTCTGGCGCCTCCCTTCATGACCAGCGTGTTGTTGCTGCCTGCCTGCAGCGGCCATTCGGTCCTTTGCGCACCCTGCAATACGGTCAGGGTGCCCGTGGCCCCTGCCGTCGACAGGTCCTTGCCATGATCGTCGACATAGATCGTGGCGCCGCTGCCGGTGGCGACCAGTTCAAAGGCCAGGTCGCCCGCGCTTTGCACGATGCCCCCATGCTTGGGCTTGGCGCCGTGGGCAAGCACATTGCCCGACAGGGCGAGACTGGCCGCGATGGCGGCGACTGCGAAAATCTTGTTCAATGCATGCTCCAGAAAACTGTGGCGGCTGGTAAGGGCGCCGCCACTTGGCCCGTGTGGATCGTTCGCGATGCATCAATAGGTCTGGTTGTCTTCCTGGGCCAGCAGGCGCGCCAGTGGCGCGCGCCCGACTTTCCAGAAGATCAGCGGCGTGAGCAGCGAATCGAGCAAGGTAGAGCTGATCAAGCCGCCGAAGATCACGACCGCCACCGGATGCAGGATCTCCTTGCCCGGGGCGTCGGCTGCCAGCAGCAGTGGCGTCAGCGCGAAAGCCGCCACCAGTGCCGTCATCAGCACCGGTGTCAGCCGTTCGATCGAGCCGCGCACGATCATGGGCCAGCCAAACGTTTCCCCCTCAAACTTGCACAGGTTGATGTAATGGCTCACCTTGAGAATGCCGTTGCGGGTGGCAATACCGGCCAGCGTAATGAAGCCGACCATCGACGCCACCGAGAGCGAGACCCCGGCGATCCACATCGCAATGACGCTCCCAACCAGCGCAAAGGGAATATTGCCCATGATAACAAATGCCAGGGTCGAGGACCGGTAGCGCGAATACAGCACCAGGTAGATCAGCAGGAGCGACGCCAACGACAGCCAGACAATGCGCTGCTGCGCCTGCTCCTGGGCCTGGAACTGGCCTTCGACACTGACAAAATACCCTTCCGGCAGCGTGCTGGCGCCGACCGTCCTGCGCACGTCCTCGATAATGTGCGACATGTTCGAGCCGTCGGTATTGGCATACACGACGATGCGTCGGCGCCCGTTCTCGCGGCCGATCTGGTTCGGACCGTCGCCTTCTTCCACCGTCGCTACCCGCGACAGCGGAATCTGGCCGGCCGGGGTGGCGAGCATCACCCGCGCCAGGTCCTGCGGCGAGCGATCGGCGTCGGCCAGTCGGACGACCAGGTCGAACCGGCGCGCGCCATCGATGACCTGGGTCACGCGCGTGCCTTCGGCCAGCGCCTGCAGCGCCGCCAGCACGTCGCCAGCCGCCAGTCCATATTGGGCGGCCTTGCGGTAATCGATGTGCACCTTGATTTGCGGGATTAATACCTGCCGCTCGACCGACAGATCGACCAGCCCTGGCACCGAGCGCAGGCGCGCCTGCAGGCCATCGGCCAGGCCGCGCAGCGTGTCGATGTCGTCGCCATAGATCTTCAGGGCGATCTGGGCCCGCACCCCCGAGAGCAGGTGGTCGAGCCGGTGCGAGATCGGCTGCCCGATCGCCACCGAAGCCGGAATCACGGACAGCTGGTGGCGAATGCCCGCCATGACGTCGGCGCGCGCGCGGCCGGAATCCTTGAGATCGATGTCGATTTCCGACGAATGCACCCCTTCGGCATGTTCGTCCAGTTCGGCGCGGCCGGTACGGCGCCCGACGCGGGTCACCTCGGGAACCTGGGCGATGAGCGTTTCTGCCAGCGCGCCCATGCGATTGGCTTCGGCCAGCGAGGTACCAGGGGTGAAGGTCAGGCCCATCACCAGCGAGCCTTCGTTAAACGCGGGCAGGAAAGCGCGCGGAAAGAACGGCACCGTGGCCGCCGCCGCGATCACCACGATCAGCGCGCCTGCCAGCAGCAGCCGGATGCGCGAGAACGACCAGTTCAAGGCAGCCGTATCCCAGTGCTTCATGCGCCGCACGATGGGACTGTCGCCGCGGTGCCGGCTCAGCATGTTCGGCAACAGGTAATAGGCCAGTACCGGCGTCACGGTGATCGACACCAGCATCGAGGCCAGAATCGAGGCAATATAGGCGATCCCCAGCGGTGCGAACAGCCTGCCCTCGATGCCGGGCAAGGCGAACAGCGGTACGAATACCAGCACGACGATGACGGTGGCGTAGACGATGCCCGAACGGACTTCGACCGATGCGTGCCAGATGGTTTCCAGCACCGAGCGGCCATCTTCCTTGCGCTGCTTGAGCCTGCGTAAGATGTTCTCGACATCGACCACCGCGTCGTCGACCAGCTCGCCGATCGCGATGGCCAGTCCCCCAAGCGTCATCACGTTGATCGACTGGCCCAGCAAATGGAAGGCCAGTGCCGTCACCGCCAGCGAAAGCGGGATGGCGACCAGCGAGATGACCGTGGTGCGCACGCTGAGCAAGAAGGCGAACAGCACGATCGCCACCAGAATCGCGCCGTCGCGCAAGGCCTCGATAACGTTGCCGATGGAGTTCTCGATGAAATCGGCCTGGCGGAACAAGACTACCGGTTGCGAGATGCCTGCGGGTAGTCCCTGTTTCAGTTCGGCCAGCGCGGCCTCGATGTCGCGCGTCAGTCGCACGGTGTCGCCATCGGGCTGCTTTTGTATGCTCAGGATCACCGCCGGCTTGCCGTTCAGGCCGGCGTCGCCGCGCTTGAACGCCGGCGCATAGCGCACGTTCGCGACCTGCTCGAGCAACACCGGCATGCCGTTGCGGTAGTCGAGCGCCAGGCCCTTGAGGTCCTCGAGCCGATTGGTGCGGCCAAGGTTGCGGATCAGGTATTCGCGGTTGTTCAGGTCGACGAAGCCGCCGCTGGTGTTGGCCGCGAACCCGCGCAGGGCCGACGTCACCTGGGCCAGCGAGACGCCGAACTGCGCCATGCGCGCCGTATCGGGTTCGACCCGCAACTGGCGCACCTCGCCGCCAATCGGAATCACCTGCGACACGCCGGAAATCGACAGCAGGCGCGGCCGCAGCACGAAATCGGCATACTCGCGCGCCTTCATCGGGTCGGTCCGGGCAAGGTCGATCGGCAGCGCGATCAGCATGATCTCGCCCATGATCGAGGACACCGGCCCCATCACGGGCGCAATATTGCCTGGCAGTTGTTCCTTGACCAGCGCAATGCGCTCTGCTACCAGCTGGCGGTTGCGGTAGATGTCGGTCCCCCAATCGAACTCGGCATACACGATCGACAGGCCGACGCCCGAGACCGAACGCACCCGGGTGACGCCCGGCATGCCGTTGAGCGCGGTCTCGATCGGGAACGACACCAGCTGCTCGACTTCTTCCGGCGCCATGCCACCGGCCTCGGCCAGCACGGTCACCACCGGCTTGTTCAGGTCGGGGAAGACGTCGACCGGCGTGCGCCATGCCGTCATGGCGCCGTAGACCATCAGCATCAGCGCTGCCGCCAGCACGAACAGGCGGTTGCGCAGGCTGAAACGTACTATCGAATCAAACATGGGCGGCTCACCTGATCTGATTGATCAGGGAGGTGCCAATCACCACCACCCTGTTGTCGGGACTAAGACCCTTGGTCACGATCACCGTACCGGCGTCGAGCGCGGTCGCTTCGACCGGCAGTGCGATGAAGCGCTGCGTCCCGGATTTGATCCATACCACGGTCTCGTTGGCCTGATTGCGCGCCAGGGCGGCGGCTGGCAGGGCGATGCCCTTCACCTTGGTGTCGAGCCGTGCCAGCACCGTCACCGGCTGCCCCACGGCAAGGTCGAGCGCTGCCCCCTTGACCCGAAAATTCAGGGGCAGGGCGCCGTCGCGCAGACTGCGCCCGCCCCCGATCAGGGTCAGCTCGGCGCCGGGCTCGCCGACCAGGCTGGCTGCGCCGATGTTGCGTGCGATCTTGCGTGCGATCGAGGCGTCGGTGGTCCAGGCTTCGACCAGCATGCGCTGCGGGTCGACAATGTCGAACAGCACATCGCGCGCTTCCACGATCTGGCCATTGAGCACCGATGCGCTGGCGATGACGCCACTGGCGGGCGCAATGATCGACTCGCTGCCGCCGATCGACCTGGCCACCGCGCGCTCCTGGCCGATGGTACTGGCCAGCGCGGCCTCGGCCGCTTCGATATCCTTGGCCGGCACCACGCCTTCGAGCGACTTCAGGCGCTGCACCCGCTTGGCCACAAGCTCGCGCTCGGCGCGCAACTCGGCCAGGCGCGCGGCCTGGTTGCCCCGTTCGATCGCCGCGCCAATCGGGCGCAGCCGGGCCAGTACCTGGCCCTTGACGACCCGCTGGCCAGCGACCGGCAAGCCATGCGGGCCGGGCTCGATCTGCCCGGCCAGCGGCGCCTGCACCCGCCCGCCCGCATTCGGATCGATCGCGGTACGGGCGTTGAGCAAGACGGTAAGCGGGTGCTCGCCTTGCGTGGCGACGAGCGTGCGCACACCCATGCGGCGTTGCGCCAGCTTCGGCACGTGGACACTGCCGTCCGGCAGGCGCGCCAGGGTCGCGCCGGCAGCTGGCGCGTGATCATCGAGGTGCTCGCCATTGGGGCCGTGGGCGCCCGGCGCGGCAAACAGGGCGCTGGCACACAGCGCGGCCACCAGGCCAGCGAACAGGTGGGGGGACTTGTTCATGATTGATTCCCCCCGCGTTGGCGCCGCCGTCCTCTTTGCCGTAAGGCGAACCCTGCCGCAATGAGGCCGGCCGCGCCGAGCGCTGCAAGCCCCCACGGGCGCCATTGGTCATGCTCGTGGGCGTGATCTTCGCGCGCCGCGCCAACCTGCAGGCTACCCTCGAGCAGGTCGCTCTCGTCGCCATCGATAAGCGTAAATAGTAGTCCGTGGGTGCCCGGCTGCGAGATCGCGGCCAGAAAAGCAGGGTCGTCGATGGCGTAATCACCGCCGTCGGCGTGGAAGTTTGCCTTGGCCTTGAGCTGGCGATACTGGACCTCGAGGATTGCGTTCAGGACCGGCTCGTTGGTTTCAAAGCGGTCGATCATGACCGACAATTCGCCATTGGCGAGGTGGCCGACCAGCTCGAACGATTCGGTGAAGGCTTCGATGCTCGGTACGCCCGGGCCGGCTCCCGCCATGCTGGCCTGGGCGTCGAGATGTTCGCCGTTCGGGCCATGCGCGCCGGGGCCGGCGTAGGCCACCGACATGGCAAGCAGGGCGAAAGTAAGCAGTAACAGGGTTCTCATGGCAGGATTCCTAATGCTTGGTTGAGTTGCGCATGGGCCAGGCCAAGCGCAACTTTTTGCTGGGCCACGGCGACGTCGGCCTCATGGGTCAGCGCGCGTGAGCGCAGCAGGTCGGCCAGGCCACGCTCGCCGAGCCGAAACGCCTTTTCGAACAGGGCGGTGTGCTGGTGCAACGCGCGCGCGCGGGCGCCCGCCTGGCCAAGCGCTGCGCGCGCGCTGGCCAAATGCTCGCGCGCCATGTCGGCTTCGACGCCGAGCGCCGCCTGCGCCTCGGCCGCCTGCGCGGCGGCGGTTGCAATGGCCGTGCGCGCCTGGGCTTCGGCCAGGCGATTGCGGCCGGCGCTGCCAAGCGGCACTTGCAAGGCGACACCGATACTGCGCACCGGTTCGCGCAGCGCGCGTTCATCTTCGCGCCGCAGCGACAGGGCGAGCGTCGGCGGCGCCGCGCGCGTGGCCTGGGCGAGCACCAGGGCTGCGCGCGCGCGATCCTCGGAAGCCGCGACGGCAGCCAGGCGGGGATCTGCAGCGGCGTCGCGTTCGCGCAGGGGCTCGGGCTCCAGCGCCGGCAGATCTGCCAGACCCGTCAATATCCGATAGCGCGCCAGCGCTTGCGCCGCGGCCGTGGCGGCGCTGCCAACATTGATACGGGCCGCCAGGACTTCTTGTGCATACAGCAAGCCGTCGCTGCGTGCCAGGTCACCCGCGTTCACGCGGCGCTGTACCTCGTCGGAGAATCCTTCGAGGTGATGCAGATGGTCCCGTTTTTCGTCGAGCGCGACCTGGGCGGCAGCGGCTTCCCAGATGCGGCTGCGCACCAGTCCCGCGACGGCAAGCCTGGTTGCGCGCGACTGGGCAGCCAGTTCATCGCTGCTGCGCGCGGCCAGGGTCTCGCGTGCCGATTTCTGGCTGGGCAGCCAGAACGAGGACGAGATGGTGAGTTCGGATTCGCGCTGCGCACGCTCCGGCGCGCCCTGGTCGCTGCGCTGGGACAGGCCCAGGATCGGATCGGACGCGCGCCAGGACGTAGCCAGCGCGCGTTCGGCGGCGACTTCGTCGTGGCGCGCTTCAAGTGTTCGGGCGGCCGGCGCCCGCTGCCAGGCTTGCTCGACGGCATGCTGGAGCGTGATGGGCGACGCCGCTCCCGCCCCGTATGACAGGACGCAGAGGGGCAAGACCAGGTAAAACGACAGGCGACAGGTGCGCATGTAGACTCCAGCGGGTGATGTTAATAATCACTGGGAGAAACGCTCGAACACGATCACCACGACGAGTAGCAGCGCGACCATGTCGCGACCACCTCTGGTTCAGATGTCCAGCTTTCCCCCGGCGGCGTGGCCGGGGGCAAGGCGAGGGGGCTTGCGGGGACCATCCAGGAAAGGTTCCGGTACCGCCCGGGCGACAAAGGGCGCGAGCTTCGAGACCTGCTGCTCGGGGGGAATGATCGGCGAAGGCAGGCTCAATCCAGCCGGGTGCGGCGAACATGAATGCTCTTGCATGTGCTCGAGCGACTCGTCCGACCCGTCGTAGTGAGCCGGGCCGCCGTCGTGATGGTGGTGCGGGAGGGCTTGCGCATGCGCCAATCCGCCCTGCATGGCGAAACCATGCAAGGGCAGGCACAGCAGCAGGAGGAGATAGAAAATCCGGCGCAAAAGTTGTTCCTGAAGAATAGGGCGATTATAGCAGCGCGCTTGCGCGACGCTTGGCCCCACGCCAATAGTTACTCTCCATGAAACTCTTCGGCGCCGGCAAACAGGCTCCAGGCGGCGATGAACAATGCTGCGATCACCGGTCCGATCACGAAACCGTTCAGTCCAAACAGCGCCATGCCACCGATCGTGGACAGCAATACCAGGTAGTCCGGCAGTTTGGTGTCCTTGCCAACCAGCATGGGCCGCAGCAGATTATCGACCAACCCGATGACCAGCACGCCGTACAGCGCCAGTACCGCGCCTTGCCAGAGCGATCCGGTGAACAAAAAATAGGCCGCCACTGGGCCCCAGATGATCGCGGCACCCACGGCCGGCAACAGTGAAAGGAAGCTCATCACAACTGCCCACAGCACCGGCCCCGGCACGTCGAGGAACCAGAATATCAGGCCGCCAAGCGTGCCCTGGGCCATCGCCACCAACACATTGCCCTTAACGGTAGCGCGGATGACGGTTTCAAATTTATCGAACAGCGGCTTCTTGTAGTGCGAGTTAAGCGGTACCGCGCGCTTGATGCGCGCCGCGATGGTGCGACCGTCCCGGAACAGGAAAAACAGCAGGTACAGCATCACCGCCATGCCAATGAAAAAGTTAAGCGCGTTGCGGCCGAAGTTGACCGCATAGCTTGCCGCCAGCTTGCCAGCCTCGGTGATGCCGGAAGTGAGCTTTTCCTGCACGGTATTGATGATCGTCGACTGGTAGCGGTCGAACAGCGAAGCGGCCCAGGCCGGCAAGCCAGCCACCACGCGCCGCAGCAAGGCATCGAAGTCGAGTTGGCCATCGCTGAACATGGCGTACAGGCCAAGCGCCTGATCCACCAGGGCCGCCGCGATCAGCGTCATTGGCAGGATGACCATCAACACGATCACCACCAGAGTGGCAAACGCTGCCGTATTGCGCCGCGCACCACATGCTGCCAATAGCCGCGCATGCAGGGGCGCAAACACGATCGCCAGCACGATGCCCCAGAACACGGCGCCAGAAAACGGCAACAGGATCCAGACGAACGCCATGGTCACGAGACCGAGCAAGAGCAGGAAGGAATTCTGCGGCAGGGTAAACTGGGTCATCGGGACGGTGATGGGCTGGCTATCTTGCTGGTGATGATATCGCAATAACAGCGGCGAATCTGGGGTCGAGCATGCTGGAAAGAGCCAACCGGCATCTTGCCACGCAAAGGACATAACACCGCATAATCTATATTATGTTAAATCGACTTTGTTTATTACAGCTCGCGGGCCTTCCCGGTTCGCCAGGAGGCCGCCTGGCCAATGTCCATTTAGACGTCTTTCCCGGCACGCTACCGCACCCAGTGCCGGCAACGCTAGTGGCTACCATCGAACAATCCCGACGCTGCAGCAATCCCGCCCGCTCGCGCTCCAAACCGAGCAACCGGGCGGATCAAGCTGGCCGTCGGCGATCCATACATCGCGCCGACACGGTACAGCCCCATCGAACCATGCCTATGGTTCAGCTGCAGGCGCGTGGATAGCATCGGTATCACCGAAGACTTGATGCCTGATGCCTGATACCCGATGCCGTCGCAGATCATCGCGGCAATGATGCTGTGCGACGCGGGCACCATTGCCGAGCGCAGCTGGAGCGCGCCGCCCGGCTGCCGGCATCTGCCTGCCGGCCAAGTCGCAGGGTATCGAAATACACAGCCCATGGGCCGAACGGTTGGCCAAGCATGCCAGGGCGCCGGTATAGCGCCCGATGCCATCGCCATCGGCAACCGCGACTTCTGAATCGTTCGCACCAGGGCAATGGTCGCGGCGATGTGCGAGCTGCCGGCCCGGCCCGGTCCTGACCGAGTCGCCGCGCGGGTCGTTGCCAATTGCGTTACAGGCGGCTCCCTGTTCCGGCAGCGGCCCGTGCCCGCATCTTTTACTCGACAATATATATGCTAATGTCGAGTTAAAAATGTGGGCATGCATCCATGCCTGGGCTGGGTTGTGCCGGACACTCGCGCTTCGGTCTGGTTGCCGGTGCAGATCGCCGATGCAGGTCGCCGGTGCCTGGCTGTTGCCTTGCAACGCCGATCTGCACCAGGCGATGCGCAATCACGAATCGAAGGCGCTGGCCGCGGCCGCCTCCGGGCCCTGCGCGCGCAACTGGTGCGGTCGCACGCCTTGGCTGCGGTGTTGGCCAGGGTGCCAATGGAACCGCCAAGGGCGCTCGCCGACAGCCAGGGGTGCGCGCGTCACCCGGCATCGCCCCCCCCCTGCCCGGCGTGCGCATGTACGCTACTTCACAACCCGCCCTGCCCCTTAGGCGCCGACCGCGCATTCTTGGCCACTGCCCCGCTGCGCACTGCTGAACGCCAGCCATTTGCACCGGGGCTGGCATGTAGGTAAGAATGTGCTTCATGCAAACTGATCACATGAAAGGATGAGCATGGCCACGACCGTAAAGAACAGCACGCCCGACAGTATCAAGGTGATCCTGGTCGGCGAGATGATGGACGGCAGCTTCGACGCCAAGGTGATGAAGGAAACCGATGTCCCCTACACCAAATTCTGGGACAACGAGCTCGAACAGCGGATCATCTACCTGCATCCGGATCCTGACCAGCTCACGGCGATTGTGCGGGCCTTGAATGAGCATCGCCTCACGCTCGACGACCTGCAGGAATTCGGCAGTTCGAACGGTGGCGAGTCGGAACTGCCGATCTGACAGCACACCCCAGGGCGCTGCAATGACTACTCGGCCAGGCCGGGCCCCTTGCCCACGATCTCGTCGTGGCGCTGGTGGTCGGTCTTGTGCAGGTAGGCGGCAGTGGTCGCGATGTTGGCGTGGCCGGCCGTATCCTGCAGGGTCTTGAGCTGCACCCCGCTGTTGGCGTGATTGGTGAGCATGCTGTGGCGCAGCCAGTGGGTCGAAGCCTGGCGCAGCGACGCGGCGCTGTCGCCATCGCCCTGGCCTGTGGCAAGGTCGGCTCCGGCCAGGAATACCGCCTTGAGCGCTTCGGACGCCGCTTCGTCGGTGATGCGCACGAGTTCCTCGCGCCGGCTGGACAAGACCAGCGGCGTGCGGTCGGCGCGGCTGGCCTGGGGCAGTAGCCCGAACGCCTGGCGGTAGTCGCGGTAGGCGGCCAGCATGGCCGCCGGCACCGGCAACCGGCGCGGCTTGGCGCCCTTGCCCATGACGTCGAGCCACCAGCGGCCGTCGCCTTCGCTGTAGATCGCACCCATGTGCGCGCCGACGATCTCGTTCAGGCGCGCGCCGGTCTGGGCAAAGGCCACCAGCAAGAAGCGGTCGCGCTCGCGCTGGCGCTGCGCCGCCGGGGTGTCGGCGGCGCGCCCGGCTACCGCATCGAGCGCGAAGGCGACTGCCTGCGGCGACAGGTAGCGCGTGATCCGGCTGGCAGCAGGGGCACGCACGTTGCGCACCAACCGCGCCAGATTGCGGCGCAGGTAGCCGGTCTGCTCCGCATAGCCGAGCAGACCCTTGACGGCGATCATTGCCTGGCGCCGGCTGGCATCGGAGAGCGGACCGGAAAATGGGCGATAGCGTGGGTCGGCGCGCGGCCATTTGGTTGTACTGACCCACTGCGGCGGTGGATGACGGATGAACTCCTTGTAGGCGTTCAGGTCGGCCACGCTCAGCTGTGCGAAGGTCTTGCCCGCCTCTTCGCGGCACCAGGTCAGGAACCGGTACAACTCTTTCTGCGTGTTGGCGATGGATTTTGGGCTGAGCTCGCCGTGGCCGATGTATTCGCGCGCCAGCTCGACGTCGCTCCTGGCATCCGTGAGGGGTTCGTCCGCGACAGCACGAAACGGTGCGCCGCGGACGCTGGCGGCAACGCTGGCGGCAACGCTGGCAATGGCGCGCTGCGAAGTGTCCGGTGCGGGCGGATCGAGGTCGAGCGGCGTAAAGCTGGGAGACGACGCAGGCATAGAATAACGATACTGTGTTTTTATACAGTATAGCACTGCCCGGCGGTCGCTCCAAGCGAGAGAACCGGATGCTGCGGCATAATGTCGCTTCGTCCCAGTTATCCGGAGCCCCCATGTCCCTGCATTTTTTGCGCCAGACCACCCTCGCCGCCCTCCTCGCCTTGCCGCTCGCCGCCAGCGCTGCGCAACCGGTGATCGAGGTCTACAAAACGGCCAATTGCGGCTGCTGCAAGGAATGGGTCAAGCATCTCGAAGCCAATGGCTTCAAGGTCAAGGCGAACAATGTCGCCGATCCGGGCGACTACCGGCAGAAGTTCGGCATCCCGGCCGAATACGGCTCCTGCCACACCGGTCGGGTAGGTGGCTATGCGATCGAAGGCCACGTGCCGGCGGCCGATATCAAGCGCTTGCTGGCCGACAAGCCGAAGGCGCGCGGGCTGGCCGTGCCTGGCATGCCGATGGGCTCGCCCGGCATGGAAGGCGGGCGCAAGGATGCGTACGACGTGTTGCTGGTCAAGGATGGCGGCAAGAGCGCAGTGTTCCAGCGCTACGAATCAACCGAAGGAGACTGACATGAGTGAGCCACAATCCCAGGACGAGGCATCGACCACGATCGGCGTGGGCGGCGCCACCAGCGGCCAGCAAGGCGCGACTCGGCGCCACGAAACCCATCAGGAGACCGGAGGCAGCGGGGGCGACGGCCTCACCCGCAACCAGGCCGGCGAGACCACGAATGCACCCAACGGCGCAGCGCTGGACGAGACTTCTGGCTCTGCACAAGCGCCTGCCGAAGCGCCCGATAGCGCGATGACCCACAGCACGCGCGGAGCGCAGGACA
This sequence comes from Massilia sp. H6, assembly GCF_024802625.1. Lineage (NCBI taxonomy): Bacteria > Pseudomonadati > Pseudomonadota > Betaproteobacteria > Burkholderiales > Oxalobacteraceae > Massilia > Massilia sp. H6. Next base: position 2,506,535 of record NZ_CP103371.1, read on the forward strand.
CCCGCCCGGACCAGGCCAGCAAGACCGGCACCGGTCTCGGTACGCCCGAAACCGGTGGCAACCAGGACGCAGGCGACCTGCCCCCGGTTTAAGCCGTTCGCCCCCCCGGCTGCTCCAGCGTGGCCGGGGGCACAACTTACATGCGGATGGTGCCGTGGGCGGCGTCCATGTCCGGGGTCTCGCCAGTGATCGCGGCCTTGGCCATGGCGAACATGCGCACCATCTTGCTGTCGTTCGCATCCCAGTATTCGGCCGCATGCGGTCCCACCCGCACCAGCACCACGTGTTCGTCTTCCGGGCCGGCCGGGAACCACGCTTGCACCATCGGATTCCACAGTGCATTGATCTTGACGCGGTCGACCACGCGCTCGGCAGTGCCGCTGACCGAGACGTAGATACTGTCGTCGCTGTTGGCAAAACTGATGTTCACTTCGGGATCGTGGGCGATGTTGCCCCATAATTCGGTGGTGGTGGAAGTGAAGAACCACAGTGCACCATCCGCATCGACCTGCTGCAGCGTCATCGGCTGGCTGATCAGGTGCCCGTTCTGGTCGCGCGTCGTGAACATGGCAAAGCGCATCGAGCCGATCTTGTCGGTCAGGGTGGCGGCGTGTTCCTGGGTAATATTGGCGTGCATGGCATTCCTCTTCGGACAGTTGAAGGGTCGATGGTAGCGCCGGGCCGCGGCGCCATCCGTGCGCGCGCGAACACTGACCCGTGCCTGTCCCCCTTGTGCGCCGTGGACCTGGCCTGCCGCCCCCGGGCGCGCAAGGTCCAAATCGTCTATAGTGATGCCTCTTTAAAAAAACAACATTTCCATGAAATTTGACGTCGCTATTGTCGGCAGCGGGCTGGCCGGCCTGTCGGTGGCACTGCACCTTGCGCAGACTCGCTCGGTCGCGATTATTTCCAAGCGCGCACTGCTCGACGGCGCCAGCAGCTGGGCCCAGGGCGGCATCGCCGCGGTACTCGATTCGGCCGACAGTCACGACCAGCACATCGCCGATACCCTGATCGCCGGCGCTGGGCTGTGCGAAGAAGCCGCTACCCGCTATATCGTCGAAAACGGGCGCGCCGCCATCGAATGGCTGATCGAGCAGGGGGTACCGTTTACCCGCGATGCCACCGCGGAACTGGGCTTTCACCTGACCCGCGAGGGTGGCCACAGCCAGCGCCGCATCATCCACGCCGCCGACGCCACCGGCCACGCGGTGCAGGTCACGCTGGAACAGAAAGTGCGGGCCCATCCGAACATCACCCTGTTCGAGCACCACTGCGCAATCGACGTCATCACCTCGGACAAGCTTACCGCCAAGGGCGCGCTCGGCGCACTGCATGGCGGCACGCCGCACCTGGTCGGCCAGCCGCGCTGCTATGGCCTGTATGTGCAGGACGAACAAAGTGGCGACGTGCTGACCTTCGAAGCCGAGCACACCGTGCTCGCTACCGGCGGCGCCGGCAAGGTCTACCTGTACACCACCAACCCCGATACCGCCACCGGCGACGGCATTGCCATGGCCTGGCGCGCCGGCTGCCGGGTGTCGAACATGGAATTCATCCAGTTCCACCCAACCTGCCTGTATCACCCCTATGCCAAGTCGTTCCTGATCACCGAGGCAATCCGCGGTGAAGGCGGCTTGCTCAAGCTGCCGCCCGAAGCCGGCAGCGCGGCCGGAACCCGCTTCATGCCGGCCCATGACGAGCGCGGCGAACTGGCCCCGCGCGACGTGGTCGCGCGCGCGATCGACTTCGAAATGAAAAAGCGCGGCCTCGACTACGTCCACCTGGACATCAGCCACCAGAGCCCCGAATTCCTGATGGAGCATTTCCCGACCATCTATGCGCGCTGCATGGAGCTGGGCATCGACATCACGCGCGAGCCGATCCCGGTGGTGCCGGCAGTGCACTTTACCTGCGGCGGCATCGTGACCGACCTGGCGGGGCGCACCGATATCCCGGGCCTGTATGCGGTCGGCGAGACCGCCTGCACCGGCCTGCACGGCGCCAACCGCCTGGCCAGCAATTCGTTGCTGGAATGCGTCGTGATCGGCCGTGCCTGTGCCTACCAGATCGCCGCCGCGCCCCCGGGCGAAAGCCCGGCGCTGTCGCCCTGGGACGAAAGTCGCGTGACCAACGCCGACGAAGAAGTAGTCATTGCCCATAACTGGGACGAGCTGCGCCGCTTCATGTGGAATTACGTCGGCATCGTGCGCACTACCAAGCGCCTGGAGCGCGCCCAGCACCGCATCAAGCTGCTCAAGGAAGAAATCGACGAGTATTACCGCAACTTTCGCATTACCCACGATTTGCTGGAGTTGCGCAACCTGGTCGAAGTGGCATCGCTGATCGTCAATAGCGCGTTGTCGCGCCATGAAAGCCGCGGCCTGCATTATTCACGCGACTTTCCGGATACCCTGCCCAAGGCGCTGCCGAGCGTGCTGACACCGACACGCCGCTAGTTTTTTACCCAGGCCACGTCCCGGTCAGGGCTTGCACCGCCCTGCCCTGCTGCTGCAGGCCCGGAACCGTGTTCCGCTGCCGGCGCCATGAATGATAGGATCCTAGCCTGTCAAAGAATGTGGGAGTGTGCGCGATGGCGCAAGGCGGCGAGCAGCACAGCCAGGCTGCGGCCCTGGCGCAATTTTTGGAACAGCATCCGCGCGCGCTGGTGCTGACCGGCGCCGGCCTGTCCACGGCATCGGGCATTCCCGACTACCGCGACCGCGACGGCGTGCGGCGCGGGCGCTTGCCGATCCAGGGACCGGAGTTCCGGCGCTCGCCCGACGTGCAGCGGCGTTATTGGGCGCGCAGCATGGTCGGCTGGCCGATCATGGCACGCGCGCTGCCCAATGCCGGCCACCGCGCACTGGCCAGGCTCGAGCAACATGGGCGGATCGCCTCCTTGCTCACCCAGAACGTCGACGGCCTGCACCAGCGCGCCGGTAGCGCTGCGGTACTCGAATTGCACGGCAACGTACACACGGTGGTTTGCCTCGATTGCCGCGCCGAATTCTCGCGCGCCTTCGTCCAGACCTTGCTCAACGACGCCAACCCGGAGCTGGCCGCCGCTCTGAACGAGATCTCGGCCAGGGCCCTGCCCGACGGCGATGCCGCGATCGAGCCAGGCGCGCTCGACGCGCTTCACCTGCCCTGGTGCGTCCAGTGCGGCGGCGTACTGACGCCGGACGTCGTCTTCTTTGGCGATGGCATTCCACCAGATCGGGCCAGCAATGCGCTGGCGCGCATGGAGGCGGCCGATGCGCTCGTGGTGGTCGGTTCGTCGCTGATGGTGTATTCGGGTTTCCGGTTTTGCCGCATTGCTGCCGAAACCGGCAAGCCAATTGCCGCCGTCAACCTCGGGCGCACCCGCGCGGATCACCTGATTGCACTCAAGCTGGAAGCCTCGGCCGAGCAGCTGCTGCCACAGGTGGCCGCCCTGCTAGGCGCGGATGAGCCGGATGAGCTGGGTGAGACGGATGCGCCGGCCGCCTGAGCCGGCGGCCACATCGCTCAATCGTTCATCATGTACCTGATCACGATTCCCGCCATCAGCGCGATGAAGATCACCATCGACAGGGCGCCATGCAGGGTTGGGGAGCCAATCGACACTTGCGCCGTCTTGGGATCTTGTTCCATCCGCAGCGCCTTGCCGAACATGACCGGACGCAGGAAACCGCGCACGCCCACCAAGATCATGCCGGCCCCGAAGCACAGGTCGGCCGTGCTGCCGGTGCCGACGCCGCTCAGCAGCGTTGGCACCCCCAGCACGAGGCCGAACATCAGCCAGAAGATGCGGGCGCCGGTCGACAGGCGCAGTCTGTTCCAGTCCATTGAATTGTCCATATCAGCCTAAGATCCTGAGTGAATAATCGGTCGCGCGCACGTCCTTGGTGAGGCTGCCGATCGAAATGCGGTCGACGCCAGTTTCGGCGATTGCGCGCACGGTGTCCATATTGATGCCGCCGGATGCCTCCAGCAGCGCGCGGCCGGCATTGACCGCAACGGCTTCGCGCATCTGCGCCAGGTCGAAGTTATCAAGCAAGACCGACTTGACGCCGGCCTGCAGGGCTTCGCGTAGCTGCTCGATGGTTTCGACCTCGATCTGCACGGTCACGCCCGCCGCGAGCGCATCGGCCGCGGCCAGCGCCCTGGACACGCCGCCGGCTGCCGCGATGTGGTTTTCCTTGATCAGGATGCCGTCGTACAGCGCCATGCGCTGGTTCTTGCCGCCGCCGACGCGCACCGCGTATTTCTGCGCCTGGCGCAGGCCCGGCAGGGTCTTGCGGGTGTCGAGGATGGCCGCCCCGGTGCCGGCGATCAGGTCGACGTATCGACGGGTTGCGCTGGCCACGCCCGAGAGCAGCTGCATAAAATTGAGCGCGGCCCGTTCGGCCGTGAGCAGCGAACGCGGATTGGCCTCGATGGTGCAGACCACGGAATCGGCCGTCATCATGTCGCCTTCGGCGTATTTCCAGTCGATGTCGATGTCCTGGTCGACCGCCAGCATCACGGCTTCGAACCAGGGGGCGCCGCACAGCACCGCACTTTCGCGCACGATCACGCGTGCCTGGACCCGGGTATCGTTCGGCACCAGCAGGCCGGTCAGGTCGCCGGTGCCGACATCTTCGAGCAGCGCAGCCAGGATATTTGCCTCGAAGCTGGCCTGCAGCTTGGCGTCGAAGGCGTTGTGGGGATTACGCAGGGTCGTCATGCCGGACCTACTCCATTGAACAAGCTGGCGTTATTTTCGAGCGCGCCACTCGGCAGCGCCTGGGCTTTCTTGGCTGCGGCGAAATCGAGCATGCGGTCGATGGCGCGCTTGGCCTGGCGCCCGATCTCGGGGTCGACATGCACTTCATTGCTGCCAGAGCGCGCGCCGAATTCGAGCGCGTCTGCCAGGTTTTTCAGGCCGTTCATGGCCATCCACGGGCAGTGCGCGCAGCTCTTGCAGGTGGCGCTGTTGCCGGCGGTCGGCGCCTCGATGAAATGCTTGCCCGGCGCCGCCATGCGCATCTTGTGCAAGATGCCGTTGTCGGTGGCGACAATAAAAGTGGTCGCCGGCAGGTTCACTGCCGCATTGATCAGCTGGGTGGTCGAGCCGACCACATCGGCCTGGGCCACGACCGCGGCGGGCGACTCCGGGTGCACCAGCACCTTGGCATCAGGAAATTCGGCACGCAGCAGGTCGAGCTCCACGCCCTTGAATTCGTCGTGCACGAGGCAGGAACCCTGCCACAGCAGCATGTCGGCGCCAGTCTGCTTCTGGATCCAGGCGCCCAGGTGGCGGTCGGGGGCCCACAGGATCTTCTTGCCCTGCTCGTGCAGGTGCCTGACGATGTCCAGCCCGATCGACGACGTCACCATCCAGTCGGCGCGGGCCTTCACGGCGGCACTGGTGTTGGCATACACGACCACGGTGCGGTCCGGGTGCTGGTCGCAGAAGGCCGCGAACTCGTCCGCCGGGCAGCCGAGGTCGAGCGAGCAGGTTGCGTCCAGGTCCGGCATCAGGATGGTTTTCTCGGGACTGAGAATCTTGGCCGATTCGCCCATGAAGCGCACACCCGCCACAACCAGCGTCCGGGCCGGGTGATCGCGGCCAAAACGCGCCATTTCCAGCGAGTCGGACACGCAACCACCGGTTTCCTCGGCCAGGTCTTGCAGGTCGGCGTCGACATAGTAGTGGGCTACCAGCACCGCATCGCGCTCCTTGAGCAGGCGCCGGATTCGCTCCTTGAGCTCGGTTTTTTCGGCGGCCGTCGGCGTAGCCGGCGTGCGCGCCCAGGCCTCGGACGTGCAGGCCAGGCCGGCCTGCGGGTGGTCGTATTCGTAGGTCTTGATCGGTATGGTTATCATGGGATGGATGGTCTCCTAGTGCTGCCCCAGGGTCGACTGGTCACGAATCACGTGCTCGCAACCCAGCCGTCCGCCCTGCACATCAGTCGATGCCCTGGCTTTCCAGGTACTCTTCGTAGTTGCCGCGGAAATCGATGATCTCGTTTTCCTTTACTTCGAGCACGCGCGTGGCCAGCGAGGACACGAATTCGCGGTCGTGCGACACGAAGATCAGGGTGCCTTCGTACTTGTCCAGGGCGATGTTGAGCGACTCGATCGACTCCATGTCCATGTGGTTGGTCGGCTCATCGAGCAGCATGACGTTGTGACGGCCAAGCATCAGTTTGCCGTACATCATGCGGCCCTTCTCGCCACCAGAGAGCACCTTGACCGATTTCTTGACCTCGTCGCCGCCAAACAGCAGGCGCCCCAGGATCGAGCGCACGGCCAGATCGTCGTCGCCTTCCTTGGTCCAGCGGCCCATCCAGTCGGTCAGGATCGCATCGGTCGGGAATTCTTCGGTCGGATCTTGCGGCATGTAGCCGACGCTGGCGTTCTCGGCCCACTTGGTGCGGCCATGGTCGGCTCCCAGGCCGGTGATCTCCTGGCCGCCAATGCAGCGCAGCAATGTCGTCTTGCCGGCACCGTTGGCGCCGATGATCGCCACCCGCTCGCCAGCCTCGATCATGATCGAGAAATTCTTGAACAGCGTGCGGTCGTAGGATTTCGTCAGGCCCTCGGTCTCGACCGCCAGGCGGTGCAGCTTCTTCTCGCCTTCGAAACGCACGAACGGATAGGCGCGCGAGGACGGCTTGAAGTCTTCGATCTTGATCTTGTCGATCATCTTGGCGCGCGAGGTGGCCTGGCGGGCCTTGGATTTGTTGGCCGAGAAGCGGCGCACGAATTCCTGCAGTTCGGCGACTTTTTCCTTGGCCTTGGCATTGTTCGACAGCTGCTGGTTGCGGGCCTGGGTCGAGGCGAGCATGTAGTCGTCGTAGCTGCCCGGGTACACCTTCAGGGTGCCGTAGTCCATGTCGGCGATGTGGGTGCAGACCTGGTTCAGGAAGTGGCGATCGTGCGAGATGATGATCATCGTCGAGTTGCGCTGGTTGAGCACGTCCTCGAGCCAGCGGATCGTGTTGATATCCAGGTTGTTGGTCGGCTCATCGAGCAGCAGGATGTCCGGATTCGAGAACAGGGCCTGGGCCAGCAGCACGCGCAGCTTCCAGCCCGGCGCCACGGCGCTCATCGGTCCCTGGTGCAGGTCGCCGGCGATGTCCAGGCCCAGCAGCAGTTCGCCGGCGCGCGCTTCGGCCGAATAGCCGTCGTATTCGGCGACCTTGCCCTCGAGTTCGGCGGCGCGCATGTAGTCGTCGTCGGTTGCGTCGGGATTGGCATAAATGGCGTCGCGGTCCGAAATGGCGTTCCACAGCTCGGTGTGGCCCATCATGACCACGTCGAGCACGCGCACGTCTTCGTATGCGAACTGGTCCTGGCGCAGCTTGCCGAGGCGCTCGCCCGGGTCGAGGCTGACGTTGCCAGCCGATGGTTCCAGGTCGCCGCCGAGGATCTTCATGAAGGTCGATTTGCCGCAGCCGTTAGCGCCGATCAGGCCGTAACGGTTGCCTTCGCCGAACTTGACGGAAATATTCTCGAACAGCGGCTTGGCGCCGAATTGCATGGTGATATTGGCTGTGGATAGCACTGAGAAACCTTTAAAAGCGGTGTGATCGATTAACCGTGCATTTTACCATCGCCGCCGCGAGGGGGCGAACCATGCGCCGCCGCCGCGCGGATCAGCCGCACCTGGCGCTGGTCAGCGTCGGAAGCGTCGGGTAATCGGACAGGCCCAGCGTAAAGCCGTCGCTGCGCGAGACCAGCCGGCCCTGGGCGCCGAACGGTATCGTCACCCGCCGCCCGATGTGGCCAAAGCTCAGACCCTGCACGATAGGCAGCGGCAGCGTGCGGCGCAGGTAGCCGAGCATCGTATCGAAGTCGTAGCCATTGTCGTTCGCGCCCAGCTTGTAGCCTGAAAAGTCGCCCAGCACCAGCGCGCGCTGGCGCGCCAGCACGCCGGCCTGGTCCAGTTGCAGCAGCATGCGCTCGATCCGGTACGGGTGCTCGCAGATGTCTTCGAGGTAGAGAATACCGCCCTCGATCTGCGGAAAGTACGGCGTGCCCAGCAGCGAGCAGATCATGGCCAGGTTGCCGCCCCAGACGGTGCCCGATGCTTCGATACAGGGGTTGCCGGTAGCGCTTTGGTTGATGGTATGGGTCGGCCCGGCCAGGCAGCGCCAGAAGTCGTCAAGCGTGAAGCTAACCGGGTCAAGCGCCCCGAAATCGCCGGCCAGCATCGGGCCCGCATAGCTGGCAGCGCCGGTACGGGCCATCAAGCCCATCTGGATGGCAGTAATGTCGGAAAAGCCCACCAGCAGCTTGCCGCTGGCGGCGATCGCCTCGAAATCGATCTGCGGCAGCAGCCGGGTGCAGCCATAGCCGCCGCGCAGCGCCATGATCAGCTGGATATCCGGATCGGCTGCCGCGGCGTGCAGCTGGGCCAGGCGGCCCTGGTCGGTGCCGCCGAAGCGCTCGTGGATGCGGGCATGGTCGTAATAATTATGGACCAGGCAACCCTGGGCCTCGAGGCGGGCGATGGCGCGCTCGACCGCGCAGGGGTCGAGCGCCTGGCCGCCCGGGGCCACGATGGCAATGCCGATTTGTTGGGTGATCACTGTTTGACGATGTCTGTTTGACGGCTATTGCTTGACGAACAAGCGGGGTGCCGAATCCGGCAACATCTTACCCCTGGCGTGGGCGTCGATCAAGGCAAGCAGCCGCTCGACCAGTTGCGGCGGCAAGTCGTGGCCCATACCCTCGATGACTTCGAGGCGGGCGCCAGGAATGCGGGCGGCCGTATCCTCGCCACAAGCGAGCGGCACCAAAGGGTCGGCGGCGCCATGGATCACCAGGGCCGGCGCCACGATGCTGGCCAGCAGCGCGCAGCGGTCGCCTGACGCGGCAATCGCCACCATCTGGCGCGCATCGCCGCTGGGGCAATAGCTGCGACGCACAGAGCGGCCCACATCGCGGCGCAATAGCCGCTCCGGGGTTGGGTAGGCAGGACTGCCGATGGCGCGCATCAGGTCGATGCCGTGCTCGACGATGCTGTCGATGTCGGTCGGATCGCCGGGGCGGCGCGTTAGCAGCTTGCGTAGCTTTTTTGCCGGCCCCGGCAAGCCACGGCGGCCGCTGCTCGACATGATCGAGGTCAGACTAAGGACGCGTTGCGGAAAACGGGCGGCGAGAATCTGGGCGACCATGCCGCCCATCGCCACACCCACCACATGAGCGCGTGCCACGCCGAGCGCGGACAGCACCCCGATCGCGTCGTTGGCCATGTCGTCGAGGCAGTAAGGCGCATGCACCGGCCAGCCGAGCCTGGCCTTGAAGCGCGCCAGCGGCAAGCTCGGCATGCCGGCATGCTCGAACTTGGTGGACAGTCCGCTATCGCGATGATCGAACCGGATGACATAAAAGCCAAGTTCCACCAGTCCATCGACGAATTCGTCGGACCAGTTCGATAGCTGCATGCCCAGGCCGTGCACCAGCAGCAAGGGCACGGCCTTGGGATCGCCGGCGGTATCGAAGGCTAGGCAAATTCCGTTGGCGTTGAGCGTGGGCATGGGCATGGAGGCCAGCAACGGCATGGGCTTGCCGCGTGCTGCGGCTTGCATCGAGCATACCACTTTCGCCATGAGACGGGCGCCCGCCGCTGCAGCGCAACCGATCCGGCACAAGGCCCTGCGATTGGCTAGCGCGGCGGCATGCGCGCCGCCGCCCTGCGCTGCGCGAAGAAGGCCTTGAGCATGCTGCCCGCTTCGTTTGCCATGATGCCACCCGCCACCGTGGTGTGGTGGTTCAGCGTGGCGTGGCCAAACAGGTCGAGCACCGATCCGCAGGCCCCGGTCTTGGGATCGGGAGCCCCGTACACCACGCGCGCCAGGCGCGCATGCATCATCGCGCCCGAGCACATGATGCACGGCTCCAGGGTGACATACAGCTCGCAGCCGGGTAGCCGGTAATTGCCGAGCTTGTCGGCCGCGGCGCGCAGCGCCACGATTTCGGCGTGGGCGGTCGGGTCGTGACTGCCAATCGGCTGGTTGTAGCCGACCGCGATTACCTCGCCATCCTTGACCACCACCGCGCCAACCGGCACCTCACCTTGAGCCCAGGCCAGCCGGGCCTGCTCGAGTGCCAGTTGCATGAAACCTTGATCGGCTACGAGGCCGGGCGCAGGCAGCTGCTCAGGATTCAAGGATCTCGGCCCAGCAGTTCGGGGTTTCATGCAGCACCAGCTTGTGCAGCCGCAGGCCGGTGCCGTAGCGGTCGGTGAACACCGTCTTGAGGATACCAAAGGCGACCCGCGCCAGGTTTTCCACGGTCGGGATGCAGTCGATCACCACGGTCTTGTGGCCGGGCAGCGAGGCCAGGAACTCGCGCACCTTGTCGTCGCGCTCGTACACCAGGAAGGCATGGTCCCAGACATCGACCAGGTGTTGCTTGGCCAGGGTCTTCACATCCGAGAAGTCCATGATCATGCCATTGTCGGAATTGCCTTCGGCGTCGATGACTTCACCGGTCAGGGTGATTTCGAGCGTGTAGCGGTGGCCATGCAGGTTGCGGCACTGGCTCTTGTGGTCGGGAATGCGATGACCTGCATCGAATTCCAGCTTGCGGGTAATGGTCAACATTGCAGCTTTGCAGAATATGGTGGGATTCCTAGGGAATCTGGAGGAGTTTGTGGGTCTGGATGCTCAGCTTCCACTTGGGATTGGCGCGGCAGGTCTCGATCGCCAGGCGGGTATTCTGGGCTGCCAGCGGGCCGTCCATCGGTTGCAGGTAGAAGTTCTCGAAGTCGAGCTCTTCGTAGGCGGCCAGGTCCTGGCTATCCTGCGGGATGACGACCTTGATCTCGTTGCCCTTGGCGACCACCAGCGGGGCGCCCATTTTCGGGCTGACGCAAATCCAGTCGACCCCTTGCGGCACTGGCAGCGTGCCATTGGTCTCGATGGCGATCATGAATCCATGCGCATGCATGGCATCGATCAGGGCGCGATCGAGTTGCAGCAGCGGCTCGCCGCCAGTGAAAACCACGTATTTGCTGGCAGCATGCGTGACCGGCCACAGGCCGTTGATCTCGGCCGCCAACGCCGCCGGGTCGCGGAACTTGCCGCCACGCTCGCCGTCTGTGCCGACAAAATCGGTGTCGCAAAAGCGGCAAATACTGGTGGCGCGATCCTGCTCGCGACCGCTCCAGAGGTTGCAACCGGAGAAGCGGCAAAACACCGCCGGACGCCCTGCATGGGCGCCTTCTCCCTGCAGGGTGTAGAAGATCTCTTTGATGCTGTAAGTCACGTTAAGCCTCTCGTCAACCTTCCATTATAGCCTGCCGCGCCGCGACCTTGCCAGCGGCGCCACCCGGCATGCTCACGGCCACGGCCCCATGTAGCGTTCATGCATTGAGAACCGACAATGTTATTCGTCGGACTCCGATGTACCTTCATGAGGAATGTTCCGAACGTGAGTAAGAAGGAAGCCATGACGAACTCCCCATCAATCTTTATCTGCCGCCTGGCCGGCATCGCGGCGCGGACGGGTGCGCTCGCCGTCCTTGGCGCGGGCACGCCGGCATTGGCCAGGGATGCGACCACGCTCGCCCTGCGTAGCGCCGCGCCCGAACTGGTGGCGGCGGCAATGGTGGTCGTGGCGGCGCTGGCAATGACTGCGCTGCTGCAGCGGCGCGCGCAGGCCGCAGAAGAACGCAGCCGCGCGCTGGAACAGCAGCTCGAGGCCGAGCGCGGCGCCCATGCCGAGCTTGAAACCGCGCTGGCCGGCAATCACGAAGTGCTGTGCCGGCTGGTACATGGACAGGAAACCGTGCGCGAATCGGAACGCAGCCGCATCGCACGCGAACTCCACGAAGAACTCGGCCACCGGCTGCTGTCGCTGCGGGTTGAACTGGCGCTGCAGCAGGCCGCGGTGCGCGGCACCTCGCCCGGGGTGCACGACAAGCTGACCACAGCAATCGCCAATCTCGATGCGGTCGTCAAGGCCAGCCGCGCGATCGTGGCCGGCCTGCGTCCGATCGCTCCCGGCAGTAGCCTGCGCCAGGCGGCCGAGCGCCATCTGGCCGAATTCGCCCGCCTGCACGGATTGGACTACCGGTTCGACGCTGGCACCGACCCGCTGTACGGGGCGTGCCGCGATCGTGCCGTCGACGCCGTGCTATTGCGCGCGCTGCAAGAAGCGCTCGCAAACGTGGCGCAGCACGCGCATGCCACCACGGTCTGCGTCACCTTGACCGCTGCGGCTACCGAGATCACCCTGGTGGTCGAGGACGACGGTACCGGCTTGGCCACCCTGCCTGCGGTTGGCGGCGACAGCGCACTCGGATGCATGCGTGAACGCTTCGAGGCCCTGGGCGGCAGCCTGCGACTGGCTGCCGGACGCTGTGGCGGAACCGTGCTATCGGTGACGCTGCCGGTAGGGCGGGCTCCCGCGGCAAAGCGGCAGCAATGCGGATTTTTGCTCTAAATCAATAAGTACGACCACCTGCGGTAGCAAAATCGTTTCCTGTTGGCAGTCATTTCGGCTGCCAACCGGAACGCAGGGGATATCATGATCGGATCGACAAACACCAGCGCAGGCATCAAGGTGCCGGCCGCCGCCGCACTCGTGAAGGACGAGACCTTCGTCGGTCAACTGATGGAGACCATCTCGATTCCGGTCTTCGTGCTCGACCGCCACGCCCGTGTCATGATCTGGAACCGCGCCTGCGAACGGCTGACCGGCGTGGCAGCGCGGGAAATCCTGGGCACCAGCGACCATTGGCGCAGCTTCTACGAGCATCGCCGCCCTACCCTGGCCGACCTGGTCTTGCAGAACCGAACCGACGAGGTGCGCCAGATATTGCCGCGCTGCGCCCCCGAGGGGGCAGCGGCAAGCCTGTGCCTCGAGAGCTGGTTCGAGATGCCGCGCGCCGGACGCCGGCGCTACCTGGCCGCAGACGCCAGTGCCATCTACGATGCGGACGGCGAGCTCACCGCCGTAGTGGAAACCCTGCGCGACCTGACCGATGAAAAGATGGCGCAGGTGGCGCTGGAACAGCTGGCCACGCGCGACGGCCTCACTGGCCTGGCCAATCGCCGCTGCTTCGACGATACCCTGCATGCCGAGTGGGCACGCGCGCTGCGCCAGGGTCAGCCCTTGTCGCTGCTGATGGTGGACGTCGATAACTTCAAGGCCTACAACGATGCCAACGGCCACCTGGGCGGCGACGAATGCCTCAAGCGCATTGCCAGGGCGGTGTCTGGTGAGATGCGTGCCAACGACCTGGTCGCCCGCTACGGCGGCGAAGAATTCGCCGTGATCCTGCCGAATCAGTCGCTCAAGGGTGCCGCCATCGTCGCCGAACGCATCCGCTGCCGCGTCGAGCAACTGCAGTTGCCCTGCACCTCGCCGACCCGGCACGTGACCGTGTCGATCGGCGCCGCCACCGCCATCGCCGGGCCCGACAGCAATGCCAGCGAGCTGGTGGCGATCGCCGACGCTGCCCTGTACCGTGCCAAGCACCTCGGCCGCAACCGGATCAGCTTGCCGTTGAGCGAAGCCGCCTAGCGGGCTGCCGGGGTGTCGCGTCAGGCTCGCCAGTAAAATCGGCGCCCGAGGGGGCGCCGATGCGGTTACCGCCAGCTACCGTGGCGATCAGGAGGTCATGCGATCCCAGCCGTGACGCACCGCCAGCTTCATCTTATCCCAGGTCGATTGCTCGTTGCCGCCATGGCGCGCGTCCCAGTCGGAGCGCAGCTCGCCTTCGACTTCGTTCCATTGGCGTCCGCGGTATTTTTCACTGCGCGCCATGTCCGCACCGTAGGAATAAGCAGGCCGATACTGGTCATAGCTCGCGCCCTCGCTGGCGGCACTGTAGTTGGCGTTCCAGTGGCTGCGGTAGGCGCTGTCGTCGTCATCGCTGCCGGCACTGCGCACTGAGGTCGAGTACGGGGTTGAGGTCGAGACCGCGCTATGTTCGCCAGTCATGCTTTCCCAGCCATGGCGGATTGCCGCCTTCATCTTGTCCCAGGTGGCGCCGATACCCTCGCTGCCCGATGCGCTGCCCGAGCCGGTGCCGACCGCAATGCGCGAATCCCAGCCACGGCGCATGTCGCCCTCGATGTCGTCCCACGGCTGGTTACGGTACAACTCGCTCTTGCGCATCTCTTTACCGAACGAGTAGGCTGGCTTGTAGCTGTCGTAATCATCGCCCGAGCTGCTCAGGTTGGATTCGTAATGGCTGCGGTAGTGGCTATCGTCGTCACCGGCAGCGCTGCTCGAGTCCAGGCCTGGACTCAGGCCCGCGCCTGCCGACGGCGAATAAATGCGCGATCTGCCACGCTGAATTTCGGTGGAGCGCATACCGCCGCCCATATCACCACCCACGCTGTCGCCCATCCGGGTGTCGCGCTGCTGCGAACCAGACAGGCTGCCCTGCTTGGCCGAGCCTTCGAGCGCGGAACCCTGGACCGAATTATCCTGCAGGGTCGAACCCTGGAACGAGGTAGCGCCGGTGGCGCCCAGCCCGCTCGAGCCCTGAGGCTCCTGGTAAGTCTGGCCCATCGGCTCGGCCTGGTGCAGCGACTGCTGCGCGAACAACTGGGGATCACCCGGGTTGTCGAGCTGCTGGCTCTGGCCCACGCCTGGCTGGCCAGATTGCGCCACAGGGCGTGCGGACTGCATGCCGCCGGCGCCGCTCATGCGCATCGACTCCTGCGAACCGGCCAGGCCCATGGCGCCGGCGCTGTGCGATCCTGGTCCCGATGCCTGCTCGTCGATGTCGGTCGGCCCGTAGCGCTCGACGATGTCGGCGGCGCGTTCGACTTCGGGCAGCGAGTCGGCGGTGACGGTCAGGACATGGTGGCCGCGGGTCACCGCACCTTCGTAGCGGCTGGCGCGCTCGCTGTGATCGGCGCCGAACAGATCGGTGAAGAAGTGCTTGATGCTGGCGCCGATACCCTCGCCGGTGCCATCGTTGGTGTACGGTTCGCTACTGCCGGTGACGCTGTCGGTCATTCCGGTCGGGTCGGCGTTCGAGAGGCGTACCTCGTTGCGGGTGAAGCTCGACGCGAGCAGTTCGTTCATGGCATTCTGGGCGTCGTTGCGATTGTCGAACACGGCTACTAGCGTGTGTTGCATGGTCAGTCCTCCGTCATAGTGATTGTCATTGCGCCGGCAGCGTGCCGGACACCCGCCCTCCCAGCTGGGCGATTGGTTTTAGATTACTCCAAACCCGGCGCGGCGCGCGCGCGACTGCCGCGTACGGATCACGGGGTCGCGCGCGCGCCGGCTTGCGAACACATCAATTGGCGTAGGCGCAAGAAAAACGGCGCCCCGGTTTCATACCGGGGCGCCGTTCGCGCGAGCTAGGGCGGCCTTGCAGGCCGCCGATGTTCTTTATCAGTACGAGCGCTTGCTGCTGTCGTCGTCGTCGGTCATGCGATCCCAGCCATGACGCACGGCAGCTTTCATCCGGTCCCAGGTCGATCCGGCCTTGCCGCTGTTGCGCGACTCCCAGTCGGTGCGCAGGTCGTTCTCGGCTTCGGCCCAGCCGCGGTTCTTGTAGCGGGTATCGCTGCGCATCTGCGAACCGTAGCCATAGGCCGGCGCGTAGTCGTCATAGCGGTCGCCCGTGCTGCCGTAGTGGCTCTGGAAATGCGATCGGTATTCGCTGTCGCGGTCTTGCGTGCCGGTCGTACCGAGCTGTTCGACGTCGACCTCGGTGTGGCGCACCGAATCGCTGATCTGCTCCTGGCGTTCATTGACCTGCTTGCCGATCGTGACTTCTTCCACGATGCGCGCGGACTTCTCGACCACGGCTTCTTCAGAGGTCTCGCGCATTTCGATGGTCTGCTCCTTGAACGCCGTGCTATCGAGCGGATCGAGCGGCTGGTCTACCTGGCGCCGCTGGACGTCGACATGTTCCTCGCGCAGGCCGATGGTTTCGTTGACCGGGGTTTCGACGACACGCGAGAAAATGCGCACACCGCCACGCTGCACCTCGCGCTTGCCGACCTTTAGCTGTTCTTCCACGACCGGAATCGACTGGGTCGCATTCGAGCGCGCGGCATCCGATCCGGCGCCGCCCATGTGGCTGGAAGTATCACGCTGCAGCGAAGAACCCGTCAGCGAACCCTGCTGCCCGGATGAGCCCGACTGGGCCGACATCGACGACGAGGACATGCCGCTCTGGCTGCCCGAGAGCATCGCGCCCGGCACCCCGGCGCCAGTGCCGCTCGCATGCTCGTCGATGTCGACCGGGCCGAAGCCTTCGATGATATCGGCTGCACGCTCGACTTCGTCGAGCGAATCGGCGGTCAGGGTGATGACGTTCTTGCCGCTACTGAGCGCACCCTGATAGCGGTCGACATGCTCGTCGCTGTCACTGAAAAGGTCGCTGAAGAAATTCTTGATGCCGCTGCCGAAGCCGCTGTCGGTGTCGGTGTCGCTCGCGGTGGTGCTGGCCGAACCGGTATCGGATCCGGACAGGCGTACCTCTTCGCGCGAGAAACCCGAGGACAACAGCTCGTTCATGGCATTCTGGGCGTCGGTGCGGTTATCAAAAACGGCTACAAGGGTATGTTGCATGGTCGTTCCTCCGAAAGGGATGATGTCATGACACCGGTGGATTGCCAGCCTCGTCGAAGCGCTCCACGTCCACGCGTTCCACTTTCAGTGGCACGGTTTCCTGGTGGCGTTCGTGATGCCGGGTCCGGCTGATATGCAGCTCTTCTATGATGCGAAGCCGCCGTTCGACGACCAGCACTTCCTCGAGCACGGGGATGATGAGCGTGTCGCCGTCGTAACGGTTGGCCGGCGTCTCGCCGGCCGCCACGATCCGGTCGACCGCGACGTGCCGGACCTCTACGACGTCGTGCGCCAGCTGCTCGTCGATGGTGACCGGCTGTTCCGAAACGGTCTTGTGGATGCGCACGCCACGGCCAGCATCGACGACGCGGGTGCCGACGGCGAGCTGCTCCTCGATCACGGGAATGCGCAGATCATCCTGGTCATGCTGCTCGGGGGTACTACTGGACATCGATCGGCTCCTCGGAATCGCTGCATGAGAGCGAACCAGATTACCCGAATCGGCATGGGCCTTGCACACCGTTGACTGCTGGAATTTTACTAAGCAAAAAGGACGGCGAGCTAACGCCAGCGTCGCCCTCAGCTAAACGGATTGGCGACGAACCCGATCTCGGGCGGCGGTAGCTGCTCGGGCAAGTCGCGTGCCTCCAGCGCGGCAACGATGGCGGCCAGCGCCTGGTGCAGGCGGCGGGCGTCGCGCAAGCCCTGCTGGTCGGCGGTCAGGTCGACGTCGCCCGACACGGTGATGCGGTCGACGCGGTTTTCCAGCATCAGGTTGCCGATCTCGATGACGTCGGCTTCGTTGGCATAGGGCGTGAAGGTGTTCTTGCGCGTCATGTCAGCTCCATGGGTCAGGGTCGGGTCTTGCGCTGGCGGATGTTTGGCAGCGCCAGCATGCGTTCCTTCTGGCGCTGGGTCAAGGACGGCAGCAGCTCGATGCCGACGATGCGCTCGAGCTCGGCGACCGGAATGGTATGAATCGGCGCCGCGCCGCGATTTTCGACGAACCAGGCGGCGGCCGCTTTCTGACGCGGGCTGTAGACCACCTTGTACAGGTGACTCGGCACCAGGACATTGCCAACCTTGCGCAGCTTCGTGCCCAGGAAAGCCGGGCCGGTGATCACGTACAAAGCACCCTCGCGCTTGGCCATCTTGCGCACCGCACCTTCGATCGGTGCCCAGATATGGCGGTTGTGCTCACGGTCTTGCGGCACCATGTTCGCCAGCGAAAAACTCTCGCGCTGGGCGCGCCGGTGCGGCATGTTGCCGTTCGGCGCCAGGTGCCCACGGTCGAGCCCGCTGCGGGCGTAGTCGGACAGCTCGGCGCGGTGGGCGCGCGGCAGGCGCGGCTCGGCATGGAATGCGTTGTCGCGCTCGAGTCCCCGGGCCGCGTCGATCTGCTCTGCGTGCAAGAATTCGGCCGACCAGAGCGCGGTGCGGGTGACCCCGGAATGCATCACGCCGAACTCGTCGTAGCACAGTTCGCGCGTGGCTTCGGCCAGTTTCGCGTGACGGATCTCGGGTGCGCGGCCGTCCAGGTAATGGACGGGGCAGCCGGCGCCATGGGCGGCGCCGGAGAGCAGCAAGGCCGCCGCCAGCCATAGGCGCGCCAGGATAGGTCGAAGCATGTCGGGAACATCAAAAGCAAGCAAGGCCACATTGTAGCCGAGCACCTTTGATGAACGTCAAACGACAATAGAACTTTCCAGACTTCGTCACCAGTGAGGCTAGCGTGCGCCTGCTGGCCGGGTGCGGCGCGATAATGTGGCATGAACAATCGTCAACAGGAGTACACCATGGCAACAGCGGACCACACCACCCCAAAATCGGGCAATCCCGCCGCAGCAGGCGGACAGGACCAGCGCTCCGACAACCTGCTCCCGGGCGAGGGAGGTGCTGAAGACGGCCGCTTCGACGTCGCCGAAGAAGTCAGCCTCGACCAGCATTCCGACGAAGCCCGGCGCGTCGGCCAGGCGCCCGAGAACGGCATAGCCGATTCACTGCCAGACACCCCCAAGAAACCAGCCGCGTCGCAATAGTTGCGGCAATCCCGGCGCGGCGCCAGCCGCGCCCTATTTTTTCAAGACATCGTCACGCCCATCTTCAGGCCTTCGATGGTATGGGCCTGCTCGATCGGTTCCAGCCGTTCGACCACCCGGCAGCTCAGGTGCTCGCGCACCGCCGGCGGCAGACCGTCGTAGTAGGCCTGCGACATCTGCAGGTCGTGCCGGATCGCATTGCTTGCATCCGGCGCATCCGCGCCCAGCACCAGCACCGGGCGCGACCGGTTCGAGCGGTTGGCCGTGCCGCGGTGAATGGTCAAGGCCGACCGGGCCGAGATGTCGCCCATCTTCGGCAGCTTGCGCTCGGCACGCGCGTCATAGCGTGGCCACAGCGAAGCGTCGGGAAACATCGGATCGCCGCCGAACAAATCCCATTGGGTACCCGGTGCGATCTCGAACGGCCCCATGTCGTCGGTGACGTCGACCGTGGTGAGGTTGAACGCGAGCGAACTCAGGCGCCGGCCGCTGACGGTTTCCGGTGGCGAGGCGAAATCGCGGTGCCAGGGCTGGTGCATCGCGCCCGGGCCGGGAACATCGAACCCGACTTCGACCAGCCGGTAATCCGGCCCCAGCACCGCGCTGCACACGGCCACCACCCACGGGTGGCTGGCAAATGCGATGAAGCCGCGCAACCGTTCCGGATGCACTTCGACATAGAACCGGTTGGGGCCGCGGTTGAGGGCCCCGCCGGGACGCGCCTGCGCTTCGCGGAACAGCACGTCGATGTCGGCGCCCAGCTCTTCGATCAGGCTGCGCTCGAAGGCCCCGCGGCAGGCGATGATGCCATCGCCATAGATGCCGCGCATGATGTCGGCCACTTCGTAACCGGTGGCAGGCGGTAAGCTATTCATTGTTCTTCCTCCGATGCGGGTCTGCGGCGGGTCTGCGGCGGGCACGCCGCAGTCAACCATGTACAGCGCCTCATGTTAGCGGCATTCGGTCAAGGGTGGCGCAGCCTGCGCATGGGGAACGCCGGAGGCCAAAATGAGTACTTGCAACATTATTAACTGTGCGCGCCGTGTGCGCTCCCACCCGCACACTGGCAGTTGCCTTTGCCTGGATAACGGAGTCATGGATGGAATTTTTGGTAAGCAATAACGAATTGGAAAACTGGATGCTGGCCCTGGGCGCCTGCATCGGCGCGACCGCCACGATGGCCTTTGCGCGCAGCATCGCCTTGCGCCGCCTGGCCGAGCGGCCGGGGCACACGCCAACGCGGGTCGACGACCTGATCGTCCTGATGCTGCGCAAGACCTACCTGGCAGGCCTGCTGGCGATCGGAATCTACCTTGGCAGCATCTTCTTGCTCATACCCGAAAGCTGGACGCTGGTGGTGTCGCGCCTGGCCATCGCTGCGCTGATACTGCAACTGGCCCTGTGGGGCGACACCGGCCTGCGCGGCTGGCGCAGCCAGTTGCTCAATACCCCGGGCGACGGCAATCGCAAGGCGTCCAGCACCATCGTGTTCTTCATGCTGCGGCTGGTGGTATGGATGGTCGGCTTCCTGATGATGCTGGATAATTTCGGCTTCAATATCACTACCCTGGTGGCCAGTCTCGGGGTGGGCGGCATCGCGGTGGCCCTGGCCACCCAGAGCATCCTCGGCGACCTGTTCGCCTCGCTCTCGATCATGCTCGACAAGCCATTCGAGGTGGGTGACTTCATCATCGTCGGCGACGCGCTCGGCGCGGTCGAATACATCGGACTCAAGACTACGCGGCTGCGCGGCCTGGGTGGAGAACAGATCGTATTTTCTAACGGCGAACTGCTGCGCAGCCGGATCCATAACCACAAGCGCATGCTGGCGCGCCGGGTCGCCTTCGTGCTGCGGGTTGCCTATGGCACCGGCGAGGCCCGGCTGACGGCAATCCCCGGCATCGTGCGCGACATCATCGCGGCGCGCACCGACGTCGATTTCGAGCGGGCCCACTTCTTTCGCTATGGCGACTGGTCGCTCGACTTCGAGGTGGTCTACCACTTCAAGAACCCCGACTACCTGCTGCACATGGATGCCCAGCACGCGATCTTGCTGCAGGTGTACCGCGCTTTCCAGCAAGAAGAAATTCAGTTCGCGCATCCATTGTCGGTGGTGCGGGTGGCCGACACCGGCGACCCGGCCGGCGGCTGGCCGCCGCCGTCGGCGCCGCTCGCCGCCATGGGTGCAAAGCCTACCAGGCACTGAAGCAATCGGGTCCGAAGGCCGGCCCCCAGCGTAAAAACGGCGGTCTGCCCCCAGGGACAAACCGCCGCGCCGTCGCCAGTCAGCGGCCCTGCAGGGCCCGCTGGCCGCTTACCTGATGGTCCGCTTTACGCGGACTTGGCTACCGGTAGTGCGCTGACCTTGGCTGCTGCCAGATCAGGGGTCGCGACTTCAGTCTTGCCTGCACCCAGGCGCTGGGCGCCGTTGCCCGGCACTGCGCTGGTGATCAAGTCGTGCATGCTGGCCGCGGTACGGTCCCAGGAGGTCCCGGCCACCACGTCGCGCATGCGGCTGGCCATGATCTGGCGCTCGCCATCGGACATGGCGAGCTGGCGCTCACAGGCGGCAATGAACTGCTGCGCGGTGTCGGCGATGGCTACCACGTCGCCGTAAGGCACCACCACGTCGGTGATCGGGGTCGATACCGATGGCAGTTCGGCCGCCATGTACTCGAGCACCTTGGTCGGGCTGATGAACTTGGTCGAATCATTCATCGCGAACGGCAGCAGGCAGATGTCCCAGCCGGCCAGGAACTGCGGCAGCTCGTCATAGGTGCGCTGGCCCATGTAATGAACGTTCGGCTGCTTGGGCAGCGTCGCCGGGTCGATCTTCACGACCGGGCCAACCAGCACGATCTGCCATTCCGGATGGGCATCGGCCATGGCAGAGACCAGGTCGACGTCGAAGCGCTCGTCGATGACGCCATAGAAGCCGAGGCGTGGGCCAGGGATGTGGGCCTGGTCCGGATGCGAGATGTCGCGGTCCTGGGCCTGGCGGAAATGCCTGGCATCGACGCTGCTCGAGAAGCAGTGCGCGTTTGCATGGCGGTCGCGCTTGGATTGGTACAGGCTCGGGCCGCCGGTAAATACCACGTCGGCCATATTCAGCAAGGCGCTCTCGCGCTGCAGCAATTGTTTCGGGGAGTTCTTGAACATCGCCAGTTCATCCATGCAGTCATAGACGATCTTGGACGGGCTCAAGCCTTGCAGCAAAGGCAGTGCCATCGGTGTATAGAACCACACGACCGGCTGTTCGCCCTCGGGCACGAGGTCGGCCAGCAGGTTCTGGAGCGTTGGCAACTGATCGTCGTGGAAGCCTGGCGCGTGGATCGGGGTATGCGGCTGGCAGACGGTGATGTTCGGCGCTGCCACCGTTTGCTTGAGCCAGGCCTGGCCTTCGCTATACACCGGTTCCTCGACAAACACGATATTGTAGTGTTCAGCCAGACGGGTCATCAGGTGTTGGGGACGCTGGAAGACAAAGTCCCAACGGAGGTGGCAAAACACGATCAAGGTCGGCATGTGGTAGTCCTTTCGCCTGGCTGGCGCTATAGTTGTTTGGAAATGCCTGGCAGATTGTTCTCGATGCCAGTCTCCGGCCGTGCATGGAGCCGACCGTACACCGAGATCGTATCATGCAAATTTTCTAATATTTTTGCGCGCTCCTCATTTGCGCGCTGCAACATTAGCTCGACGAAATGTTTCGGCTGTCAAGAACTTACCTTCTCATAGGTAAGACTCGCCCGCTCCCCAATATAGTGTAAGCCTGGTCCTACGCAGTTACAGGAAGTTCAACTACGAAAAGTTGTCAATTTTTTACCCTTCCTGGCGCTGGCGTTCGGCCAAAATCATCGTTTTCGGGCGCTGGTTTCATTCTGCGCCGGCACGCAGGCATGGGCGGGCACATGCGACAGAGCACGGCCCCGCCCGAAGTAGGACAACAGGTGTCAAAACCCGTAGCGACCGGCTTGCGATGGCATCAGCCAGGTTGGTAGGGTTCGGCGCCTTCGGCGTGGCCATCGGGGCTAAAGCCGGTCGCGACCGACACGCCTTCGAGCCCGAACGACAGCAGCGCATCGCACCAATGATCGACTTCCGCGCCCAGGTCCGCCGCCAGATCCACCGGAACCTCCACGCTGGCCCACGGGGTGCCGCCATCGAGCGCATACAGGTTCACGCGCAGCACGATATGTTCGCCCGCGTCGAGTGGCGCCAGCGCCGCATGCACCTGGCCCGGGTCGAGTTCTTTGGCCGCCAGCTTGCGCGCCACTTCCGACAGCGTGCCAAGGGTGGTCAGTTCGGCCAGGCCCTGCTCCTTGGCGCCGTAGAACAGGTCCTGGTACAGGAAATCGACATGCAGGCGTTCCGGATCGGCGGCCAGGCAGCGCCGAACCGCGCTCGCGGCCTGCGCGGTCCAGGCACGATAGCGCTCGGCGCGCGCGGCGTACCAGGCGTCGGCCTCGGCTTCGTCGCGCGGGACCGTGTAGAAGGGGTCGCCCACGCGCTTGAGCGAGAAGCCGAGCAGGAAGCGCAGCTCCATGGCCGACTCGTCGGGGGCGAAGCGCTCGCCGGTCCAGCCGCGTATGCTGGCCTCGATGGTCGGTGCCGGCTGCAGCTTCTTTTCCAGCAGCGATGCGGCCGCCTCGCGCAGCATTTCGTGCAGGGTAGAAAATGCGATGTGGTCGATCTCGGCCAGATCGTAGGCGTGCTGGATCAGCACCAGCCTGGCGTCCTTGCCCTCCAGAGCGGCCGTATGAAAGCTGGCCGACAGTTCCTCGAAGGCGGCAGCGTCCTGGAACGTCTCTTGCGCTACCAGAGCGCCGGTGCTGCGCACGAACAGCGGAATCAGGAACGCGTCGATCTCATATTCGCGCCCATCGTCGCGGCGCAGGCGCAGGGTCGCGGCTTCTTCTTCGATGCGCCCGCGCAGCAGGCGGCAGGCTTCGGGATCGGTGAAGCGGGCCTGTTCGATCGCTTCGTACAGCACCTCGTCGCGTTTCTTGCGCAGTAACTTGCGCACCGTCGCCAGCAGCTCGCCGTCGCGATCCGGGCCGGATTCGAACCCGGCCGCGTCTTCTTGCTCGACGATGGCAAGCGCCAGTTCGGCCAGCCCGTTGGCCTCGGCACTGCTGTCGGGCTCGCGGGTATTGTTGGAAGTACGGGGCAGCGGACGCTTGTTCTTTGGCATGGCGACGAGTCGGTGGTAATAGAGCCGTCATGTTAGCGCATCGGCATCGCCAGGGGAGCGTAATCGGCCATCCGGCGGCGGGCTGCATGCGCGACGCGACAGTGGGGTGGTATGCTTCGGGCAAAACAAGCCTGGAGCCACCGCAATGCTCGACAAATTCTTCCATTTAACCCAAAGCGGCACCGACGTGCGCACCGAACTGCTGGCCGGGTTGACCACCTTCCTGACGATGGTCTACATCATCTTCGTCAACCCCTCGATCCTGGGCGACGCCGGCATGCCGAAAGAGTCGGTATTCGTGGCGACCTGCCTGGTGGCCGCGCTCGGCACCGCAGTAATGGGACTGTACGCGAACTATCCGATCGCGATGGCGCCGGGGATGGGCCTGAACGCCTACTTTGCCTATGCCGTGGTGCTGGGCATGGGGATTGCCTGGCCGGCCGCGCTGGGCGCGGTGTTCATTTCCGGCTGCCTGTTCATCCTGGTCTCGGTGCTGGGCCTGCGCGGCATGATCGTCAATGGTATCCCGCGCTCGATGCGCGTCGCCATCACGGTTGGCCTGGGCATGTTCCTGGCCCTGATCGCCCTCAAGAATGCCGGCATCGTGATCGCCAGCCCGGCTACGCTGGTCAAAGCCGGCGACCTGCACAAGCCCGAAGCGATCATGGCCGTCATCGGCTTCTTCGCGATCGTCGCCCTGGACCGCCTGCGGGTGAAGGGCGCGATCCTGATCGGCATCGTGCTGGTGACGGTACTGTCGTTCTACTTCGGCGGCAATACCTACAACGGCATCTTCTCGGCGCCGCCCTCGATCGAGCCGACCCTGTTCAAGCTCGACATCCCGGGAGCGCTTTCGGCCGGCATCCTGAATGTGGTGCTGGTGTTCTTTTTGGTGGAACTGTTCGACGCCACCGGCACCCTGATGGGTGTGGCGCGCCGTGCCGGCCTGCTGGTCGAAGGCAAGCTCGATCGCCTGAACAAGGCGCTGCTGGCCGACAGTGGCGCCATCGTGGCCGGCAGCATACTGGGCACCTCGAGCACCACTGCCTACCTGGAAAGCGCATCCGGGGTCCAGGCTGGTGGGCGCACCGGCCTGACCGCCGTCACCGTGGCGCTGCTGTTCCTGGCCTGCCTGTTCATCGCGCCGCTGGCGGCGGTAGTCCCGGCCTACGCCACCGCTCCGGCGCTGCTGTTCGTGGCTTGCCTGATGCTGGGAGACCTGGGCGACGTCGACTGGAGCGACTCCACCGAGAGCATTCCGGCTGCGGTCACGGCGCTGGCGATGCCCTTCACGTTCTCGATCGCCGAAGGCATTGCCTTTGGCTTCATCACCTATGCGGTGCTCAAGCTGCTGACCGGGCGGGCACGCCAGGTCGCGCCAGTGGTGTGGGTAATCGCCGCCCTGTTCACCTTCAAGATCGTCTACGTCGGCACGTAATAGTACGTGTCGATGCCGGCGCCAGGCCGGATAATGTGTCGCAAAGCATCTTTTACGCTGCCTTTGCGCTACAATAGCCGGCATTTTGCACGAGCCACCGCTGGCACACCGACGCTAATGAAATTCATCCAGATCCTGGCGCTGGCCGTGAGCGCCATCCACGGCGCGGCGCATGCCGCACCCGACCTTCCCCTGGTCGGCGACGTCCACGCCCCGCTGAGCGTGGCGCCGCCAGAGATTCCCGAAGGCGGCTGGTTTACCTCGGCCGAACTCGGTGCCATCACCACCTCGGGCAACACCAGCGGCACCTCGATCACGGGCAAGATCGACGCCCGCCACGAAACCGAGAACTGGAGCCATGAATTCGTCGTCAGCGGCTTCTTCAAAGAAGACGAGTACGAGGACGACGACGGCAATATCGAAAAGAGCAAGTCGGCCGAGCGCTTCGCCGCCTCGGCCAAGGCTTCGCTCAAGCTGCTCGGCGCAGGCCGGCGTGCATTTATCCTCGGCTCGCACGTCAACGACCGGTTCGGCGCCTATACCCGTTACTCGTCGGTCGCGATCGGGCATGGTTCGAACTGGTTCAATACCGGCGACAAGTCGCTCGACGTCGAGATCGGCCCGGGCTATTTCGCCGGCGAGCGCGC
The DNA here is from genome assembly GCF_024802625.1 of Massilia sp. H6. NCBI lineage: Bacteria > Pseudomonadati > Pseudomonadota > Betaproteobacteria > Burkholderiales > Oxalobacteraceae > Massilia > Massilia sp. H6. The sequence continues at coordinate 2,532,380 of NZ_CP103371.1, forward strand.
TTCCGGAGAAGAGGAAAGCGGCCTGACGGTGCGTGGCGCGGCGCAGTTCCGCTGGCGCGTCAGCCCGTCAGCCTATTTCGCGCAGACGATCAGCGTCGAGAAAGGCACGTCGAATACCCATTCGGTGGCCGAGACCTCGCTGAGCACCAAGATCAATTCGACCATGCAGATGAAGGCCGGCTTCAGCGCCCGCAACGATACCAGCGTCCCCACTGGCAAGAAGAACACCGATACCCAGACCTCGCTGACGATGGTCTATTCGTTCTAGAACATCAGGCTCAGAGCTGGAAGCCGCCCGCCGTTTGGGTAAAGGCGTTGATGCCGGCGCTCATGGCGGTGATCAATGCGCGCTCGGCCTGCGACAGCTGCGGATGCCAGATGTCGAAGATCAGCACCACGCGCAGCTGGTCGCTATCGTTCCAGGCCTCATGTTCGATGGTGTCGTCGAATACCCAAGCCTTGCCTTCTTCCCATTGCCGGGTGTCGTTGCCAACCCGGAATCCGCAATCTGGCGGCACGATCAGCGGCAGGTGGGTGACCAGCCGGACGTTGCTCACGCCGGTATGCGGCGGGATCCTGGTGCGTGGCTTGAGCACCGAGAACATCGCGCTCGGCGTGCGTCCCGGCTGCTTGGGCTGGGGCGCCGTCGCCAGCAATGCCATGGTGCGCGGGCAGCGCTGCGCATTGGCGGCGACGGCTTCGCCGTTATCGATCAGGCGCAAGGCACTCCAGCTTGGCGAACGGTTCAGTTCAGCCCATTGGGCCAGTGGCAGGTCGTCGCCGTAATCGATATAGGGCGAGAAGCCCTGCCTTGATGCCTGTACCGCGAGGAATTCGTCGCGAATCTCGCCGGTGGCAGCCTCGAAGGCGTCGAGCCAGGAAAAATCGCCGCGCGCGAAAAAACTCACCGGCGCCAGCCCCTGGTAATGGAACATCGCCGGCTGCGAATCATAGCGCCGCTTACGGCCCAGCATGACGTCGAGCGAATCGCGGAAACGCTGCAGGTTTTCACCCGCGACCTCGTTGAGATGCGGCTGCAGGAAGGCATCGAGGTAGCCGCCAAACTCGCGGTTGTAGGCATCGTGCCAGGCCAGCGCCTCGCGCACCGCCGGCTTCAGGTCGGGCGCCAGCATGTGCATGGGCGGGGCCACCGCCGCCACCGCGGCGCAGGCCGCGGCCGCGGCCTGGCGCTTGCCCTGGCGGATGTACAAGCGGCTGCGCAGCACCAGCGCCACCAGGTCGTAGGGATCGACCGTCAAGGCGCCGCGGATCGCGGCTTCTTCGCCCGCATCGTCCTCCAGCGCCAGGCAAACCACGGCCAGGTTCAGCCATTGCTGGACCTCGCGGCCGTCGGCCGCCACCAACCGTTCGAGCAGGGCCCGCGCGCCTACCCGGTCGCCGGCTTCAAAGGCGGCGTGCGACAGCGAGCGCAGCGCGCGTGGATGGCCGGGTGCCAGCGCCAGGATACTTTCCCACACACGATTGGCGCGCTGGAGCTCGCCACGCGCGCCGGCCTGCAGTGCGTCGCGTTCGAGCGCTGCGAGCTGGGCGGCCCCTGCCTGACTGTTGTTTGCCTGCTGCACGCGATCCCCCGAATGTCAGTAACAGCCGGCTATTCTGGTCCAGACATATGCACATTGGCAAGCAGTATTTACGTCAAGCCAGCTTCTGCGGCGCCTCGCCTTCATTGCCGGCCTTGCCCATCAGCAGCAGCGCGCCCAGGCTCAGGAGTGCGGCGGCGCTCAGGTAGTAACCCACCCATGGCAGGCCGTAGTTGGTCGCCAGCCAGGTCGCGGCATACGGCGCCAGCGACGCGCCCAGGATGCCGGCCAGGTTGAAGGTAAGCGAGGCGCCGGTGTACCGCACTTCTGGAGGGAACATCCCGGCCAGCAAGGTGCCCAAGGGTCCATAGGTAAATCCGACCAGGCACATGCCGGCGACCATGAAAAGCCCGACCGAGAACGCGGTGCCGGCGCCGAACAGCGGACCGAACAGCAATCCGAACAGGGCGATTGCCGCACTGACCACGATCATGGCGGCGCGCCGGCCATAGCGGTCGGCCAGCAGCGCCGACGGCGGGATGGTCAGTCCGAAGAACACCACCGACACCAGCTGCAGGGTCAGGAATTCCTGGCGCGAGAAGCCGAGCCGGGTGGTGCCCCAGCTCAGGGCGAATACCGTCATCAGGTAGAACACCACAAAGGTCGAGACCGCGACAATGGTTCCGAGCACCAGTGCCCGGCGGTGCTCGCGCAAGACCGCCAGTACCGGCACCTTGACCCGCTCGCCGCGCGCGATCACCTTCTGGAAATCGGGGGTCTCGGTGATCTTCAGGCGGACGTATAGTCCGACGATCACCAGCAGCGCACTGGCCAGGAAGGGAATGCGCCAGCCGTAACTGAAGAAATCAGCGTCGCTCATGGTCTGGCCCAGCACCAGGAAGGTGGCGCCCGACAGGAAGAAGCCGATCGGCGCACCCAACTGGGGAAACATGCCATACCAGGCGCGCTTGCCGGGTGGCGCATTTTCGGTGGCCAGCAGCACCGCCCCGCCCCACTCGCCACCCAGGCCCAGGCCCTGGCCGAAACGACACAAGGCAAGCAGCAGCGGCGCGGCGGTACCGATCGATGCATAGGTTGGCAGCAGGCCGATCAGGACGGTCGAGATGCCCATGGTGAGCAGCGCCGCGACCAGGGTAGCCTTGCGGCCGACGCGGTCGCCAAAATGGCCGAACAGCGCCGAGCCGACCGGGCGCGCGAAGAAGGCGATGGCAAACGTCGCCAGCGATTGCAAGGTGGCGGCAGCCGGATCGGCGGCCGGGAAAAACAGCCGCGGAAACACCAGCACCGCGGCAGTGGCGTAGATATAGAAATCGTAGAACTCGATGGTGGTGCCGATCAGGCTGGCGAACAAGACCGTGCGCGGCTTGTTGGCAGGAGCGGGGATGGCCGTAGCCTCTACCGCCGCGCTCATGCGGCACCGGCCTGGGCCAGTGCCATGCGTACTTCGTCGGCGGACACCGGGCGCACCACGCGCGCGACTTCCTGGCCATCCTTGAGCACCACCACGGTCGGCCACAGCTTGATGCGAAACGCGCGGCCCAGCGTACGGCCAGGGCCGTCCTCGACCTTGAGGTGGCGCGCGCCCCCGGCGCCGGCCATGGCCTCGTCGATCAGCGGCTCGGCGGCGCGGCAATAACCGCACCAGTTGGTGCCGAAGTCGAGGACGGTGGTCCCGGCGATGGCTTCGATGGCGCTGCGCTCGGGCTGGGTAGTGTCATAGGGTGCGGACATGGAATCTCCTTTTCGTTTTATGCGGCCCGGCTGGCTGCGGGTACGGCAAGCCTACCTCAAAACGCTGGCTGCGGCACGGCCAAAAGCGCCCGGCGCCGGATACTCTGGATACGCCAGACACGAATGCGCCGCCACGGTGAGCTCGCGAACGGAACAGTCCAGGCATCGATGGCACTCTCGAGACTTGCTCCGGCGCTCTGCATCGACGACGCCGGCATACCGGACCGGCAGCGCGCGCAGCGCGCGCCAAACCAAAGCCCATCACATGCGAATTTTTCTGCGCAGTCTGCTGCTTGCCGTGCTCCTGATCGCCGCCTGGGGCCTGGCCGGACCCTGGCTGCGACACGCACTCTATGCAATGCGTCTGAGCGCGATGCCGGCTCCGACAGTACTGGCCGTGCCGGTAGAGGGCGTCGCGCCCGGGCGCTTGCGCGATACCTGGCATGCCGCGCGCGGCAACGGCCGCCGCCACGAGGGCATCGATATCTTTGCGCGCCGCGGCACCGCCGTGCGCGCCGCCACCGAAGGCATCGTGCTGCGCACCGGAGAGAGCCGTCTTGGCGGCAAGGTGGTGTGGATGATGGGGCCGGGCGGCCAGCGTCATTACTATGCCCACCTCGACGGCTACGCGGACGTGGCGCCCGGGATGCGGGTCGAGCAGGGCCGGGTGCTGGGGTATGTGGGCAATACCGGCAATGCGGCAGGCACGCCGCCGCATCTGCATTACGGCGTGTATGGCGCTGGCGGGGCGCTCAATCCGTTTCCGCTGTTGCGCGCGGGCGCCCAGCGCTAGACGCCGCGGAGCGGGCTCAGAACACTTCGCCGTCGCCAGACGGCGGCGGCATCACTTCCAGCAAGGGCGGTGGCGCCATCGGTTCGCGCTCCGGGTCGCGCTCCGGATTGCGTTCTGGACTGCTGAACTCGATCTCGGCTTCCGGCTCTGGCATCGGCTCTTCGGCCGGATCTTCCACTTCTTCGAACTGCAGGTCGCCCGGCAATTCATCGACATCTTCTTCAGCCGGCCTGAAAGGGCGCACTACCGGCGCGGGCGTGCCCGGCAGCAGTGCATTCGGGTCGACCTTGCCGGAATCGATCGCCGCGCGCATGAAGTCGCCGACCAGCAGCAAGGCGTTGTGGCCGCCCTGCCCCCAGTAACTGCTGCGCATCGCGACGCGGTTATCGTTGAAGCCGACCCAGGCGCCCGCCACCAGGTTCGGGTGCATCAGGATGAACCAGCCGTCGGTATTGTTCTGGGTCGTGCCGGTCTTGCCGGCGACGTCGCCGTTCAGGCCGAAGCGGTAGCGCACACCGCCGCCGGTGCCGCGGTTGACCACCCCGCGCAGCATGTCGATCAGGTTCAGCGCCGACGCCTGCGACAGCGCGCGCTGGGGCGCTTCCGGCAAGAAGTCGGCAATCACCGTGCCTTCGCGGTCGGTGATGCGACGTACGAACACTGGTTTACGGTATTCGCCCTGCGCCGCGATGGTGCTGTAGGTACTGACCATTTCCAGCAGCGTGACCGGGCTGGTGCCCAGCGCCAGCGAGGGCACCTGCTCGAGTTTGCTCTGGCGGATGCCCATGCCCTGGGCCAGGCTGGCGATCGGGGCCAGGCCGACTTCCTGCATCACCTGGGCCGTGATGGTGTTCTTGGAGTACACCAGGCCGTCGCGCATGCTCATCATGGCGCCACTACTGCCGCCCATGTCGGTCGGGCGCCAGGGCTTGCCCGGTCCAACCCGGATATCCTGCACCGCGTCGCGATAGGTCTGGTCGGGCGCAATACCGCGCTCCAGCGCGGCTGCATACACGATCGGCTTGAAGGTGGACCCCGGTTGGCGCGCGGCCTGCACCACGTGGTCGAACTGGTCGCGCTCGAAATTGCGGCTACCGATCCAGGCGCGTACCGCGCCGGTATGCGGGTCCATCGCGACGAAGCCGGCTTCGAGGCGCGTCTTGGCGCTCTTGAGGCTGGCCATGAAGCCACGGTCGGCTTTCAGGCGTTTGAGGGCTGCGGCCGGTGCTTCGCCTTCGTCCACCGCGTTGCGGTAGTCGCCGGATTCGCGCACGAAGGCGTCGAGCTGGCGCTGGTGGGTCCGCCAGTAATACGAGAACGGGCTGACCTCGCTGCGCATCGAGGCGTACAGGCCGCTCGAGGTAGAGCGCGGCATGTCGGCCAACGCCCACTCGACGTCGGCCACTGCCTGCAGCGAATTAGACTGGCGCTCCACGGCGCGCTGCGCCGCTTCCTGCAGGCCCTGATCGAGCGTGGTGTGCACTACCAGCGCGTCGAGCTGGAGGTCGTAGTCGTTCTCGTCGGCCCAGTCTTGCAGCCACTTGCGCACGTGCGCGACAAAATGGCTGTCTTTGCCGCTACGGTCGCTCAGGCGCGCGAAACGCACCCGCAGCGGCCGCTTGGCCAGTGCCCGGTAGCGCTCGGCACCGAAGGCGCCGTGGCGCGCCATCTGCGACAGCACCACATTGCGGCGGGTTTTCGAGCGCTCGGGATTGGCGACCGGGTTGTAGTAATGCGTTCCCTTGAGCATGCCCACCAGGGTCGCCGACTCCAGCACGTCCAGGCGCAGCGCTGGCTTGCCAAAATAGGTGCGCGCGGCCATCTCGATGCCGTAGGCGTTGTACAGGAAAGGGACGGTATTGAGATAGGCTTCGAGGATTTCCGTCTTGCTGTAGGTATTTTCGAGCTTGATCGCCGTGATCAGCTCTTTCATCTTGCGGTTGATGCTACGCGCGCGGCCAATTTCTTCAGGGAACATATTGCGCGCAAGCTGCTGGGTAATGGTCGAGCCACCCTGCGAATCGCCCTTGAGGGTGGCCACCAGGGCGCCGGCGATGCGCCTGAAATCAACCCCGTGGTGATCATAGAAGCGGTGGTCTTCGGTCGAGATCAATGCCTTGACCACGTGCGGCGACACCTGCGACAGCTTGATCCGCTCCTGCAGGCCTTTCTCGAAGCTGCCCAGTTCCTTGCCGTCGGCGGACAGGATCACGCTCGGGCGCGCGGTCCGGGCCTGGTGCAGGTCGTCAATGCCCGGGGTGAGCGGAATCAGGATAATCAGGTAGAGCAGGAAGGCGCTCAGGATGCCAGCCATCGACCACAGTCCGACCAGCAGCACCTGCTGGCTGCGCGGGCGATCGCGCAAGCCCTCGCGCGCCATCGACACTGCGCCGCGCAGACGCTGGCCCATGCCCGCCAGCAGGCGCCGCCCCTGGCGCTCGAAAGATTGGCGCGGCGTCGCACGCGGTTCCTGCCTGATCTCGGTCTTCTCGTACTGGTCCACTATGTCAATCCTTGCTGCCCGTGCGGGTAATGAATATTGCTTAGGCAGCGAGTATAGCCGACCAGGGTCGAAACCATGGGGCGATTGCAAGGCGACCGCGGGCGCGCCAGCGTGGGCGCCGACGGCCACACCGGGCCCGATGCCGCAAGCGCGGATGGTTTATCATGTGCACATGACCGACATTACGCCCGACTCTCCTGACAGCACCGCTTCCATGCGGGTGCTGCGCCAATTCCGCGTCGTCTTCAATGCAGTGAAGACGCATTTCCGCCAGGTCGAACGCGAGGCCGGACTGGGCGGCGCCCAGTTGTGGGCGCTATCGGTCATTGATCGCCGGCCGGGCATCGGCGCCACCGGGCTGGCGCGCGAGCTCGACATCCATCAGTCGACCGCCAGCAACCTGGTACGTTCACTGGTCGAGCGGGGCTTCGTGTCCACGTCGCGTGAAGGGGCCGACCGCCGCAACGTGGCACTGCGGGCGCTGCCGGCCGGGCTGGAGATCCTGCGCAGTGCGCCACTGCCGTTCGCCGGCGTCTTGCCCGATGCACTGGCCAGCCTCGACCCGGCCACGCTGGCGCGCATGGAACAGGACCTGCAACACCTGGTCGACTTGCTTGGCGCCGATCCCGACGGCGCCAAGATGCCGCTGGCCCAGCTCTGATCAGCCGGCGCGCCGCGTCCGGGGGGCGAGGCGCCAGCCAAGCCAGGCCATCGGCAGGTAGGCCAGCAGCAGGTCGAGCGTTTCGAACCACAGCGGCCCCGGCAGCATCACCACACTGGCCAGGCCGCCTGCCATGAACAGCAGGCCGACCACCAGTGCGCAGTAAAGCGGCCGGCTGGCCGCGATGCGGGCCGCCACCAGGGCGCCCACCAGCGTGCCGAGGGCATGCGCCAGCAAGGGAAACACGAAGTGCTCGGGGCCGAACAGGTGCATCGAGGCCTGCAAGCCTTCCATGGTGGCCAGGTCGCTGCCGGCCGGCGGCGCGATCACTCTCGCGCCCAGGCCGATCAGCCCCATGTTGACCAGGCTGCCGATGCCAAAGCCGGCCACCACGGCTATCAGGTTTTTCAGGATCGTCGCCTGGCGGGCACTGGCGGGCATGGGTCTGGCCTTGAGCGAATAAGACGGCGGTAATGGTGGCGCATCTGCTAATGGTGGCGCAACTGCCATAGCGCCGAGTCTACCGGCGCCGCGCAGTCATGTCTACCGAACAATATTAACGGGCCCGGGACGGGGCGGACTCAGACCGGCTGGCCCGCATCCTCGAACAGCTCGCTTGCGATACGCGCCAGGTCGTTCATGCCACCGCCAGCCGTCAGGTGGCGCCGCAGCCAGCCGGCCTGCCCGCCCTCTTGCAGCAAGTCTTCGATCACCTTGCAGGCCTGGGCGAAACCGGGGTCGGTCGAGCGCTGCGCCAGGCGTGCCAGGTCGGTGCGGATGACCTGCGCGATCGGCATCGACAGCGCCGTTTCCGGATCGATCCAGTTGCCTTCGACACCGTCGTGCGCCGCATTGAAGCGGTTCCACGTATAGAGCTCGCGACTGCCGTTGGACGGCCACTTGCCTGGCTGCGCCGCAAACTCCAGGCACAGCTCGCGCGCGTAGCAGGCCAGCGCCGCCGCATACACCGGCTTGAGCGGGGTGTCGAGCACGCGCAGTTCGATGGTGCCGTATTCGGGCTTGGGCCGCACGTCCCAATAGAAGTCCTTGATGCTGTTGACGATGCCAAAGCCCGCCAGCCGGTTGAAATAGTCGCGGAAGTCTTGCCAGCTGCGCAGATCGTGCGGCTGGATTCCGCTCATCGGAAAAGCGCCGACCACGTTACTGCGTGAACTGCAAAAGCCCGATACCTCGCCCTGCCAGCAAGGCGAATTGGCCGACAAGGCCACGAACAGTGGCGCGCGCTGGGTCAGCCAGGCGCACAGGCGCACCGCTTCGTCGGCAGTGCCGGCGCCGATGTGCACATGCATGCCGAATACCGTAAACAGCTTGGCCAGGTAGCCATATTTGCGCTCGGACTCGAAATAACGCTCCTTGGGATAGATGCGCTGCTGGTTCCAGCGCTGGAACGGATGCGCGCCGCCGCCGGAAATCGCGGCCCCGACCTCGAACGCGGCGCGCTGCACGGTACTGCGAATGTGTTCGAGCTGCTCGGCGGCTTCGCCAAAGGACTGCAGGATCGAGGTCGCCACTTCCAGCATCGAGGTGGTGATCTCGGGCGTGTGCACCCAGGGCTTGTCGTGCTGGTCGAGCACGCGCAGGATATCGGGCGCGGCCGGGAACAGGTCGAAGGTCAGGCGGTCAAGCACCATCAGTTCGAGCTCGATGCCCATGGTGCCCAGGGTGGAAGGGGTAAAGTCAGGCAAGTGCGCCGGCCCCTGCCCCGCGACCGCGCGCGCCTGCGCATCGTCGAGCCCCGCGGCGGCGCCCTTCTTCTCCTGCTGCTTTGGCAATTCACTCATGTGTGCACCTCATAGCTTGTTCTTCGACAGGCCGTCGCGGCCCTGGCGATAGGTTTCGCCCGCCAGGCGCAGCCCGAGCCAGGTCAGGCCGGGCGCGAGCAGCACGTTCAGCGCCAGCAATGCCCCCATCAGCTCGGTGGAGGCCGGATCGAGCCCGGTATAGGCATTGAGCGTATTGTCGACCACCAGCCCGCCATAGCTCACCAGCGAGCACATCGATAGTGCCATTGCATGCTTCTTGCGGCCGTCCCAGGCGGTGGCCGGCCACAGCGCGATGCGCGTGGCCACGATACGCACCGCAAACACTGCCAGCGCCGCCAGCAGGGTCCAGCCGCTGGTTAGCTGGCCAAGGTCGACCAGCGCAGCCGACATCAGGAACAGCAGCACGTACCCAATATCCTGGGCTGTCTGCAGCTGGGCCTGGAAGACGTTGTCGCGCTTCTCGGCATTGCGCAAGAAGACCCCCATCAGCAGCAGCGACAGCAGCGCGCTCGAGGCCGAGATCGAGCACAGGCCCAGGTCGATCAAGAGTGCAGCGAGCAGCATGCCAGGGCGCATGGTGGCGGGCACCTTGCACAGCCGGCTCGCCAGTGCGTACAGTCCATACGAGAACACCGCGATCGCAGCTCCCAGCACCAATTTACCGCCCTGGCGCAACAGCTCGCCGCCAAAGTCTCCGGTCGGGTCCTGGCCATGGCTGCGCGTCCAGGCCATGGTCACGGCCAGCATCAGCAAGGCCACCAGGCTGCTCAGCCCGACCATGTTGGCAGTGGCAAAGGTACTGGTGCCGCTGGCGTTTTCGTCGGCCACCATCGAGTTGAGGATCACCGGGTTGACCGCGATCAGGATCGAGCCGATGAAGATGGCCGAGCCCCAAGGCAGGCCGATCAGCCCCAGGGTGAGCGTGACCGCGATATAGCGCGCGAAGGTCGCCAGCAGCAGGCTGCCGCCCTGGCGGCCGCTGCGCAGCAGCCAGGCCAGGTCCATCTTGCGCCCCACCTCGAACAACACCAGCGCCGCGGCGGCATTGAGCAATTCCTGGAACTGGGTCAGCAGCGCGCGGTCGATCAGGCCGCCTCCGGTAGATCCCATCAGTAAGCCGGCAACGACCGCGCCATACAGCTTCGGCACCTGGAAGCGCTGCAAGGTCAAGCCGATGACCAGTGCCAGCATCAGCCCGCCGCCGAGTACGGCCAGCGGCGACAATAGCCACAGGGACGTGGAAAATTCGTCATTCATGGCGCAGCTCCCAGGCATGGGCCAGCGCCTTGAGCTCGCGCTCGAGCAACAGCGCCCGCGCCCGCACCAGCTCGTCCGCACGCGGATCGGCCAGCGCGCCCTCTGGCGGCCTGTCGGCCGGGACCGCCGTCGACAGGCGCGCCCGCACGATGCCACCGCCATCGTCGTCGCGCAGCGTGATCCAGACCTGCCCGTTGAGGGTCGCGTCTTTTTTCCAGACCGCAAAGAACTTGGCGCCGGTGCGTGCGCCGGGCGTGCCGGGCTCGATCAGCGAAAACGGACGCAGCCATTGCGCCTCCGGGAAGCGGCGCGCCAGCTGCACCTGCATCGCGCTGCGCTGTTCCAGGCGCGCATCGTCGCGCGAATACGGAAGGTGCACCTGGGCCTGGCCGATGCCGGCGGTGCGGATATCCAGGCAGACTTGGGCATCGCTCCAGCGCCCGGCGTCGCCGGCCAGCACGCGCGGCTGGCCGCGGGTGGCGTCGAGCCAGGCCGCCAGCAAGGGCGAAGCTGCCGGCTGCGCCGGGCTGGCGCTGCCGATGGCTTGCACCGCCGCCCTCACCCTGCTCCATTGCCGGGCCTGCCATGCACGGGTGTCGGGCCGCGCCGATGGGCGCCAGCGCCACAGCACCGCCGACCATTGGCCGTCGGCGCGGCGCCAGAGCGCACCTGCGTGCTGCCAACCCTTGCCGGCACCCGCGCCCTGGCCGAGCAGCGCTTGCCCGGTCCAGCCGGCGTACCACGCCGGGATCGCGGCGCCGAGTCCGGTTCCGGCGCCGAGCTGGTGCCAGGCGGCGGCGGCCGGCGGCAGGCAAGCAAGGGGGAGGTTCGGCGCGCTGTCCGGCAGCCTGTCCCAGTAGAGCATTTCGACGTGCCCGCTCCAGGCGCAGCGCCGCAGCGACGCGGCGCCCAGTCCGGAGAAGGCGGTGGCGGGCGGCGCCGTGCAGTTGGCGGCGCGCGCGCCACGCGTGCCACTGAGGCGCTGGAAGTCGGCCACGGCCGGCGTGGCCAGGGTGGCCGGTTTGCGCGCGGCTGCCTGCAGCGGCGCCGCGTGCCAGGCGCCCAGCAAGACCAGGGCGGCGATGGCCGCTACCTTGCCCTTGCCGGGATCCCGGCGGGCTGGGGAACGGGTGGCGATCCCGGGGGCACGGCCGTCAAGAATGGTAATCATGGATCCTCCGGTGGGTCGCGCAGGCGGGCGCAGTGTTGCGCCGGCCACGGCAAGCAGGGCCGCGGCACCGAAAAAATCCCCCGGAGCGGCTCTGGGGGAAGAAAAGAAACGGACTGAACCGCCTCGCTGCTGGTCGGGCGCCCCACCGTCTGGCAGGCGCCACCCGCTTATAATGGACCAGAAATGTTTTGGAGGCAACCCCATTGGTCCGCATGGATCAAGCCGAGCCCGCTGGCGCGCGAGCGTCGCGCGCTCCTCGATACAATTGAGCATGGGGCAATGGAAGCAGGCATTGCCACTGTGGCGGCAGGCCGGACTGTGCAGCTTGCCGGCCGGCGGAGCGCTGCTGGCGGGCGCGCAGGCGGCCCCTTGTTTCTTGGTGCCGCAGGGCATGATTGCCGACGCCATGGTCTTCGGCAGCGGGGTAGCCAGGGGTGGCCGGCGCCGCGGCCCACCCCGGCCCTACTCGATTACAATGGCCGATTCAGGATTTTCTCGACATACGCCCGCTCCCATCGACCGCCGAAATAGCGGTCGAAGACGAACACCCTCAGGCTGTGCGCCAACAGGCCGATACCCCAGAACAAGGCAAGACCGACGAACCAGAGCCGCTCCGGGCTGCTCAGCAGGTTGATCGCGATACACAGCACATTTGCCACCAGGTAGATCACTACATGCAGGTAATAGTCGCGCACCCGGCGCGCTTGCCTGAAAGCGATGCGTTCCTCGATGCCGGGGGTGCTGGGGGTGCTGGGGGACTGGTTGGTCATGGCTGGCTCCGTGATAAGGGTTGAAAAATCAACTTCAAACACCGCGGCAATCGACTTCATCGATTCGATACTGCCGGCCTGCCCGGACTCGAGCCGCTGCACCGTACGGGCACTCAAGCCGCTGGCATCGGCCAATTGCTGTTGCGACCAGCCCCGTTGCAGGCGCATTTTCTGTATCGACATGGTGCAATCTCCTTTTGCGGAACAATCAGTATGGGCGGACGCGACCGCTCCGGCTACGACAGCGGGGCGACAGCGGGGCGACAGCGGGGCGACAGCGAGGCGACAGCAGGTTGGCAACGGCAGGACACGGGCTCGGACGACCACACGGGGATCCGGGTTTCGCGGGTAGAATCCGGTCTCCACACTTCAAGGACATGCAATGAAAAAGACTGACCTGGCAAAAAGCGATGCCAAAAAACTGATGGGCCAGATGGGTCCGAAGGGCGGCAACTTCGGCGCCGCCTCCGCGGCGGCGCCCGACCGCCGCGCCCAGCGCGAGCGCGAACGTGCGCTGGGACTGGTGCCCTTTGCCGTCAAGCTCGACAGCGAGCTGGCAGGCCGGCTGCAACAACTGGCCAGGGAAGGCGACGGCGACATGAACCAGCTGGTCGCCGACCTGCTGCGCCAGGGCCTGGCCGCGAAATGAAGCGCGAGCGCCGTTCCCCCAGGACGGCGCCTCAGTCGTACAAGCCCGCGCCATCCCAGCGCGGCAGCGATGGCGCCGCGCCGGCGGCGGCCGCCTTGCGCGCATGGTCCGGGCCCAGCCTGGCAAGCAGGCGCGGAAACGCGCGGCAATAGCTGGACTGGATGCCGGCCAGCCGGGCCAGGTCGCGGTAAGCCACGACGCTTCCATCGGGCACCGCCTCGAGCACCTGCGCGACCCGCTCGCGCCAGTCGTCCGGCCAGGCGGGCAGCAGGCCGAGCGTCCGCACGGGGTCGCCTACCCGGACCGTTCCGCCCGCAAGGACCCGGGCCAGCATGCCGCGCTGCGCTGCGGCGCGCGCCGCCAGGCCGGGCTGGCGCAGCTCGAGCCGGCCGCAGGCTTCGCATTGGAACATCAGGCGCAGCCTTACTTCGAGGCCCACTTGCAAGACCGTGCCCGAGCGCAGCAGCGAGGTGTCGAGATCGAGCAGCAGGTTTTCGCGCAGCGCGTGCGGCGCCAGCCCCAGCCTGGCATAGGCGGCGCTGCCTGCCAGCAGCAACTGGCGCGGCGACAGCGGGTCGGCATGCCGGTCGCCGGCCAGCCCGGTGGCGCTCACGGCGATGGCGCAATCGACACGCACCGGCTCGGCCGTGCCGGGCGGACGGATTGCCAGTGCCTCAAGGATTCCGGTCGGCATGCGGGCTTGCCGACGGTGTAGCCAGCGATTCCCAGCTCGGCAGGCCGTGCTTTCTTCTGGAGTAAGCCGTATGGCAGGCCATCGACACCCCGAAGAACAGACCGGTGAGCAGCGACACGATGACCGCTGCGGCCACGACCATGCCTTCGTCGCGCCAGCGCCAGAACCACATCATGAAGCCCCAGAACAGCGTGAACCAGGCGGCGTTCCAGGCCACGATGCGCCAGAACGGTTCGAATGGGAACGGCCGCAGCTTGACGCCGAGGGCCCGCAGCAGCACGTAATGGCGCGGGTCGGCGGCGCGGCGTGGATAGCCCTTGCGCTCGAGCAAGTCGATGGCGCGGCGGCGCTGTTGTTCGAAGTCCATGCTGGGCGTGGTTGGCAAAAAGCTCATCCTACCATCACCGCGACCCGCGAAAACTCAAGGATTCCCACCTTTTGCCGAACGCAGGTAGGCCAGCAGGTCGGCCACCTGGCGCTCGTTGCCCATGCCCCAGAAGCGCATCTTGTTGCCGGGCACTGCCGCGTCGGGATCGCGCAGGAAGGCGGCCAGCTTCTGTTCGGTCCAGACGAAGCCGGCGCGTTTCATGGCGGGCGAATAGGCGTAGTCCGGCAAGGCGCCGGCGCGGCGGCCAACGATGCCGTTGAGCTGGGGACCGAAACTGCTGCGCGCAGCGGGGCCGACCTGGTGGCAGTTGGCGCAGCGCTTGAAAGCAAGCTTCCCAGCCGCGAGCGGGTCGGCGGCCTGAACGGGTGCGGTGCAGGCCAACAACAAGACCACGACCAGGGCGCGCATACTATTTCACCCGCTGCTTTTCGAGCTTGCGCGCCAGCGTGCGCCGGTGCAGCCCGAGGCGGCGCGCCGCTTCCGAGATATTGAAGTCGGTCTCAGCCAGCACCGCATGGATGCGCTCCCATTCGAGCGTCTTGATCGAGGTCGAGCGCGCGGTCAGCTCGATCTCGGCGCATCCGGCGACATGCCCGAAGGCAGCCTCGATGTCGTCGGTATTGGACGGCTTGGCCAGGTATTGCACCGCGCCGAGCTTGATTGCCTCGACCGCGGTGGCGATGCTGGCAAAGCCGGTCAACACTACGATCAGCATGTCCGGATCGTGCTCGTGCAGCAGCTGGACACAAGCCAGCCCCGAGGTATTGCCCTTGAGCTTGAGGTCGACCACGGCGTAGCCAGGCGAATGCGATTCCAGCAGCGTGGCCGCTTCATCCAGGCTGTGCGCGGCCAGCACCCGATAGCCGCGCCGCTCGAACGAGCGGCTCAGGGTGCGCGCGAACGCCTCGTCGTCTTCAATGACCAGCAGCAGGCGCTCATGGTCAAGGTCAAGGCTGGTGGTCAATGCGTTCCTCTTCAAGTTCGATACTGGACAGTGGCAGCGTGAGCGTGACCTGGGCGCCGCCGTCCGGCCGGTTCACGGCAGTCACCGCGCCGCCCAGCTTGCGCACCACGTTCACGGCCAGGAACAGGCCCAACCCGTGGCCCGGCCCGGGCTTGGTCGACTGGTAGGGTTTGCCGATCTGGCCCAGCATGGCCGGCGCGAATCCTGGCCCGCGGTCGCTCACCACAATGGCCAGCACGCCGTCGGCGATACTGGCGTCCAGCCCGACCCAGTCGGGCGAGGCGTCCAGCGCATTGTCGAGCAGGTTGTCGATGGTCTGCTTCAGGGCCGAGTCCGAGGCTACCGGCAGGTCGGCCGCGATGTGGTTATTGTACTGGAAGCTGCGCACCGGGCGGCTCGCCTGCCAGGCCGCGGCCAGGCCGTCAACGAAGCTGCGGATGGTGGTGCGCACCGCCGATTCGCCGCGCGCTTCGCCGGCCGACAGCAAGATGCCGCTGACGATCGACTTGCAGCGCCGCAGCTGGGTTTGCATCTCGGTGATTTCTTCCAGCAGCACCGGGTCGTTGCGGAACTGCGGCATGCGCTTCCAGTCGCCAAGAATCACGGACACGGTCGCCAGCGGGGTACCCAGTTCGTGCGCGGCGCCCGACGCCAGCAAGCCCATGCGCACGATATGCTCTTCTTCCACCGCGTGCTGGCGCAGCAGTGCCAGTTGCGCCGCCTTCTGGCGCAGGGTGTCGGAGATGCGCGACATGAACATCACCAACAAGGCCGCCACCAGCGCGAAGCACACCAGCAGGCCCTGGATATAGAGGCTGAATATGCCGCGCGCATGATCGAAGGGCAGCGCCAGCGGCTGGGCAAACATGGCCAGGCCGGCCATGCAGCCGAGCGTGATCAAGACGATGGTCCAGGTCCACAGCACCTCGAGCAGCACCGCCGACAGGATCACCTGCAGCAGGTAGAGAAAGGCGAAGGGATTAGTGATGCCGCCCGACAGGTAGAGCAGCACGGTCAGGCTGGCCACGTCGACCAGCAGCGCCATGAACATCTCGCCGTTCGACACCGGCCGCCGCTCGTGCCAGCGCAGGTGGCTGGCCACATTGAAAGCGATCAGGCAGGCCAGTACCTGCAGCATGTGCACCAGCGGCAGCTCGATCTTGAAGATCAGGATGGCCGCGGCGATGGTGGTGATCTGGCCGATCACGGCGATCCAGCGCAGCTCGATCAGCTGCAGCATGTTCTTGTGGCCAGCCGCGAACTCGACGTTCGCCGCGGCCGCCTGGGGCGAACTGCGGGCCGCCTTGGCGAAGAAATCGAGGGGGGATTGCATCGGCTGGCGCTATCGAACGCTAATCGTCCGCAATGGCGGCGCCATGGCGCCTCACCCACCACCAGGCCGCCAGCACCATTGCGCTCAAGCCGTACCAGGTCAGCGCGTACACGATATGGTTGTTCTGAAAGGCGATCACGGTCAGGCCGCCGACGGCGCGCTCGGGGGCGGCGGCCGGATCCTGGCCCTTACCGGCATCGACGAAATACGGCGCCACCGGGCCCAGGCCGCGCGCCTGTGCGATCAGGGCCACGTCGCGCGAATACCAGCGGTTGCCCTTCGGGTCGTTCTCGCGCAGGAAGCCGCCGCCTGGCTCGCCTATGCGCAGCAGGCCGGTGACGCGCACCGGCTCGCCGCCCGGCGCTGCGCACGGATTGCTGCCTGCGCGCCTGGCGGCATAGGTGCCGGGTTTGTTGTCCGAAGAAGGTATGAAGCCGCGGTTGACAAAGACAATGCTGCCATCCGCGCGGCACAGCGGCGTCAGGAGCCAGAAGCCCGCGCCCAGCTCGCTCAGGGCCTGGACCGGGGTGGTGAACTGATACAGATAGTGCCCGGTGAGGCTGACCCGCCGGTATTCGTCGGACGCCCGGCTAACTTGCGCCCATTGCGCCACCGCGGGCGCGGCTACCGGCGGGGCATGCACGCGGTCGTCGACGCGGGCGATCAGGTCTTGTTTCCATTGCAGGCGCATGACTTGCCAGCTACCGAGACCTGCGAACAGCACGGCCAGCAGCAGGGCCGCGGCCCCCACCGCGCGGCGCGCGAAGGCGCTGCGTGGTGGATGGGCGACGGGTCCTGCCGGCTTGGCGCGCTGGTCCGGCATCACGGCATGTCGTGCGCGCCGTGGGTGGTATCGCTGGCGCCGCCCATGGCCGGCATCATGTTGGCGTTCATGTGATACATGACCCAGATCGAGCCGGACATCACGATCACCAGCAGCACCACGGTCAGGATCAGCGCCATCATGTTCCAGCCGTCCTCGGACTTCGAGTTCAGGTGCAGGAAGTAGATCATCTGCACCACGACCTGCACCGCGGCGAAGGCCAGGATCACGACCCGGGCGGTATTGGGCGGCAGCACATTGCCCATCACCAGCCAGAACGGAATTGCGGTCAGGATCAGCGAGAGCACGAAGCCGATCGCGTAGTCCTTGGCGCTGTAATGGGTCACATAGGTATCATGACCATGCGCGTGGCCATCGTGGCCGTGTTCGTGGTGTTGCCCACTCATGGCATCACTCCCAGCAGATAGACAAAGGTAAACACGCCGATCCAGACGACGTCCAGGAAGTGCCAGAACAGCGACAGGCACTGCAGGCGGCGGAAGTTCTCGGCGCCCAGGCCATGCTTTTTGAGCTGGACCATCAGCGTGACCAGCCACACCAGGCCGAACAGCACGTGCAGGCCGTGGGTGCCGACCAGCGCGAAGAACGCCGTCAGGAAACCGCTACGCTGCGGGCCCGCACCCTGGTGGATCAGGTGATAGAACTCGTAGATCTCGAGCGCCAGGAAAGCCAGGCCGAGCAGGCCGGTCACGCCCATCCACAAGATGGTCTTGCCGACCTTCTTGGCCTGCGCCGAGATCATCGCGAAGCCGAAGGTAATCGACGACATCAGCAGGAAAGCGGTATTGACCGCAATGAGCGTCAGGTCGAACAGTTCGGCGCCGCTTGGGCCGCCGGCATAGTTGCGGCCCAGCACAGCATAGGTAGCGAACAGGGACGCGAAGATGAGGCAATCGCTCATCAGGTAGATCCAGAAGCCCAGCAGGGTGCCGTTCTCTGGGTGGTGCTCGCGCACCAGGTAGCGCGCGGTCACCTCGTCGGCGCTGAGCGCGCCTGGCATCGATGGTTTAAGTTCAGACATGGCTTTCCAACAGACGGGTATGCGCTTGCTCGTTGCGGGTCACTTCTTCCGCCGAGATGTAGTAATCGCGCTTGTAGTTAAAGGTGTGGATGATGATCGCGGCCATCATGGCGACGAAGGACACCGCAGTGAGCAGCCACATGTGCCAGATGATGGCAAAGCCCACCACCGCAGCCAGCACCGAGATCACGAATCCGGCCCAGGTGTTGCTTGGCATGTGGATCGCGACATAGTCCTTCAGCGGACGCTGGTAACCGTTCTTCTTCATGTCGGCGAAGGTGTCGTTGTCGTGCACCACCGGCGTGAACGCGAAGTTGTAGTCGGCCGGTGGCGACGTGGTCGCCCATTCCAGCGTACGGCCATCCCATGGGTCGCCGGTGACGTCGCGCAGCTTGGCGCGGTCTTTCCAGGTAAAGAAGATCTGCAGCAGCAGTGCGCCGATGCCGCCGGCAATCATCAGGGTGCCGAAGAACGAGATCTGGAACAGCCACTGGATCGACGGGTCTTCGAAATGGCTCACGCGGCGGGTCACGCCCATGAAGCCCAGGATGTATGGCGGGGTGAAGGCAACCCAGAAGCCGATCGACCACAGCCAGAACGAGACATGGCCCCAGAACTGGTTGAGCTTGACGCCGAACATCTTTGGCGCCCAGTAGTTGAAGCCGGCGAACAGGCCGAACAGCACGCCGCCGATGATCACGTTGTGGAAGTGGGCGATCAGGAACAGCGAGTTGTGCAGCACGAAGTCGGCAGCCGGGATCGCCAGCATCACGCCGGTCATGCCGCCGATGGTAAAGGTCAGCATGAACGACACGGTCCACATCATCGGCAGCTCGAAGCGGATCCGGCCGCGGTACATCGTGAACAGCCAGTTGAAGATCTTGGCGCCGGTCGGGATCGAGATGATCATCGTGGTAATGCCGAAGAACGAATTGACGCTGGCGCCCGAGCCCATGGTGAAGAAGTGGTGCAGCCACACCAGGTAGGACAGGATCATGATCACCACGGTCGCATACACCATCGAGGTGTAGCCGAACAGGCGCTTGCCGCAGAAGGTCGAGACCACTTCCGAGAAGATACCAAAGGCCGGCAGCACCAGGATGTAGACCTCGGGGTGGCCCCAGATCCAGATCAGGTTCACGTACATCATGGCGTTGCCGCCCTTGTCGTTCGTGAAGAAGTTGGTGTCGAACAGGCGGTCCATGCCCAGCATGGCCAGCACGGCGGTCAGGATCGGGAAGGACATCACGATCAGGATGTTGGTGCACAGCGAAGTCCAGACGAAGACTGGCATCTTCATCAGGCCCATGCCCGGTGCGCGCATCTTGATGATGGTCACGACCAGGTTCACGCCGGAGAGCAGCGTGCCGACGCCGGCGATCTGCAGCGACCAGATGTAATAGTCGACGCCCACACCCGGACTGGCCAGGATGCCCGACAGCGGCGGATAGGCCAGCCAGCCGGTACGTGCGAATTCACCCACGAACAGCGACGCCATCACCAGGATCGCGCCCATGGTGGTCATCCAGAACGAGAAGTTGTTCAGGAACGGGAAGGCCACGTCGCGCGCGCCGATCTGGAGCGGCACTACATAGTTCATCAGGCCGGTCACGAACGGCATCGCCACGAAGAAGATCATGATCACGCCGTGCGCGGTGAAGATCTGGTCGTAGTGGTCCGGCGGCAGGAAGCCGTGGTTGTTTCCGAAGGCGAACGCCTGCTGGGCGCGCATCATCAGCGCATCGGCGAAGCCGCGCAAGAACATCACCAGGCCCAGGATCATGTACATGATGCCGATTTTCTTGTGGTCGATACTGGTGATCCAGTTGCTCCACAGGCTGCCCCACTGGCGGAAGTAGGTGATCAGGGCCACCAGGCCCAGGCCACCGACCACCACGCCGGCAAAGGTCGCTAACAGGATCGGGTCATGGAAGGGAATCGCGTCCCAGCTGAGCCGACCGAAGATGAGCTTCGTCAGGTCGAATGAGTCTTGCATGATTACTTTTTCACAGTCATGTTAGAGGAGCCCGCCGCAGGGGCGCCCGGCATAGCGGTGGCGTCGGTCGGCGTGGTGCACACTTCCAGCCCCGCCACCTGGGCAGCACCGGATTTCGGCAGCTGCTTGATCGCGGCGGCGACCTGGGCGCGCTTGTGGTCATCGAGCATCTGCTGGTTCATGCAGACGGTACCGTCGGCCACGCAGCGGTTCAGGATGCGGTTGAACAGGGCCGGCTCGACCGAACCGTAATAACGCACCGGTTCGCGCGAGGTCGGCTTTTCCAGCTCGATATAGCTGGCCCGGTCGAGCGCACCCGGGGTGGCCTTCATGCTCGCCACCCAGGCGTCGAACTCGGCAGCGGTGACGCCCTTGTAGCCGAATCTCATGTGCGAGAAACCTTCGCCGCTGAAATTGGTCGAGCGTCCTTCGTAGTCGCCGGTCTTGTTCAGCACGGCGTTGAGGGTGGTCTCCATGCTCGGCATCGCGTAGATCATGCCGGCCAGGGTCGGGATGTAGAACGCGTTCATCACGGTCGAGGCGGTGATCTTGAAGCGGATTGGGGTATCGATCGGGGTCACCAGCTGGTTGACCGAAGCGATGCCCTGCTCTGGATAGATGAACAGCCATTTCCAGTCCAGCGCCACCACCTGCACCTCGATCGGCTTGGTCGAGGCCGAAATCGGGCGGTTGGCGTCGATACGGTCGAGCGGACGGTAAGGATCGAGCTTGTGGGTCGAGACCCAGGTGATCAGGCCGAGCACGATGATGATCAGGAGCGGTGCGCCCCAGATCACCAGCTCGAGCTTGGTCGAGTGATCCCAGTCCGGCTCGTATTTGGCGTTGGCGTTCTTGCGATAGCGCCAGGCGAACAGGACGATCAGGATCATCACCGGGACGACGATGATCAACATCAGCAGGACCGACACGGTAATCAGGTCGGCCTGCTGCCTTGCAATATCGCCGTTGGGATTCATTACGACCGTATTGCAGCCGGATAGCAGTGCAATCAGGAGTAAAGGCAGTCCGCGGCGGACAATTTTAGGTTTCATGCTAGGTATCTAACGTTACATGGGAATAAGATCATGCTACTGTACTGCCAACGACAGTACGCAACCATTGGACACTTTGTCCTACCCTTACCGCATTGCAATTATTGCATCGCAGCAAACTGGTGGC
The DNA here is from genome assembly GCF_024802625.1 of Massilia sp. H6. Classification (NCBI taxonomy): domain Bacteria; kingdom Pseudomonadati; phylum Pseudomonadota; class Betaproteobacteria; order Burkholderiales; family Oxalobacteraceae; genus Massilia; species Massilia sp. H6. The sequence goes on from NZ_CP103371.1 coordinate 2,553,680, forward strand.
AGACTCGCAGTCGATCGGCAACCGCAACAGCAACAAGAACGAAGAATCAGATTCAGGAATCAGGAGAGAATATGCAGAGCACGACCCAGTACGGCGGCGCAGGCGCCGCTCCCATCACCCACCCCACCAGCGGCGCCCGCAACATCAATGCCCGCGATGGTGAAATCCACCCGGCCGATATTGCCGTCGGCGTGGTCATCGGCCGGGCTTCGGAATATTTCGAGTTCTTCGTCTATGCGATCGCATCGGTGCTCGTTTTTCCAGCGGTCTTTTTCCCTTGGGCTGACCGACTCGAAGCCACACTATACTCATTTACCGTATTTGCGTTCGCATTCATCGCGCGCCCGATCGGCACCATCGTGTTCATGGAGATCCAGAAGCGCTACAGCCGCGAAATCAAGCTGACCATCGCCCTGTTCCTGATGGGCACCTGTACCGTCGTGATTGCCTTCATCCCGACCTATGGCCAGATTGGCGCGGCGTCGATCGTGGTGCTGTCCTTGATGCGCATCGGCCAGGGTGTGGCCCAGGGCGGCTCGTGGGACGGCCTGCCGTCGCTGCTGGCCCTGAGCGCTCCGGAACACAAGCGCGGCTGGTATGCGATGCTGGGCCAGCTCGCCGCCCCGATCGGCTTTTTGATCGCGGCCGGCCTGTTTGCCTACCTCCTCAGCAACCTGTCGTCCGACGACTTCCTGGTCTGGGGCTGGCGCTATCCGTTCTTCTGCGCCTTCATGATCAACGTGGTGGCCCTGTTCGCGCGCCTGCGCCTGGTGTCCACCAGCGAATATTCGCGCCTGCTCGACTCGCACGAACTCGACCCGGCGCCGGTTGGCGAGCTGGTCAAGTCGCAAGGCAGCAACATTGCCATCGGCGCCCTCGCCGCCCTGGCCAGCTATGCGCTGTTCCACCTGGTGACCGTGTTCCCGCTGTCCTGGATCCAGCTCTACGACACCCGCCCGATGAACGAATTCCTGCACGTGCAGATGTGGGGCGCGGTACTGGCGGCAGTGGCCATCCTGGCCTCGGGCTATATCGCCGACCGGGTCGGCCGCCGTACCACGCTGGGTACGCTGGCGGCGCTGATCGCGCTGTTCTCGGCCTTCGTGCCATCGCTGATGGATGGCGGCGTGACCGGCCAGAACATCTTCATCCTGGTCGGCTTCACCCTGCTCGGCCTGTCGTATGGCCAGGCTGCCGGCGCGGTAACCTCGAACTTCAAGCAGCAATACCGCTACACCGGCGCGGCGCTGACTTCAGACCTGGCCTGGCTGGTCGGCGCGGCCTTTGCTCCGCTGGTCGCGCTTGGGCTGTCGGCGCACTATGGCCTGGGCTACGTGAGCCTGTACCTGCTCTCGGGTGCGGTCGGTTCGCTGGCGGCGTTGAGCCTGAACCGCAAGCTCGAAATCAAGGACTGACCCGGTCCTGACCGGGGGGCGGCCCTGGCTGCTTCGACTCACGCCGGCAATGCGCAAGCATTGCCGGCGTTTCTTTTGGTGCTGGCCTGCTTGCGGGCGCGCGCCGACACGGCGCGGCACCGCGCAAGGCGGCCAGGCGCAGTTGGTCTAGTGAGGGTGAGTGTCCAGCAGGTGCAAGGGCGGAGGCGAACTCTCGCCGGCTGACCCGGCTTGCCCCCCCCGCTCGGTTACGACAGGGCAGTATCGAGCACCGTCATCAGGATGAAACCGATGACCAGCGCGATACTGGCCCAGGTGCCATTGCCGCTCTGGCGAGATTCCGGCACGACATCGTTGACAATCACGAACAGCATTGCGCCACCCGACGCTGCCAGTGCGAACGGCAGCATGCCGCCGGCGATCCCGATCAGGGCCACGCCGAAAGCGGCCGCAACCGGCTCGATCAGGCCCGAGGCTACGCCCATGCCGACCGCGGTCAGGCGCCCGTAGCCAACGGCGCGCAGCGCCAGTGCCACCACCAGGCCTTCGGGCACGTCCTGGATCGAAATACCTGTAGTCAAGGCATTGGCTTTTTCCAGGTCGATGCCGGCATGGGCCACGCCGATTGCCAGGCCTTCGGGCAGGTTATGCAGCGCCACCGCCCACACGAATAGCCAGGCGCGGCGCAGTGAGACGCCAGCATCGCCGCCGTCGAGGATGCCCTCGGTTTGCACGGCGCGCCCGAGCAGCAGGATTGCGCCGGCACCGGCCATGATGCCGGCCCCCGCCATCAGGCTCGCCTCCCAGTTGCCAGCGCCGGCCGCCTTGGCCGCGGCCAGCGCCGGAATAATAAGGGAAAATGCGGTCGCGCCCAGCATGACGCCGGCGCCAAAGCCCAGGAAGCAGTCGTAGCTACGCTTGGAGAAGTTTTGCGCCAGCAGCACCGGCAAGGTGCCCAATGCTGTGGCGGCGGCGGCAGTGGCGCCGCCCAGCAGTGCGCGGTGCATCTTCGGGTTATCGCTCATGAGCTGCTCGACCAAACTGCCGAGCAGAAGAATACAGCCGACACTGCAGATGACGATGCCGACAGCGCGCCTGAGCGTTAGCGCGCGCAAGAAGGCGCGCAAGGAAAACAGCTTGTTGTGTGGTACGCGTTCTGTATGAAAATTCATGCAAATCCCGGGAAAAGGCCGCGCGGCGCTGGCTTATTTCTTCATGGCCCTGGTCGGCTTGTCTTTGCCCCCGTCGGCAGGCTTGCTGCTGCTGCTGCTGCTGCCGCTTCCGGTGTCGTCGAGCGGGCCGCCGCGCGAAGCCGAGCTTGGTTGGTTAGCGGTCTGTCGGGAGCTTGCAGCCATCGTACCACCGGCCGACTGCATGCTCATGCCCAGTTCCGCTCCGGTGCGCGGCGACGACATCGGATCGGATGCGGTGCGCCTGGCCATTTGCTCGAGGATGTCGATGTCGCCGGCCGGCAGTGCGACTTCGGCGTCGCCGGAGCCGCCATCGACCGCCTGCTGCTGCTCGCGGTCGGAAACAAAATCCCAGTCGGCGCCCTGGTTCCAGGGCCCGCGCATCTCGCCCGGGCCTTGCGACATGTTGTAGTAGACGCTGGCAAATCGCGGATCGGCTGGCATCTTTCCGGGAGGGAAGTTCGGCTCGATCGCGTACAAGGCCTTCTCAAACGATTTCTGGTGCGCCACTTCGCGCGTCATGAGAAAACCCAGGGCTTCTTTCACACCCGCATCGTCGGTCAGGCCGATCAGGCGCTCGTAGACAATCTTGGCGCGCGCCTCGGCCGCGATGTTCGAGCGCAGATCGGCGGTCGGCTCGGTGATCGAATCGACATAGGCCGCCGTCCAGGGCACGCCGGCCGAGTTCACCAGCGGGGTGCCGCCACCGTACAGCACCTGGGTGAGGTGGCTATCGTTGCCCGCGCCGGTAATGGCCTTGTAGGTGTCGGCTTCGCTGTCGACCGACTCGGCCAGCCGGCCCTTGGCGCCCTTGTTGAGCATGGCCACGATATGCCCGATGATTTCAAGGTGGCTCAGCTCCTCGGTGGCAATGTCGAACAGCATATCCTTGCGGCCCGGGTCGTCTTCGGAGACAGCCTGGGTGAAATACCGCATCGCCGCCGCCAGTTCGCCCTGCGGACCGCCAAACTGCTCGAGCATCAGGTTGGCCAGTCCTGGGTTGGGCCCGGCGACACGGACCGTATATTGCAGACGCTTAGTATGTGCAAACATGAGCTGGTTCCTCCATGGGTTGAGCAAGCGGGCGGCGTGGGCGGATATCGGTAACCGGATTGGTCCATCTTGGCAGGCATCGGCAGGCGCGCAAAGCGGGCCTCGCCGCGCGTCGCTGTAGGACTAGGGTGACGGTTTGCTGTTGGAATTTAATCAAGTGTCGGCTTGCAGCCCAGCTCGCGCCAGCGCCGCTGGCGGTGATCGCCGACACGGGTACGGCACGCGCGCCTACAGTAAAGCCGACCTGCCGCGCACTACCATGTTGACCATCCGACCACAGGAGAACCACCATGTTTTCACTGAATAAACTCAGCCCGACGATTACCAACATGATCCGTTTCGACCACTCGCATGTGATGGTCACCTTTCACCAGTACGAGCGCGACAAGCGTCCGAGCGTCAAGAAAGCATTGGCCGACACCATTTGCGATGCGCTCGACATTCACGCGACACTCGAAGAAGAAATCTTTTATCCGGTGATGCGCCAGCGCGATAGCGGCGAGCCCTTCATGCACAAGGCCGAGCCGGAGCACGATGAGATGCGTCGCCTGATCGCCGAACTGCGCCGTACCAGCGGAGCCGATCCGCGTCATGACAAACTGGTGATGGAACTGATGCGCGACGTGCTGCACCACGTGGCCGACGAGGAAACCACGCTGCTGCCGCATGCCGAAGCCATGCTGAGCAAGGACGCCCTGTCCGAACTGGGCGCCCAGATGACGCGCCGCCGGCTGCAACTGGTCGGCCCCAAGGCCGGCAAGCTGGCCAAGAGCCATGCCGTCGGCTTTTCGGGTAGCGGCACCGCGCTGGTGCTGGGCCTGGCCAGCGCCGTGTTCGCGGCCAAAGCCTTTGCCCCGAAAAAAACCTGGAAGTCGAAGCCGGCCTGAACCAGGCGCCTGCCCCGCACTGGGGCAGGCAGCGGGTGGGTCAAGCGAGCCGGCCCTGCACCAGGCTTAGCACCAGCGGTACCAGCCAGGGCGCAAGCAGCGCCGTCATGGCGCCATTCAGGCCCATCGCCAGTCCGGCAAACGCGCCCATCTCGGCACTGACCTGAAATGCCCGCGCGGTACCGACGCCGTGGGCGGCCAGGCCGAGCGCAAAGCCGCGGGCAGCCGGCGAGTCGATGCGCAGCGCCGCGAACACATAGCGCGCCACGATGGCGCCGAATATCCCGGTACCGATCACCAGTGCCGCCGTCAGCGCCGGTATCCCGCCGAGCCGCTGCGAGACCGCCATCGCGATGGGTGACGTCGCCGATTTGGGCCCGAGCGTGGCCCCCAGTTCCGGGGTGGCGCCAAGCAGCGCCGCGATGGCCACCGCCGACACGATCGCCGTCACGCAACCGAGCAGCAGCGCCGCCGCCAGCGGCAGCCAGGCGCGCCGCAGCCGCGGCAACTGGCGCACCAGCGGCACGGCCAGGGCCACGGTGGCCGGTCCGAGCAGGAAATGCACGAACTGTGCGCCCGAGAAATACTGTCCATACGACATGCCCGAGAGCCACAGCACCAGGACGACAAGGCCGATCGAGATCGCCACCGGGTTGGCCAGCGGCGAGCCGCCGCACCACAAAAATACCCGCTGCGCCGCCAGATAGGCGCACAGCGTCATGGACAGGCCCAGCAGCGGCGAGGCCGACAAATACACCCAGAATGCACTGATACCGGCCAGTTCAGGCATCTCCGTCCTTTGCCGTACCCAAGCCGCGCAGCATCAGGCCGGTCACTGCCAGCGCCAGCACGGTACTGGCGACAAGCGCGGCGAGAATGGCGAACCAGTGGCCGCTGCCGCTGGCGGCAGTGGCGACAATGCCCACGCCGGCCGGAACGAACAGCAGCGACAGGTGAGACAGCAGGGTATTGGCGCCCTCTTCGATCGTCTTGAGCAAAGGTGGATGGGCGACCAGGGCCGCCATCAAGAGCAGCATGCCGGCCACCGGCCCGGGCAGCGCGAGTCCGAGCATGAAGACAATGCCTTCACCGAGACACTGGAACAGCAGCAAAATAGTAAAGGCGGGCAGCATGAGCGCTCCGTGATGGCAAGGAGCTCAGCATAGCAAACGCTGGCGGCCAGACTACAGGTTCAAGCCGAGGCCGTTGCCCCCGCGATCGCACCGCGCCGCACCTGGTCGCGCTCGATCGACTCGAACAAGGCCTTGAAATTGCCTTCGCCGAAGCCGTCGTCGCCCTTGCGCTGGATAAATTCAAAGAACACCGGGCCGAGCTGGGTGGTCGAGAAGATCTGCAGCAACAGGCGTGGCTTGCCATCGAGTACGCTGCCATCGAGCAGCAAGCCGCGCGACTTGAGCTGCCCGGTGTCTTCGCCGTGGCCGGGAATGCGCCCTTCGAGCATCTCGTAATACGTTTCCGGCGGCGCGGCCATCAGCGGCACGCCGGCGGCGCGCAGCGAGTCCACGGTCTTCATCAGGTCGTCGCTGAGCAGGGCGATATGCTGGATGCCTTCGCCGTTGAACTGCATCAGGAACTCCTCGATCTGGCCGCCGCCGGCCTTGCCTTCTTCGTTGAGCGGAATGCGGATCATGCCGTCCGGCGCGGTCATGGCTTTCGAGGTCAGGCCGGTATATTCGCCCTTGATGTCGAAGTAGCGGATCTCGCGGAAGTTGAACAGCTTCTCGTAGAAATTGGCCCAGAACGCCATGCGGCCACGGTAGACATTGTGGGTCAGGTGGTCGATGATCGACAGGCCATGGCCGCGCGGATGCCGCTCGACGCCCTCGATGAATTCGAAATCGATGTCATAGATCGACTTGCCCTCTTCGAAACGGTCGATCAGGTACAGCGGCGCGCCGCCAATACCCTTGATCGCCGGCAGGCGCAGCTCCATCGGGCCGGTCGGGATCTCGATCGCCTGGGCGCCCAATTCGAGCGCGCGCGCATAGGCCTTGTGCGCATCTTTTACGCGAAAAGCCATGCCGCAGGCCGACGGGCCGTGTTCGGCCGCGAAATAGGCGGCGTAACTCTTCGGTTCGTTGTTGATGATGAAATTGATGCCGCCCTGGCGGTACAGGCTCACCGCCTTCGAGCGGTGCACCGCCACCTTCGTGAAGCCGAGCTGGGCGAACACCGCTTCGAGCACGCCCGGCGTGGGCGAAGCAAATTCGACGAACTCGAAGCCCATCAGGCCCATGGGATTGTCAAACAGGTCTGCCATTTTCTCTTCCTTGTATGTCGTTGCTAGGTCGTTGGTCAGGTGGCCGCGCGATTGCCCACGGCCGGGTTGCTACGCATTCTTCATTCCGCGAACACCTCGCCCAGGAGGGCGCGCAGCCACTGGTTGCCCGGGTCCTGGTTATAGCGCCGGTGCCAGAACACACTGGTCTGCAGCGGCGGCAGCGCAAGCGGCGGCACCACCCACTCCAGAGCGAACGGCAATGCCGCCCGCTCGGCCAGTTTCTGCGGCACCGTCACCACCAGGTCGCTGCTGCCGACGATATACGGCACCGCGGTGAAATGCGGCACCCGAAAGCGCACCATCGGTCCCACGCCGGCACGTTCGAGCAGCGCATTGATGCGCTCGTACGGACCTTCGCTGGACGCCACCAGCACGTGCCCGGCCTGCACGAAGCGCTCCAGGCTCAATTCACCCCTGCCCAGCGGATGGCCCTTGCGGAACATCGTTACATAGGGCTGGCGAAACAACTGGCGCTGGTACAAGGCATCGGACACATCTTCGAAAGGGCCGATCGCCAGGTCCACCCGCCCGCCTTCCATCTCTTGCTTGAGCGCCGCCGCGCTGGCGCGAACGGAGCTGATCTCGACCAGCGGCGCCAGCTGACGGCAGCGCTCGATCAGGGGCGGCATGAAGTAGATCTCGCCCACGTCGGTCATGGCCAGCACGAAGCGGCGCTTGCTGGCGGCCGGATCGAAACGGCTGCGCTGGTTCAGCGCCAGCGCCACCTGCGCCATCGCCACCCCGATCGGCTCGGCCATCTGCATCGCCAGCGGCGTCGGTTGCATGCCGCTGGCGGTGCGCACGAACAATTCATCTCCGAACGCGCGGCGCAGGCGCGCCAGTGCATTGCTCACTGCTGACTGGCTCAGGCCAAGCCGCCTGGCGGCCGCGGATATCTGGCGCTCGCGGTAGACTTCCTGGAAAACCGAGAGCAGGTTCAGGTCGATGGTATGGGGTTCGATCATGGCTCGCCGGTCAGTTGCGCATTGTGGGCGCGGGGATCGCGCAGGAACAGCAGTATTTAGCTCGTGAATAGTCTACATTTCGTTATTCATCTCGTAAAGCATCCTGAATTCTTCTACAGTAGCTGGCGCACCCTCACACGACCCAGCCCAGGAGATTTCTGCATGAGCCAGCCTACCGGCTACCAGTCGGCCTACCTGAGCGGATTCGGCAACGAATTCGCCACCGAAGCCCTGCCCGGCGCCCTGCCGCAGCACCGCAACTCGCCGCAGCGCGTTGCCTACGGCCTGTATGCCGAACAGCTCTCCGGCACCGCCTTTACCGCGCCGCGCAGCCACAACCGGCGCTCGTGGCTGTACCGGATCCGGCCGGCGGCGGTCCATGGCGCCTTTGCCGCGATCGACGCTGGCCGCATCGCCAGCCGCTTCGATACCCCGGCCCCACCCGACCAGCTGCGCTGGAGTCCACTGCCGATGCCCGAGGCGCCGACCGATTTCATCGACGGCTGGGTGACCATGGCCGGCAACGGCTCGGCCCAGGCCATGACCGGCTGCGCGATCCACCTGTACGCCGCCAACCGGTCGATGCAGGGCCGCTATTTCTACAGCGCCGACGGCGAGCTGCTAGTGGTGCCGCAGCAGGGGCGGCTGGCGATCCATACCGAACTGGGGCTGCTCGACGTCGAGCCCCACGAAATCGCGGTGATCCCGCGCGGCCTGCGCTTTCGGGTCGCGCTGCCCGACGGCCAGGCGCGCGGCTATATCTGCGAGAATTTCGGCGCGCTATTGCAGTTGCCCGACCTGGGCCCGATCGGCGCGAACGGCCTGGCCAACCCGCGCGACTTTCTCACGCCGGTGGCGCGCTACGAAGACCTGGAAGGCGATTTCGAGCTGGTCGCCAAGTTCTGCGGCGGCCTGTGGCGCGCCGAGATCAAGCATTCGCCGCTCGACGTCGTCGCCTGGCACGGCAACTACGCGCCCTACAAGTACGACCTGCGCCATTTCAATACCATCGGCTCGGTCAGCTACGACCACCCGGACCCGTCGATCTTCCTGGTGCTGCACGCGCCGAGCGACACGCCGGGGGTGTCCACGCTCGACTTCGTGATCTTTCCGCCGCGCTGGCTGGCCGGCGAAGACACCTTCCGTCCGCCCTGGTTCCACCGCAACGTGTCCAGCGAATTCATGGGCCTGATCCATGGCGCCTACGACGCCAAGGCCGACGGTTTCAACCCGGGCGGGTCCAGCCTGCACAATTGCATGAGCGGGCATGGTCCGGACGCAGCTACCTTCGACAAGGCCAGTGCCGCCGATACCGCCCAGCCGCACAAGGTGCGCGATACCATGGCTTTCATGTTCGAGACCCGCAACGTGCTCGTGCCGACCCCGTCGGCGCTGGCGTCGCCGCAGCGCCAGGGCGACTATCAGCGCTGCTGGGCCGGCATCGGCAAGCACTTCCGGCCAACTCCCTGACGCCGGGCTCATCATGAGCGTGCGGCCCGGAAAGCCTGCGGCAGGCTATCATGCGCCATGCGCCACGGCGGCGCGCCCGGTCACGGCCCGGTAAGCCCGCGAAAGGCCGCTGCGCCAGTGTTGACCGACATATTGATCATCTCCGTGCTGATAGTCTTGAACGGGGTGTTCGCAATGAGCGAGTTGGCGCTGGTGTCGGCCAAGCGCATGCGCCTGGAGCGGCGCGCCGAAGACGGCAGCCGCGGGGCCCGCGCCGCGCTCTTGCTGGCCGACGATCCCAGCCACTTCCTGTCGACGGTGCAGGTCGGCATCACCCTGATCGGCATTTTCAACGGCGCGTTCGGCGAGGCCTCGCTGGTCAGCCATCTGGCGCCCCACCTCGACGGCCTGCCCGGCGTCGGCCCCTATGCCCGTGAATTCGCGCTCGGCGTGGTGGTGCTGGCCATTACGGTGGCGTCGATCATCTTCGGCGAGCTGGTGCCCAAGCGCATCGCAATGGCCTATCCGGAAGTGGTGGCCACCCTGATTTCGCAACCGCTGCGCATGCTTTCGAGCATGATGTCGCCCTTCGTGCGCTTCCTGTCGCTGAGCACCAACGCCATCGTGCGCCTGCTCGGCATTCACCAGTCCAAGGAAGAAGCGCCGACCGAAGAAGACATCGCCGGCATCATCAAAGAAGGCGCCAACACCGGCGTGTTCGAAAAAACCGAGTACGACATCGTGTCGCGCGCCCTGCGTCTCGACGACCAGCACCTCAAGTCGCTGATGACCCCGCGCGTCGACCTGGTCATCCTCGACCTCGCGCAAGAGCGCAGCATTAACCTGGACATTATCGTGTCGCATCCCTACAGCCGTTTTCCGGTCTGCCGCAGCGACCGTTCGCACATTCTCGGCTACGTGATGGCGCGCGACCTGCTGGCGCAAGCGGTGCGGGCCGGCTCGATCGATGCCATCGACATCGACGCCGCGGTGCATGAACTGCTGTACGTGCCGGAGACCGTCGGCGCGATGGTGCTGCTCGAGATGTTCAAGAAGAACCGCGCCGAGCTGGCGCTGATCGTCGACGAGTACGGCGACATCCAGGGCATGGTCACCCTCAGCGACATCATGAGCGCGCTGGTCGGCGACGTTGCCGTGTGCGGCGAGGAGCACGACCCCGACGCGGTGCAGCGCCAGGATGGCAGCTGGCTGCTCGATGGCGGCCTGGCCCTGGACCGCTTCCGCGACCTGTTCGAAACAGGTGTCGGCTTTCCCGGCGAAGACAGCGGCGCCTACCACACACTGGCCGGCTTCGTGCTCTACCAGCTCGGTTACATCCCGAAGGCGGCCGACACGGTCGACTGGGGCAGCTTTCGCTTCGAAATCATGGACATGGACGGCAACCGGATCGACCGCATCCTGGTCACGCGCCAGCAAGCTGCGCCTGAGCAGGAGCAAGCGCCGGGCATGCAGCCGGACTAAACCGCCGCTGCGCGGTGTGTGCGGCAAGCGTTCTGCGGTATGCTGCCGCCAACTCAACAGCAGGAGCGCGCGGTGGACGTCATTGCACTCGGACCCCTGGTCCTTCCAGTTACCACTTCCCTGGTGCTGGCGGCGATCCTGGCTGCCAACGGCGTTGCCGAATGGTATCGCCGGCGCCGTGGCACCGATGCCGGAGCGCTGCTGTGGACGATGATCCTGGCCGGCTTCGTGGCCGCGCGCGTGGTGTTCGTGCTGCGTCACCACGACATCTTTCTGGCCGATCCAATGGCCGCGCTCGACATCCGCGACGGCGGCTTCGACCGCATGGTCGGCGTGATCGTTGCCTGCGCCATCGGCGCCAGCCAGATCAGCCGCCATGCGCATCTGAAGCGCCCGCTGGTGGCCGCGATCCTGGCCGGCGGCGCGCTCTGGCTGGGAGGCACGCTGCTGGCCAGGTCCCTGGCGCCGCCCCAGGCCCCCTTGCCCGACGTGACCGTGCGCCGCCTCGACGGCAGCCCGGTCGACCTGCGCAGCTACCAGGGCCAGCCGCTGGTCGTCAACCTGTGGGCCAGCTGGTGTCCGCCCTGTCGCCGCGAAATGCCGGCCCTGCGCGCGGCCCAGCAAGCCAATCCCGGAATCACTTTCGTGTTCGTCAACCAGGGCGAGTCGGCGGCAGTGGTTTCGCAGTTCATGGCCGCGCAAGGCTTAACGATGGCCAACGTGGTGCTCGATCCGTCAGCACAGATGGCCGCGCGCACCCGATCGCCCGGCTATCCGACCACCTTGTTCTACGACGCGCGCGGCGTGCTGCGCTTGCGCCACCCGGGCGAGCTGTCCGAGGCCAGCCTGCGCGAAAAACTGGCACAGGCGATGCGCTGAAGCGGCGAGCAAGGCCGCGATACCAAGAAACAACACTTACCCAACGCGCATGACAGCAACTTATAGTCACGGTAAAATATTGCGATAAGCCAATTTTTGGTGCGCCTCAGTAATTCTGATCAAGCCATGCCTACCTGGGCCACCGGATGAAACCGTTCTACAACATTGCGCAGTGGCGCATCCGTATCTTCGCGTCGCTGATGTCAACCGTGGTGGTACTCGGCGCGGTCGCCGCGGTGCCCAGTGCGACGCTGGCGCTGGCCGAAGGCCTGTGGCCGGTCGCGGTCATGGACGCGCTGGCCCTGGTCTGGATCTTCGCCATCTGGTGGTACGACCGCCTGCCCTATACTTTCAGAGTACTCAATTTTCTGGCCGTGATGTTCGGCGTGGGCGTGGGCCTGATGGTCACGGTCGGCGCAGTCAGCCAGATATTCTTGATGGGCCCACCGGTGATGGCGGCCATCCTGCTGGGCACGCGCCAGGCGCTGCTGGCCCTGGTCCTGAGCGCCGCCATCATCCTCGGCCTGGGCCTGTCGGGCCATGCCCAACTGGTTGTCACGGGCATGGACGCCAATAGCGTGCTGCCTTCGCTGATCGTCACCCTCAATTACCTGTGCATCGGCTCGGTCATCACGATCACCTGCGGCGCCCTGCTCAAGGGTTTGTCGCGCTCGCTGGACGAGGTCCGCGGTTTCGCCGAGTCGCTCGAGTCCAAGCAGGAAAAGCTGCACGAGCTCAATGCCGAACTGCGGCTGACCTCGGCCGCGGTGGCGCGCCTGAACGACATGGTACTGATCGCCCAGGCAGTTGACGAACCCGGCGCTGAGCAGCCGATCATCTTCGCCAACGAAGCTTTCGAGCGCCGCACCGGTTTTACTCGCGACCAGATCGTCGGCCAGAGCATGCGCATGCTCTACGGTCCCGACACCGACCCGGCCGAACTCCAGCGCATCCTGGGGGCGGTCGCGCGCAACGAACCGGTCACCTCGGAACTGATGAGTTATACCAAGTCTGGCGAAGCCTATTGGGTGGAGATGGAAATGGTGCCCTTCGCCAGCGAAGGCGGACGCAATACGCACTGGGTGGTGGTAGGCCGCGACGTCACCGAGCGCCGCAACTCGGACAACAAGATTCACCACCTGGCTTTCTACGACGTGCTCACCGGCTTGCCCAACCGCCGCCTGCTGACCGAACGCCTGGACACGCTGGTGGCAAGCCGCAACGCCAGCGGCATGCTGGGCGCGGTCCTGTTCATCGACCTCGACAATTTCAAGTACGTCAACGATGCCCGCGGCCATGCCACCGGCGACGCTCTGCTGCGCCATGCCGCCGAACGGCTCGGTTCGGTGGTGCGCAAGCGTGACACCGTGGCGCGCCTGGGCGGCGACGAATTCGTGGTACTGCTGGGCGACCTGGGGACCGACCCGGAAGCGGCCACCGCAACGGCGCTGTCGGTTGCCGCCAAGGTGCTCGCGGCGCTGGGCGAAGCGGTCACCATTGGCGAGCATGTCTACCGCTCCACCGGCAGCATCGGGGTGGCCTTGCCCCTGGTGGCAGGCCAGACCGCCCACGACCTGCTGCGCGAAGCCGATACCGCGATGTACCAGGCCAAGGCAGACGGGCGCAATGGCGTCACGCTGTTCGAGTCCAACATGCTGGCCGAAGCCGAGCGCAAGCTGACCATCGAACGCGACCTGGCCAATGCCCTCGAGAATGGCGAGCTGGCGATGCACCTGCAGTTGCAGGTCGACAGCTGCCAGCGGCCGGTCGGCGCCGAACTCCTGATGCGCTGGCGCCGTGCCGACGGCGTGCTGGTGCCGCCAGATGTCTTTATCCCGATCGCCGAAACCAGCGGCCTGATCGTCCAGCTGGGTCACTGGGTATTGCGCCAGGCCTGCGCCGCGTGGCTGCGCCTGGACGCCGCCGGCCATCCGATCCCGCTGTCGATTAATGTCAGCCCGGCCCAGTTTCGCCAGCATGATTTTGTCGACGACGTGCGCGCCATCCTGCAGCAGACCGGGGCCCCGGCCAGCGAGCTGATTTTCGAGGTCACCGAAGGCCTGCTAGTGACGGACCTGGACCAGACCATCGCCCGCATGCACGAGCTGGCGGCGATGGGCATCCGCTTCTCGATCGACGACTTCGGCACCGGTTACTCGAACCTGGCCTATCTCAAGAAGATGCCGCTGTACGAACTGAAGATCGACAAGAGCTTTATCCGCGACACCCCGAACGACGTCAACGGCACCGCGATCGTGCAGTCGATCCTGGCGATGGCCGAGCACCTCGGCCTGCGGGTGGTGGCCGAGGGCATCGAAACCGAGCAGCAGGCCCGCTACCTGGCCGAGAACGGCAGCCCGTGCATGCAGGGCTATTTGTTCTCGCGCCCGGGACCGCTCGACGAGCTGCTGGCGCGGCTGGGCACGCAGGCCGCTACTCCTGCCGCATAAAGCGTCCAAACTGGCACGCTTTCTTGTCAATTGTGATTTTTGTTGAATTTGCTGGCCAGCTGCCGGTGCTATGCTCGCCACCTTGTGCAATCGACAGGCAGCGGCAGGCATCGGATGACACCCAAGAATACCCTGTGGGCCCTGCTGGCGCTCATGCTCGCTACCGGCATGGCCGAAGCGCTGTACGCTGCCGCGCATATGACGATGCCGGCCTGGTGGATCCTGCTGAGCGCCTTCCTGCTGAGCTTTCTGCCGTATTACTGGTACCGCCAGGACAGCGAGGCGCGGCATTTCCCGCGCTCGCGCCTGATGAATACCGTGGTGGTCGGCATCGGGCCGGTCGGCATTCCGGTGTATTTGTATTGCAGCCGCGACAAAGGCCTGCGCCTGCGCGCGCTGGCGCGCATGTCGGGCTTCGTGCTGGCCATGGTGGGCGCGGCCGCGATGGGGGCGATCGCGTTTTTCCTGATGCCGGGCTGAGTGCAAGCCATGCGCCGGTGTTCCGGCTTAGCCGGTAAGCTGCGTTCATCGCTGCGAACTGGCGCGGCAACCTCTTCATGGAGATACCTTATGCGCAAGATGATCATGATGGCCATTGCAGGCTATTTGTGGAAGAAGTTCAGCGGCAAATCGGTGAAGCACCCGGGCACAGCGCGCAAGTACCGTAGCTTCTAAGGCAGCTGCCAAGGCAGCTTCCAGGCACACCCCAGCGGCCTGGGCGAAGCAATTCGCCCAGGCCGTCTTCATTGCAGTAAAATCGCTGGCTTTGAGGCAACTGTTTGCCAAAGACACTACGAGGCCAGCGATGAACGCGCCGCAGCACCCACCGGGTAACGAACTCAAGCGCGGACTCAAGAACCGCCACATCCAGCTGATCGCCCTTGGCGGCGCCATCGGCACCGGGCTTTTCCTTGGCGTTGCCCAGACCATCCAGATGGCAGGCCCTTCGGCCCTGCTTGGCTATGCCTTCGCCGGCCTGATCGCTTTTCTGATCATGCGCCAGATGGGCGAGATGATCGTCGACGAGCCGGTCGCCGGCTCGTTCGGCTATTTCGCCGCCAAATACGGCAGTCCGATGGCCGGCTTCATGTCGGGCTGGAACTATTGGGTGATGTATATCCTGGTCAGCATGGCCGAGCTGTCCGCGCTCGGCATCTATATACAGTACTGGTTCCCGGACATCCCGACCTGGGTGTCGGCGCTCGGCTTCTTCGTGCTCGTCAACCTGCTCAGCCTGATGAAAGTGAAGGCCTTCGGCGAACTGGAATTCTGGTTCTCGATCATCAAGGTCGCGGCAGTGGTGGGCATGATCCTGTTCGGCAGTTACCTGTTGATCAGCGACACCGCCGGTCCCCAGGCCGGCGTGGCCAACCTGTGGCGCCATGGCGGCTTCTTCCCGAGCGGCTGGGCCGGACTGGCGCTGTCGATGGCAGTCATCATGTTCTCGTTCGGCGGCCTGGAAATGATCGGCATCACCGCCGCCGAGGCCGACAACCCGGGGTATACCATTCCGCGCGCCGTCAACCAGGCGATCTGGCGCATCGCCATTTTCTATGTCGGCGCGCTGGCCGTGCTGCTGATGTTGTATCCATGGACCAAGGTCGCCCAGGGCACCAGCCCCTTCGTCCTGATTTTCACCGCGCTCGACAGCCACATGGTGGCCAACATCCTGAACCTGGTGGTGCTGACTGCCGCGCTGTCGGTCTATAACGGCTGCGTGTATGCCAACAGCCGCATGCTGTTCGGCCTGGCCGAACAGGGCAATGCACCGCGCGCGCTGATGAAAGTGGACCGCCGCGGCGTACCGCTGGCCGCGCTGGCGGTGTCGGCGACGGCTACTGGCCTGTGCATCTGCATCAATTATTTCCTGCCGCGCGAAGCGTTCGGCATGCTGATGGGCCTGGCCGTTGCCGCGCTCGTCATCAACTGGGGCATGATCTGCTGGAGCCACCTGCGCTTCCGGCGCCAGAAAGACGCGGCCGGCCAAGACACCGCATTCCGCAGCCCGCTGTTTCCACTAACCAACTACCTGTGCCTGGCTTTCCTGGCCGGCGTGGTGGTGGTGATGTACCTGACGCCCGGCCTGCGGGTCTCGGTCTACCTGATCCCGGCCTGGTTGCTGCTGCTCTCAATCGGCTACCGCCTGCGCGCGCGCAATGCGCTGGCCGGGCGCATCGCTTCTGCTTGACGCCTTGGGCGGCAGGCCAGGCCCGCTTATGCTGCATAGCAATATGAAAAAAGTTGGCGCGTAAGCTTGCGCGCAGCGCCAATGGCCGTATCATGCTTGCCGCAAGTCACCTTACAAAGGGGTAGCGTTTATGAGTCAGAGTAAGCCTCTGTCACTGCATGTACCGGAGCCTACCGGCCGCCCGGGCTGCAAGACCGATTTTTCGTATCTTCAATTGAGTCCCGCCGGCGCAGTCCCGCGCCCGGCGGTCGATGTCGCACCGATCGACACCGGCGAGATCGCCGGTTCCCTGATCCGCGTGCTCGACGAGTCCGGCAATGCCGTCGGTCCGTGGGCGCCCGAGCCCGACCGCGAGCTGTTCCGCTTCGGCCTGCGCACCATGATGAAAACCCGCATTTTCGATGCGCGCATGGTGATCGCCCAGCGCCAGAAGAAAATGTCTTTCTATATGACCTCGCTCGGCGAGGAAGCCATCGGCACCGCGCAGGCGCTGGCGCTGCAGGACGGCGACATGCATTTCCCGACCTACCGCCAGCAAAGCCTGTTGTTCGCCAAGGAAGTACCACTGGTCGAAATGATCTGCCAGTTGCTGTCCAACGAGCGCGATCCGCTCAAGGGCCGCCAGCTGCCGGTCATGTACTCGGTGCGCCGCGCCGGCTTCTTTACCATTTCCGGCAATCTCGCCACCCAATACCCGCAAGCCGTGGGCTGGGCGATGGCATCGAGCATCAAGGGCGACACGAAAATCGCCGCGGCCTGGATCGGTGACGGCGCTACCGCCGAATCCGATTTCTCCACGGCCCTGACCTTTGCCCACGTCTACCGCGCGCCAGTGATCCTGAACGTGGTGAACAACCAGTGGGCGATCTCGACCTTCCAGGCGATTGCCGGCGGCGAGAGCGTGACTTTTGCCACCCGCGGCATTGGCAGCGGCATCGCGTCGCTGCGCGTGGACGGCAACGACTTCCTGGCGGTGCTCAGCGCCTCGCGCTGGGCCGCCGAACGTGCCCGCAGCAACCTTGGACCGGCCCTGATCGAATGGGTCACCTACCGCGCCGGCCCGCACTCGACATCGGACGATCCGGGCCGCTACCGGCCGGCCGACGACGTCGCGCGTTTCCCGCTGGGCGACCCGATCGCGCGCCTGCGCCAGCACCTGACCAACCTGGGCTGGTGGTCGGACGAGGAAAACGACGCCGTGCAGGCCGAGCTGGAAGCGGAAATCCTCGCGGCCCAGAAAGAAGCCGAGAGCTACGGCATCCTGGGCGACGAACGCGCGCCGAGTGCCGCGACGATGTTCGAGGACGTGTACAAGGACATGCCGGAGCACTTGCGCCGGCAGCGACAGGAACTGGGGGTATGAGGATGGCACGCGACGAACAGACACAAGACGTGAGCACCATGCCGATGACCATGATCCAGGCGCTGCGCTCGGCCATGGATGTCATGATGGAACGCGACAACAACGTGGTGGTATACGGCCAGGACGTCGGCTATTTCGGCGGCGTGTTCCGCGTCACCGACGGGCTGCAGGCAAAATACGGCAGCTCGCGCGTATTCGATGCGCCCATTTCCGAAGGCGGCATCGTCGGCACCGCGGTGGGCATGGCGGCCTATGGCCTGCGCCCGGTGGTCGAGATCCAGTTCGCCGATTATTTTTATCCGGCGACCGACCAGATCGTGTCGGAAGCGGCGCGCCTGCGCTACCGCTCGGCCGGCGAATTCACCGCCTCGATGGTGATCCGCATGCCTTGCGGCGGCGGCATCTGGGGCGGCCAGACCCACAGCCAGAGCCCGGAAGCCTTTTTCACCCACGTCTGCGGGCTGCGCACGGTGATGCCGTCCAACCCCTACGACGCCAAGGGCCTGTTGATCGCGTCGATCGAGAACGACGACCCTGTGATCTTCCTGGAGCCCAAGCGGCTGTACAACGGCCCCTTCGACGGCCACCACGACCGCCCGGTCGTGCCATGGTCGGGCCACCCGCTGGGCAGTGTGCCGACGGGTCACTACACGGTGGACCTGGACAAGGCCAACATCGTGCGCCCCGGTAACGACGTCACCGTGCTGGCCTACGGCACCATGGTCTGGGTCTCGGAAGCGGCGGCGCGTGAATCCGGCATCGACGCCGAAGTGATCGACCTGCGCAGCATCTGGCCACTGGACCTGGACACCATCGTCAAGTCGGTGCAGAAAACGGGCCGCTGCGTGATCGTGCACGAGGCAACCAAGACCAGTGGCTTTGGCGCCGAGCTCTCGGCACTGGTGCAAGAACACTGCTTCTACCACCTGGAGGCGCCGATCGAACGCGTCGCCGGCTGGGACACCCCTTACCCGCATGCGCAGGAATGGGCTTACTTCCCGGGCCCGGACCGCGTTGCGGCGGCCTTGACACGCGCGATGGAGGCAAAGTAAATGGGCATTCACGTTATCAAAATGCCGGACCTCGGCGAAGGCATCGCCGAAGTCGAAGTCGTGGCCTGGCACGTCCAGCCCGGCGACACCGTCAAGGAAGACCAGGTACTGGCCGACGTCATGACCGACAAGGCGACGGTCGAAATCCCGTCGCCGGTGGCAGGCACCGTTACCAGCCTGGGCGGCGCGATCGGCCAGGCGATGGCGGTCGGCGCCGAGCTGATCCGCCTCGAGGTCGCTGGCGCCGGCAACTACGCTGGCGACAAGGCCATCCAGGAGCCGGTGAAATCGGCAGCGGCCAAGGCGCCGGCCGAAGAAGTCGGCGAGTCGCATAGCGCGCCGCAACTTGAAGCAGTGGCGGCGCAAGCCGCCGCTCCGGTCCAGGCAGCGGCCGCGCCGCGCAGTTCGCCGCAAAAGGCGCACCAGCACGCGCCGGCCATGCGCGCCGAAGGCGACAAGCCGCACGCGGCGCCGGCGGTGCGCCAGCGCGCCTGGGACCTTGGTATCGAACTGCAGTTCGTGCACGGCAGCGGTCCGGCCGGACGCATCCTGCATTCCGACCTCGACGAGCACGTGGCGAGCCGCCGCCAGGGCGGCAAGGGCGCGAGCAGCGACAACCGCTACGCGCAGCTCGAAGGCGAGCATGCAACGCCGATCATCGGCCTGCGCCGCAAGATCGCCGAGAAGATGCAGGAAGCCAAGCGCCAGATCCCGCACTTCACCTATGTCGAAGAAATCGACGTCACCGAACTCGAACTGCTGCGCGCCCAGCTCAACGCCCGCTACGGCGCCGAGCGCGGCAAGCTGACCCTGCTGCCGCTGGTGATGCGCGCGGTGGTACTGGCGATCCGCGCCTACCCGATGATGAACGCGCGCTACGACGACGCCGCCAACCTGCTCACGCGCTACGACCCGGTCCACCTGGGCATCGCCACCCAGACCGAGGCCGGGCTGATGGTGCCGGTGGTGCGCCATGCCGAAGCGCGCGACCCGTGGGCCAGCTCCGCCGAGGTGGCACGCCTGGCCGAGGCCGCGCGCACAGGCCGCGCCACGCGCGACGAGCTCACCGGCTCGACCATCACGATCACCAGCCTGGGGCCCTTGGGCGGCATCGTGACCACCCCGGTCATCAACCGCCCCGAAGTGGCGATCATCGGCACCAACCGGATCGTCGAGCGTCCGGTGATCCGCGACGGCGCCATGGTCGCGCGCAAGATGATGAATTTGTCGTCGTCGTTCGACCACCGCGTGATCGACGGCCAGGTGGCGGCCAAGTTCGTGCAAGCCATTCGCGGCTATCTCGAAACGCCGGCCACCATTTTCGTGGAATAGACTAGGCATGGAAACTCTCAATACTACCCTTCTGATCATCGGCGGCGGCCCCGGCGGCTACGTGGCCGGCATCAAGGCCGGCCAGCTCGGCGTGCCAACCATCCTGGTAGAGGGCGCCCAGCCGGGCGGCACCTGCCTGAACATCGGTTGCATCCCGTCCAAGGCGCTGATCCACGCGGCCGACGAATTTTGCAAGGTGCGCAGCTATGCGGCTGAAACTTCGCCGCTCGGGATTACCCTCGGTGCTGCCAGCGCGGACCCGCGCATCGACCTCGATCGCACCGTGGCCTGGAAAGATGGCATCGTCAAGAAGCTGACCGGCGGCGTCGGCGCCCTGCTCAAGAAAAACGGCGTCAAGCTGGTCAATGGCTGGGCCACCATCCTCGATGGCAAGACCGTCGAAGTCACGCCCGAAGGCAGCAGCGCGCCGACAGTGCGCATCCGCTGCGAGCACATGCTGCTGGCCAGCGGCTCGGTCCCGGTCGAGCTGCCCTTCATGCCTTTCGGCGGCCCGGTCATCTCGTCCACCGAAGCACTCTCGCCCGAAGGCGTGCCGCAGCGCCTGGTGGTGGTCGGCGCCGGCTATATCGGCCTGGAACTGGGCACCGCCTACCGCAAGCTCGGCTCGCAGGTGACGGTGGTCGAAGCGGCCGAGCGCATCTTGCCGGCCTATGATGCAGACCTGGTCAAGCCGGTGGCGTCGGCGCTGGCGCGCCTCGAAGTCGATGTGCGCCTGGCCACCTCGGTGCTGGGCCTGGACCCGAGCGATGGCCAGCAAGGCGCGCCATGCCGGGTGCGCATTCGGGACGCTTCCGGCGTGGAATCCACGCTGGAAGCCGATCGCGTGCTGGTGGCGGTCGGCCGCAAGCCGCGTACCACCGGCTGGGGCCTGGAAAACCTGATGCTCGACATGGACGGGCGCGCCATCAAGGTCGATAGCGGATGCCGCACCTCGATGCGCAACGTGTGGGCGATCGGCGACCTGGCCGGCGAGCCGATGCTGGCGCACCGCGCCATGGCGCAGGGCGAGATGGTGGCCGAAATCGTGGCCGGCAAGCGGCGCGAATTCACTCCGGCGGCAATTCCGGCGGTGTGCTTCACCGATCCCGAGATCGTGGTGGTCGGCATGTCGCCGGCCGACGCCGACAAGGCCGGCATCGAGGTCATGGTCGCCAGCTTCCCGTTCAGCGCCAATGGCCGCGCCATGACCATCGAGAGCACCGATGGCTTCGTGCGCGTGGTGGCGCGCAAGAGCGACCACCGCATCGTTGGCTGGCAAGCCGTGGGCGGCGCAGTGTCCGAGCTGGCTGCTGGCTTCACCCAGTCGATCGAACTGGGCGCCCAGCTCGAAGACATCGCCGGCACCATCCACGCCCACCCGACCCTGGGCGAGGCGGTGCAGGAAGCAGCCATGCGCGCGCTCGGCCACGCTCTGCACATCTGACCCCGTCCGCTGCCGTCCGCCCGACGGCAGCGGGTGGTCTTGTCCCCGCCTGACACCTCCTACCCACTGATTTGGCATATTCGACCGCAAGTCGAATACTGTTTGACAGAACGGCAAATTCTTCAAATATTATTTTGCCACCGATCTTTTGCGCCAAATTTTATACTTTTGCGCATTGGTCCACTGCAGGGCGCCGTCCGGACGCCAGCACCATGCATAGCCTCAAGGCCGAATCGACCACCTCGTCGATCGCGGGATGGTAGTCGTCCTCGATCCAGCGCAGTGCAATATGGATCACGCCACCGACCACGCCGGCTTGTAGCAGTTCATCCTGCACCGCGCCAGGCGGGGCGACAATGCGCGCCACTTCGTGGCCGATGGCGCGCAGCGCGCTATCGAACGCGAGGTCGACCGCGCGGCTCACCCCACGGATCTCGACCAAAAAAACCCGCGCCGACTGCGGCTCGCGTTGCAGGGCGGCGAAATAGGCATGCAGCATGGCGCGCGAGCGCACGACGCGCGCGCGTCCAGCCTCGTGCGCCGCGCGGGTGATCGCTCCCACCACCGAACGGGTGACAACATTGAACGAGTCGATCAGCAGCGCCTCGCTGTTGACATAGGATTCATAGAAATACCGTTCGGTGAGACCGGCGGCCTCGCACACCGCCTTGACGCTAGCCTGGTGATAGCCGCGTTCTCCGTAGACGGCGATCGCCGCGGCGATCAAGCGCGCGCGGCGCGCGGCCCGCCTTTCGTCCTGCGACAATCCGCGGTAAGAACGCGGGGTGTTCGTCTCTGCTTTCATAGCAACATTCTACACAGAAACTTGTGATTACAACTGCAACATCGCAGCTGCCATTCTCGAGTCAATGTTCAACGTTCATAAAAAAGCCGGGCCTGCATGGCAGGCCCGGCGCGAGCGGCCTAGGCCGCCCGGGGGTAGAAGATTGCGGCTCAGGTAAGATCAGTCAGGTGGTCCCTGGCGCCCGGCGCCAGCCTGGTCCTGGCGGCCGGCTTCGGGCTGGCCAGGCGCCTGCTGCTGGCGCTCGCCCTGCGCGTTTTGCTGTCCCGGCTGGTTCGACTGGCGGTTGCCGGTCTTGCTGCCGATGCCTTCCATGCCGGTCTCGATCTTGCCGCTGGCGCTGCCGCCCGCAAAACCCTGGTCGGCTTCCTGGTCGGCGCTGGCGCCGGCCAGCAAGTCGTCGGTGCGGCTGTCGGCCTGCCGGTTACCCTGCGCACGGGTTTGATCAACCTCTCCGGTGCCGCCGGCGCCCATGCTGGCAGCGCTGCCGCCACCGTTCTTGGTAGCCTGGTCGTAGTTGCGCCCCTTGGCGTCCTTGCCTTCGCTTTGCATCGACATCGTGCTCTCCTGTCTGGTGGGTTCAAGCTTCCATCATAGGCAAGCAAGGGTGCGGCGCGAGTAGGCGGGCGCCCGCATTGGCTGTAGGACCAGGCCGTCCGGGTCAAGCGGTGACAACGCCATCGTGCCCGAACCTGTCGTAATTTCGCCAATGGCCGTCTGTTTCCATGCGGTAATCGTTATACTTAAGCGGCATGCATGTGACATTGCGTGCTTTTCTGCCACCTGCAGCGGCCTGTGCCGCGCCCACTGCCCTATCGTGAACACCATCGCCGCCACGCCTGCCCAACTTGCGCTACTCGCCGCAGACAATTGCGCGCAGATCGACAATGCGCTCGATCTGATGGTCGTACTCGGCCGCAGCGGCCGCATCGAGCGGGTCAATCCGGCGTCGCTCGCCCTGCTCGGCTACCGGCCAGAAGAATTACTCGGGCGCCACTACAAAACCCTTGTCCATCCCGACCAGCACGCCGAAGCGGACGGCCTCGAAGCGAGCCTGCGGCGGGTGCATCCCGAGCAAACGGACGTCCCGCTGCGGCTGCGCCGCCAGGATGGAGAACTGGTCGCAATGTCACTGTCGGCGCGCTGGTCCGCAGCGCACCGGCGTTTTTTTGTGACCGGCCGCGACATCACTGGCCAGCTGCAAACGCGCGAGGCGCTGCAAAAATCCGAAGCAGCACTGGGCGGCATGCTCGAAAGTATCGGCGACGCCCTGTTCGCCATCGACAGCCAGTGGCGCATCACCTACGCCAACCGCAAGGCCGGCGACTTCGTCGGCGCCGATCCCGATACGGCAATCGGCCTGCCCCTGCTCGAGGTGGCACCGGACCTGGCGTATTCGCAGGCGCTGCCGCGCTACCAGCGCGCCATGCAAACACGCCAACCGGATACCTTCGAAGTGTTCTGGGAGCCGCTGGCGCTGTGGATAGAAGTGCGGGTTTATCCGAACGCGGACGGCATTTCCGTTTATTTCCACGGCATCGGCGCCAAGCGCGAAGCCGAGCAGGCCCTGCGCAAGAGCGAACAGCGCTTTCGCAAACTGTTCAATCTTGCCGGTGACAGTGTCATGATCGTCGATGGCGCGCTGCGGATCGTCTCGGTGAACGACCGCGCCTGCGCGCGCTTTGGTTACCGGCGCGACGACTTCGTGGGCCGCCCGATTTGCGAGGTGAATCTGGACATCCCCGGCAGTGCCGTGCGCCTGGCCGGGCTGCGCGCCGGCCAGGCGCAGTTGCTGCGCATCGACATGCGCGGCAAAGATGGCAGCGCCTTTCCGGCCGAAGTCCAGATCTCGCGCTTTGACGACGACGGCGAAGAGTTTCTGCTGGCCGTGATCCGCGACCTGAGCGACCGCGAACAGGCCGAGCGCCAGGTGCGCGAGAGCGAGCAGCGCCTGCGCGAGGTAATCGAGATGACGCCGGGCGGCTACCTGGTGGCCACGCTCGACGGCGCGCTGCACGATGCCAATCCAGCCTTGTGCGCGCTCTCTGGCTACCCGCGCGAGATGCTGCTGTCGATGCGCATCGGCGACTTGTTCGTATCGTTTCCGCTGGCGAGCCTGGCCGGGGGCGGCGGGCCGACTGCGGTGCAGGGCATGGAAGCGGTGCTGCGCCACCGCGACGGTGACCACATCCACGTGCTGTTCAACGGTAGCATCAAGCGCGATGCCAACGGCACACCGGTATCGCTGACCGGCTTGATGACCGACATTACCGGGCGCAAGCAGGCCGAGAGCCGCCTGCAGCAGCTCGCAACCCACGACACCCTGACCGGACTGCCCAACCGCGCACTGCTGGGCGAGCGGGTGCAGGCCATGCTCGACACCTGCGCCCCTGGCGACTCGGTGGCCGTGATGTTCCTGGACCTGGACCGCTTCAAGGAAGTCAACGATTCGTTCGGCCACGACACAGGCGACATGCTGCTATGCGAAGTCGCGGACCGGCTGCGCCATGCAATACGCCCGACCGACATCATCGCACGGCTCGGCGGCGACGAATTCGTGGTGGCGGCCTGGTGCGCCAGCGGGCAGCCTGCCGCCGCCCGGATTGCCGCCAAGCTGCTCGATGCCTTGAGCGCGCCGGTGACGGTTGGCGGGCAAGAGGTCATCGTGGGCGCATCGATCGGCATCAGCGTGTTTCCGCGCGATGCGCAAACCCGTGAAATGCTGTTCCAGAGCGCCGATACTGCGATGTACCGGGCCAAGAATTCGGGCCGCAACCGCTACCGCTTCTTCGAGCCAGAAATGACCGTCGCCACCCAGGTGCGGATGGCACTCGAGATGTCGCTGCGCCCGGCGCTGGCGCGCGGTCAATTCGAACTGCACTACCAGCCGCGCATCGCGCTGGCCGGCATGGACTTGGTCGGCATGGAAGCCCTGATCCGCTGGAACCACCCCGAACGCGGCAGCGTACCACCGCAGCAGTTCATCGCGATTGCCGAGGAAACCGGCCTGATCGTCGAGATCGGCCGCTGGGTACTGCGCCAGGCCTGCACCCAGACCCGCCGCCTGATCGACGAGCTCGAGCGCCCGGTCGTGGTCTCGGTCAATGTCTCGGCGCGCCAGTTGGCGCAGCCGGCATTCGTCGACGAAGTACGCGCGGCGCTGGCCGACGCCGGCCTCGCGCCCGACTGCCTGGAACTGGAGCTGACCGAGAGCGCGCTGATCGAAGACATCGAGCACACCGCGTCGATGCTGCGCGAACTCAAGCGCCTCGGCATCAGCCTGGCGGTGGACGACTTCGGCACCGGCTTTTCCAGCCTGGCCTACTTGCGCCGCTTCCCGATCGACGTACTCAAGCTCGACCGCTCGTTCGTGCTGCAGCACGACCAGGACGTCTCGACCTTCGACTTCATCAAGGCCTTTGTCGACCTGGCGCATGCCCTGAACATGGCGGTGGTGGCAGAAGGCGTGGAAACAATCGAAGTGCTAGAACTGCTGCGCGCGGCCAGCTGCGACCAGGCCCAGGGCTATTACCTGGCGCGGCCGATGCCGTGGACTGAACTGCGCGGCATCCTCAAGGCAGGTCACGCCGGCTGAGCGATGGTCAGCGGGCTGGCGACCTATGCTACCCGCCCCGCCGGCGCCGGCTGCCGGCTACAGGTCGGCCCGGCGGTCGCCGGCTGGCCGTTTTTCCACTCCAGCTGGTCGATGCACATGCGGCGCCCGCTCATGGCGCTGTCCCAGGCATGGTAAACGATCCACTCCTGGCTGCCGTCGGGTGAGGTAGTAAAGCTATTGTGGCCCGGTCCGATGATCTGCGGTGGCCGCGAGCTCATGAGCAAGGCCGATTCGCTGCCCGGCGGCCGCGAGAACGGCCCGAGCGGATGGTCGGCGACCACCCAGCTCACGCCGTAGTTTTCCTGTTCCCAGGCGCCGCCGCTGTAGAAGCAGTAGTACTTGCCGCCATGGACCAGCAGCGCCGCGCCTTCTACCGTGTGCCAATCGTAGACGGCGTCATACATCGCCCGTCCTTTCTTGAACAGCTGCCAGTCGGCGTGCGGGCGCACCACCGTGCGTGGCTTGCCTTCGAGCCGGTTCATGGCCAGCATGCGGTCGACCACGATGCCGGTGCCGATGCGGTGATCGTCCTCGAACTCGAGGAAATCAACGCAGTAGTACAGGTACCACTGGCCGTCGTGGTCGCGAAACGGGTGGGCGTCGATCGAGAATGGCTGGCCGGGCACCAGCAGCACGCCGCAGTCGGCGAATGGGCCGAGCGGATCGTTGGAGACGGCTACGCGCAGCCGGTGGTGCTTGCCCTGGCTGTCGCCCGCCGAATAATAGAGCCAGAACCTGCCCTCGCTGAAGGCCACTTCGGGGGCCCAGAAATGCGCGTCGCCGGCGGCCGAGAGCGCGTAGCCGGCCAGGTGCCAGTCGACCAGGTCGGTCGAGACCAGGATCGGAAAGCGCCCGCCGCCCGGACCGTCGGGCGCGGTGCCGTAGGCAAAATACCGCCCTTCGTGCCTGAGCACGAAGGGGTCGGCCATGATCTCCGGGTAGACCGGATTGCTGTAGGTCTTGTGCATGATGCCTTTCGTGGCCGGCCCCTACATCCGGTAGCGCAGGCTCACGCCGTAGGTGGTCGGGTTGTAGCGGATATCGCGTGGGCGGATCGGGTCGCCCAGGTAGCTCTCGTAGCGCTCCCGGGTCAGGTTGATCGCATCGAGATGCAGCGACAAGTGCTTGCTCAGCTCGTAGCCGATGCTCAGGTCGACATAGGTCGCTTGCCTGACATAGCGGTCCTGGCCAAAGCGCGGTTCGGCGATCTGCTCGACATACTTGCCGCGCCGGGTCGCCGCCAGGCGTCCGGTCAGGCCGCTGCCCTCGTAGAGCAGCGCCAGGTTATAGCTCTGGCGCGCTACGCCGACCAGTTCGGTCGTGGTGAAGGCGCCGCTGCCGAACGCGGTGCGGGTCTGGTTTTCGCCGTCGATCCAGGTGTAGTTGAACTGCGCGCCCAGCCCGCTCCAGGCGCCCGGCAGAAAGTCGAAGAACTTCTGGATACCGAATTCGGCGCCCTTGAGCTTGCCCTTGCCCGAGTTCTGCGGGCGGTTGACCCGGTAGCTCACGCCGTTGATGGTTTCGTTCTGCTCGACATTTTGCAGGTAGCCGTCGATATCGCGGTGAAACAGCGCGACCTGCACGAAGCCGTTGTTCTGGAAGTAGTATTCCAAGGTGGCGTCGGTGTTGACCGATTCGGTCGGCGCCAGGTTCGGGTTACCCGACGAACCGGTGCCGGGCGCGTTGACGGTTGGCGGAATCAGGGACAGGGCCGGGTTCAGTTGTGCAAATTCCGGACGGGTGATGGTCTTGCCCAGGCTGAGGTGCGACTGCAGCCGATCGGTCCAGTTCACGACTGCCGACACGTTCGGTAAAAAATTGGTCTCGTCGCTGTCGACATTGATGGGCGTGACGACGTCGCCGAGCCGCTGGTTGCCCTGCAGCTGGCGGTCGACTTTCACCAGGCGAGCGCCGACGTTGCCAGTCATGCCCACCGAGCCTAGCGCGGCCCTCCAGCGCGCGCCCAGGTGCAGCGTGGCGGTGCGTTCGTCTTGCTCGAACAGGCGCATCGGGTCGTCCGGCACCCGGCCCAGTGGCTGGCCATAGAACGCACGTACGGCATCGGCCTGGTGGATCAGGAATTCTCGCGACGGGGTGTACCACGGGCCGCCCAGCCGGTCCAGGCCCGGCACCAGGGTCTGGAACGAAGGGCCAAAGGCGCCGATCGGGGTCGGCCGCACGGCGCCGCGCAAATCGTTGGCGCGCTCGCCGCTATGGAAGCCGACGTCGCGCCTGGACAGCCGCAGTCCGCCGGTGAGCGCACTAATGACGCCGTCGCCGCCGATGCGGTACACGGCGTCCGAGCGGAACTGCACCTGCTCGCCGCGCGATTCGCCCCAGTTCTGCACCATGCCGCGCAAGACGAACTGGCTCGGGTCGCGCAGCGCCGCGTTGGAGGTCGGCGTGGTGATGCTGTTGTAGCCGCCATGGCCGTCGCGGCCATAGGTATAGACCGACGCGCTGGCACCCGGGATCTGCTGGTCGACGATCACGGTATCGTTGATGAAATCCGAGCGCGTGAAAGCCAGGTTGCTGTCCACCGAGAGCGCGCCGCTACGGTGTTTCAGGGCGACATTCAGGAAATGGGTGTCGGTGCGCTCCTTTACGCCCCAGGTGCTGGTGGCGGTGTAGGGATCCCAGTCGTAGGGGCCGCCGAACTGCGCGGCCGCCGCGCTGGCCGCCTGGATCGGGCAGATCACGCCCTGCGATGTATTGCAGTAGTCGCCCTGCGGCGCCAGCACCACATTGGTCAGGCGCGGGGTCCAGGTGGCGATGTTCAGGATGTAGTCGACCTCACTCTCGCCGCGGTAGCCGGTGCCCAGGTACTGGGTGCTCAGTTCGGTGGACGGGCTGATCTTCCATTGGAAGGCCGCGTGGATGCTGCCGCGCTCACGGTCGCCCGCATTGTAGATGCCACCGATGTTGGGCAATTCGCCCAGCCGGTCGCCGGGACGCAGCGGCGCGATCGGCTGGTCGTCGTTGAGGCGGGTGGCGCTGCCATCCGGACTGACCGAAAAGATGCGGTCGGGACGGTCGACCCACTGGACCGGGAAGGTCCAGCGATCCTTGTTGTAGGCGATGTCCACCAGCACGCCCATCTCGCCCACGCCGGTCTGCCAGCGGTTGCTCAGCAACAGGCCAGCGCCCGGGTTGTTATGCTTCTTGCTGCCATCGCTGCCCTCGACCTGGCTGCGCCGGTTTTCCAGGAAACCGGTCACGGTATAGCCCTTGAAGTCGAAGGGCGCGCGCAGGCGGATGTTGACCGCGCCGGCGATACCGCCCTCGAACTGGTTGGCGGTGGCCGACTTGTACACGTCCAGGCCCGCGATCGACTGCACCGGCAAATCCTGGTACGACAGGCGGCGGCCGGTACCGGTAAAGATCTCGTTGCCGTCGATGGTGGTGGCGACGTCGGGCAGGCCGCGGATGATCACGGTATTGGTCTCGCCGCGGTCGCGGCCCACCTGTACCCCGGCGATGCGCTGCAGGGCGTCGCCGGCTGCGCGGTCGGGAAATTTACCGATATCGTCGGCATTGATCGAGTCGACCACCTGTTCGGCATCGCGCTTGATCTGTTCGGCCGAGCGGATGCTGCTGCGGATGCCGGTCACTTCTACCCTGGCCATGCCGTCCGCCGGCGCGGCGCCCTGGCCGGCAGGTGTGGTATTTTGGGCGGCAGCGAAGCCGATGTGGCTGCACAGCAGCATGGCGGCAGCGCACACTGGCCGGACTGTCAACGTGGTCATCGAGGTCTCCTGGGATTCTTGACGGCACCTGCGCCTGCCGGATCGCGGACGCGCCTGCCGAAAGCGGATTCATTATTCGTCATCGGGTACGACCTGCATGAGAAAATTAGCAAACATCGCACCCGGGTGGCGCACTCAAGGACAAAAATCAAGCGTCCGGCGTGGGCTGAAAAAGGCGGTAGCTGCGCGCCCCATGAGAGCGAAATGAGAACGAAAGCGGCTTGCTTGCCGGTGCGCAGGGGCCCGCTTCTGTTAACCTAAGCCATCAAAATTTCTGCTGCTTAAGGTCTGATTTCGTCGTGTGCCAACAACACCGAACGCAAGCTCACCCAGGCAGGGCGCGCGGCAAGGCCAGGCCTTCGGCGTCGAACAGGTGGCCGTGGGCCGGGTCGAAGGCCAGCGTGACACGGGCCCCGGCCGCCAGCGCGCCCTGGGCCGCGCCAGATTTGACCGCCACCATGTCGGGCACGCCCTCGGCCTGCAGGTACACGATGCTACTGTCGCCCAGGTATTCGACCAGGGTCACGGTGGCAGCAAAGCCCCCTTCTTGCGCGTCCTGGGCTTCGATGCGCAAGTGTTCGGGGCGCAGCCCGAGGGTCACGGCAGCGCCGGGGGCGGCCCGCGTGGCATCGGCCGCCACCCGCACCAGTGCGCCGCTGGCAAGGCGCACATGGGCGGCGCTGCCCTCTTCTCCGGCCAGCGCGCCCGGCAAGAAGTTCATGCGCGGCGACCCAAGAAAACCGGCCACGAAACGGTTGGCCGGGCGCTCGTAGAGCTGCAGCGGCGTGCCCGACTGCTCGATATGGCCGCCGTTGAGCACCACGATCTTCTGGCCCAGGGTCATGGCCTCGACCTGGTCGTGGGTAACGTAGATCATGGTGGCGTTCAGCTCGCGGTGCAGACGTGCCAGTTCGACCCGGGTCTGGCCGCGCAGCGCCGCATCCAGGTTCGACAGCGGCTCGTCGAACAGGAATACCGCGGGTTTGCGCACGATCGCCCGCCCGATCGCCACGCGCTGGCGCTGGCCGCCCGACAGCGCCTTGGGACGGCGCTCGAGCAGGTGTCCGATCTGCAGGATCTGCGCGGCGCGCGCCACCCGCTCGTCGATCTCGGCGCGCGCCACCCCGGCCAGCTTCAGCGCGAAACCCATGTTCTGCGCCACGGTCATGTGCGGATACAGCGCATAACTCTGGAACACCATGGCGATGCCGCGCTCGGCCGGGCGCACCTCGTTGCAGAGCCGGTCGCCAATGTTCACCGTGCCCGAGCCGACCTGTTCCAGGCCGGCGACGATGCGCAGCAAGGTCGACTTGCCGCAGCCCGAAGGCCCGACCAGCACCACGAATTCGCCGTCCGCGATGTCCAGGTCGATCCCCTTGAGCACGGGATGGTTGTCATACTGCTTGGTGATGCCTTGCAGGCGCACGGATGCCATTGACTCTCCTGATTAACCCTTGAGGCCGGTGGCGGCCAGGAAGCCCTGGGTGACACGGCGCTGGAACAGCACATAGGCCAGCGCCACCGGCAGCGCGCCCAGCAGCGCCCCCGCCATCAGCTGGGCGTAGCGTACTCCGAAGGCGTCATACGTCTGCGTCAGGCCGAGCGGAATGGTCATCATGTCGTTCGAGGTAATGATGATGAAAGGCCACAAAAAATTATTCCATGCCCCGATAAAGCTAACGATCGCCATCGCCCATACGATATTGCCCGACACCGGCAGGTAGACGCTCCACAAGATGCGCAGCGCTCCAGCCCCGTCCATCACGGCCGCTTCGCGAAAATCAGCGGGAATCGCGTCGAAAAATCCCTTGAACACATAGATGACGACCGGCGCCACCACCTGCGGCAGCACGATGCCCGGATAGCTGTTGATCAGGCCAAGCTGGTTCATCATGCGAAACAGCGGCACCAGCAGCGCCTCGAACGGCACCAGGAAGGCCAGCATGGTCAGCCCGAACACCAGCGAGCGGCCGCGAAAGCGCAGCTGCGAAAACGCATACGCGGCCATCAGCGAGAGCGCCATCGTCAGCACGGTCACCAACAGGGCGACCAGGGCGCTGTTGAACAGCCAGCGCCCGACATTGCCGGCGGCGAGCACCCTGGCAAAGGCTTCCAGGGTCCATTGCTGCGGCAACCAGCGAAAGACGGCGGACACGGTTTCGTGTTCGGGCCGCAGCGCGGTGCTCAGCGCCCACAAGAGCGGCGCCACCCACATGGCCGCCAGCAGCAGCGCGGCGCCGGCGCCGATCACGGTCCACGCCAGGTTGCTGCGCGCCTGCATCGGCGCCTGCATCAACGCGGTCTTCGCGTGCTTCATGCGTTCCTCCGTGCCAGCCAGCGCGCCAGGCCCGCATGGACCAGCGACAGCACCACCACGATCACCACGAATGCCACCGCGATGGCGGCGGCATAGCCCGCGTCGCTCTGCGTGAATGCGGTCTCGTACATGTAGTGCAGGGTCACGCGCGTGGTGTTGAACGGTCCGCCGCTGGTCATGATGTAGGTCTGCCCGAAGATCTTCATCGACGCGATCAGCTGCAGCACCAGGGCCATGCCGGCCACAGGACGCAGCGCCGGCCAGGTAATGGCGCGAAACAGCGCCAGGCCGCGGGCGCCATCGAGCGCTGCCGCCTCGTACAGGTCGAGCGGAATGTTGCGCAGGCCCGCCAGGAACATCAGCATGTTGAAGCCAACCGTCCACCAGATGGTGGCGATGGCGACCATCGGCATCGCCCAGGCAAGGTCGGCGAACCAGGCGCGCTGCATGCCCAGCACGTAGTTCACCACGCCGCTCGATGGCTGCAGCATCCAGTCGGCGATCAGCGTCATCACCGAGATCGGCAGCACGAAAGGCAGAAAGAACGCGCCCTGCAGCCAGTTGCTGGCGCGCGTGAAGTGGTTCACCAGCAGCGCCATGAGCAGGCCGAGCGCCGTCAGCGGCAGCACCGTGAGCAAGGCGAAATAAAAGGTGTTGCCGAGCGCGGCCCAGAACGAGGGATCGCGCACCAGCGTGGCGTAGTTGGCGAAGCCGACAAACGCATTGGTGCGGGTCAGGCTGCTTTCAGTCAGGCTCATGTAGAACGTCTCGAGCGCCGGCAGGAAGAAGAACAGTACAAAGGTGACCGCGAACGGCGCCAGCAGCAGCGCAGCCGGCAGCGCGTCGCCGCGCCGCCTGGTCGGGGTCGGGGTCTGGATTCTCGCCCCCATGCCGGCGTCGCCAGAAGTGATGTTCATGCCTGCCATCGGGGCCGCTCAGTAGCGCGGAGCGCGCTTGCGGATCAGGCGCGCCGCCTCGGTTTCAAACATGCGCAGGGCCTGCGCGGGCGTGAGCTGCGAGGATAGTGCCGCCGGCAGAAATTTCGACGCCATCGCCTGCAGCGGACCGGCAGCGCCCATGTACCAGGCGTCCGGGTCGTAGATCACGTGGCGCGGCACGCCGGCATACAGGCGGTTGGGCATCAAGGCCAGGGCGGCCGGCGACTCGGCCACCGGCCGGTAGGCCAGCACATGCCCGCCCTCGGCCCAGCCCAACGAATGCTTGCTGACAAAGGCCACGAAGCGCAGCGCCGCGCGCGCCTTTTCCGGCGTCATGGGCCTGCCTTCGTTGGCGGGAATCGCAAACGCGTGCGAATCGGCCCAGACGCTATCGTTGCCGTACATGCGCGGCAGCGGCACGATGCCGTACTCGAATCCGAGCGTGCCGCGCCGGGTGGCGCGCACCATTTCAGGCACTTCCCACACGCCGTTGATCATGAAGCCGGCATTGCCGCCCATGAACTGGCTGGTCGAGGCCGGGTAGTCCAGGCCAGGCTGGGCATAGCCCTGCTGGAACCAGCTGCTCACGCGCGCCAGCGAGTCCACCCCCGCAGCGCCGTAGGCGAAACGGCCGTCGCGGATCAGGGGCACGTCGCGCTGGGCCAGCATCGAGACCCACAGGCGCCAGATGGCATACGAACTCTGGCTGCTTTCCATCGTCATGCCCGGACGGCCGGTTGCCTGCTTCACGGCGCGAAAGGCTGCGCTCAGGGCGTCGATTCCCTGGATCGGCTTGAGCGTGCCGGCCGCGTCGAGCAGGCCGGCCTGGCCGGCCAGGGTCTTGTTGTAGTACAGGACCAGCGGGTGCAGGTCGAGCGGCACCGCGTAGGTCTGGCCGGCGTGCTGCGACTTGTTCCACTGGCGCGGGTAGAAATCGGCGCTCTTCAAGCCGGCGTCCTGCAGTTCGCCGGCACGGATCGGGCGCAGTACCCCGCCGCCTGCCAGGTTGGTCATGCGCGACAGGTGCACGGTGGCCAGGTCGGGGCCGGCGCCGACCACCGAGGCGGTGATCAGCTTGGTGTAGAACGGCTCGCCCCATTTCAGCGTGGTACTGGTCACGCGCACTTCGCGCTGACTGGCATTGAAGCGCTGGACCAGGTCGGCCATGCGCGCGCCGTCGCCGCCGCTGAGCAGGGTCCACATGCGCACCTCGACCTGCGCCCGGGCGGGCGCGCATGCCAGCGCCAGCGCAATTGCCAGCAGCCTGGCCGCCTGGCGCACCGGGAATGGGTTCAAGCCTGTCTCCTGGAGAGTTCCGGGTTGTCACAGCATTTTGTTAATTCATACTAACAAATAATGATCGGCTTGGGTGGCCCTGCAGCGCGCCCATGCGATGCCCATGCAGCGCGCATGAAATGCCTGCCCGGCATCCCCGCGCGCGTGCTCCAGCAGCTATCATGCGCGCTGACCACGACCTGGAGACGCCATGCGCCGCACCTGCCTTGCCCTGCTGTTGACCGCCGTCCTTGCCGGACCGGCCCAGGCCGACCGTCTCGACGACGCCCTGCTCGCGGAAATGAAACGCCGCCAGGTGCCCGGCCTGAGCGTGCTGGTGCTCAAGGACGGCAAGGTGATCAAGGAAAAAGGCTATGGCCTGGCCAATGTCGAGCACGCGGTGCCGGTTACGCCGCAGACCGTGTTCCAGTCTGGGTCGGTCGGCAAGACCTTTACCGCGGCCTTGATCTTGCTGCTCGAGCGCGACGGCAAGCTCAGCCTCGACGATCCGCTCTCGCGCCACCTGCCCGGTACCCCGCCGGCCTGGGACAAGATCACGCTGCGGCACCTGCTGTCGCATACCTCCGGCTTGGGCGACCCCTACGAGATCATCGACCTGCGCAAGGACTACAGCGACGAAGAGCTCATGGCGCTGGAAGCGCGCGTGCCGATGCGCTTCTCTCCCGGCGAGAAATGGTCTTACAGCAATATGGGCTACCACCTGCTCGGCTTCGTCGCCAACCGGGTGGGCGGCAAGTTCTATGGCGAGCAGTTGCGCGAGCGCCTGTTCGCTCCGCTCGGCATGGGCACGCGCGTCATCAGCGAATCCGACATCATCCCGCACCGCGCCGCCGGCTACGAACGCAAGGATGGCGTGCTCAAGAACCAGGCCTGGGTCGCGCCGCGCCTGAACACCACTGCCGACGGCAGCCTGTATCTGACCGCGCGCGACCTGGCGCGCTGGGACCAGGCGCTGTACGGCGACGCCATCCTCGATGCCAGGCTGCGCCAGGCCAGCTTCACGCCGGCCAAGCTCAACGACGGCAGCGACGCCCCCTATGGCTATGGCTGGTACGTCGACAAGGTCAAGGGCCGCCGTCATATCTCGCATGGCGGCGCCTGGCAAGGCTTCCGCGCGCACCTGTGCCGCTATGTCGACGACAAGCTCACCGTGATCATCCTGGCCAACGCCGACTCCGCGCCGCCCTCGCGGTTTGCCAACATGGTGGCGGCGCATTACGTGCCCGACTTGTTCGATGCGCCGGCCAAAGCCATCGCCGATCCGGAGCCCGCGTTGACCGCGCAGGTGCGCGCGGCCATGGCTGGCCTGGCCGCTGGCCAGGCGCCGGCTGGCGCAAATGACGAACTTGCCGCCAAGCTGACCCCGGCCGTGCTCGCGCGGGTGGCCGAGGCCCTGCGCGAAGCTGGCACGCTGCGCTCGGTCGGGCTGCTCTCGCGCAAGGACGATGCAGCCGGGCGCCGCTTGCGCTACCGCTTCGAGCACGATACCGAAACGCTGCTGGTATCGATCACGCTCGACCAGGGCGGCAGGTTCGCCGCCCTGAACTTCTCGCCCGAGTAAGTTCGCGTAGACTGGACGGTCGCCTCATCCACAGTGATTTGCCAGGCGCGCAGCGCGCCTGCATTGTTATCAAAGGAAATCCATGAAATTTGTCGCTCATGCCGTACTGGGACTGTCGTTCGCGCTGGTCAATCCCGTTGTCGGCGCCGCCCCTGCGGCGCCCCCTGCCAGGGCAGCGGCCGCCGCCAGCGCCGCGCATGTCCAGGCTGTACAAGACCTGCTGGGCGCCATGCAGGCTGAGAAAGTATTGCGCGGCGTCGCCGCGCGCAGCCGTTACCAGAGCCAGGCGCAGCGCCAGGCGGTATTCGACAAGCTTGCCAAGACGCCGCCTGCGCAAGTCTACCGGCGCCTGGCGCCGCCGCTGGCGCGGGTTATTTCAGCCGACACCGCGCTCGAAATGACGCGTTTCTATCAGACGCCATATGGCAAGCAGGTGGTCCACAACAAGTACAACAGTGCCTCGCAAATCATGATGCCGGGCATGAAGACCGTGGTGCCGCCCGAAGAAAAGAAAGAACGCAAACGGGCCGCCTATGTCAAGGCCAGCGCAGAATTGGCGCAAGCCCAGCCCGTGCTGGAACACGAAGCGTTCAAGCTCTTGCAACTGATTAACAAGGAAGGGAGCTGACCTCGGCCAGCCCCAAGTCACCATGAAACCTGGCGCAACCAGTGCACTGGTCTATTCCACCGACGCCGGGCGCATCTGTCCGGAATGCCGGCAGCCGGTCGCGCGCTGCGCCTGCAAGGCCAGTACCGTGGCGCCAGGCGACGGCGTGGTGCGCGTGTCGCGCCAGACCAAGGGGCGGGGCGGCAAGAGCGTCACGCTGGTCAAGGGACTGGCGCTCGATGCTGCCGCACTGGCCCTGCTTGGCAAGCAGTTGCGCACCGCCTGTGGATCGGGCGGTACCGTCAAGGATGGCGTGCTCGAGATCCAGGGCGAACACTGCGAGCTGGTGATCGAAACGCTCAGAAGGCTCGGCCACGATCCGAAGCGTGCCGGCGGCTGAGCTGCCGGCCCGCGCCGGCAAGCCCTGATTCTGCCCGCAAGTTCATTTGGCGACCGGCGCTGCCGTGGCGCTGACTGTCGCTACCCGGCCGCGTCGCCAGCGCCACCACCGCGATACCGGCAGCGAGCACCAGCGCATCTTCCAGCAGGCCGCTGCGAGTCTGGCCGATGCGCGCCATCGCTTGCTTGCGCAGCGCCAGCGTGCCGTAGGCCAGCGGCACGGCGGTCGCCACCGCAGCGGCGGCGCCGGCTCGCTCGCGTCCGGGCGGCGCCAGCGCAGCGCCGGCGATGCCGGCGCTCGCAACGCGCGCCAGCAAGCCCAAAAACACCGTGCGGTCGGGCGCGGACTTCATTTTGTCGCCATACAACTCCCCCGCCCCCATGGCCAGCGCGCCGTATTTGAATACGGGCCGGTCCAGCAGGAACACCTGCCCGCTGGTGCGGCGGCCCAGCAGACGCGCGGCGGCGATGGTGGCCATGGGCGTCATCGAACGCGCGCTGGCGATCGCGCCGATCAAGACAGAAGACAGCAGGCTGCGAATTTCCATTGTAACGAACTCCTATGCATATAAAAATGTTAACAAGCGAGGCTGATTGTATCCAGCGCAGGCATGGCCGTGTCGCCACCCACGAGCGCGACGGTGGGCAGCACCGGCTGCGCCGGGCCGGCGCGGTAGAATCGCCCCTTTTGGGCTGAGCGACAAATGTGGATAGGTGTGCTGTGCGGCCTGCTGGCCGGCGCGATGTGGGGGCTGGTGTTCATCGTGCCCGAGATACTCGACGATTTCTCGCCGCTGGAGCTGGCCGTGGGGCGCTACGTCGCTTATGGCGCGATGGCCTTCGCGCTGCTGCTGCCGCGCCTGAAACCCCTGTTCGCCACCCTGCTGCCGAGCCACTACGCGGTCATGCTGCGCCATGCGCTGGCCGGCAACATCGTCTATTACATGCTGCTGGCGACAGGCGTGAGCCATGCCGGCGTGGCCCCGACCTCGCTGATCATCGGCATGCTGCCGGTGTTGGTGACCCTGCTGGGCCGCAACGACGCCGGCGCGCCGCCCCTGCGCCGGCTGGTGCTGCCGCTGTTGCTGGTGGGGGCCGGCATTGCGTGCATCAATCTCGACACCTTCTTGCATGCGGGCGCAAACCGTTCGCCTGGTTCGATCGCCGTGGGCGTGCTGGGCGCGGCAGGCGCCCTGCTCTGCTGGAGCTGGTATGCGCTGGACAACGCGCGCTTCCTGAAACGCAACCCACAGTTCTCCAGCGCCCAGTGGGGCGCGCTGTATGGCCTGTCCAGCGGCGTGCTGGCTCTGCTGCTGGGCGCCTGCGCCTGGGCCTGGGCCATGGCAACGGCCGCCCCTTCTGCTGCTGCTGCTGCTGCTGCTGCTGCTGCTGCTGCTGCTGCGCCGGCGCGCGACTGGGCGCTGTTCTGGGCTTGCAATGCCGGGCTCGCGCTGGGCGCCTCGCTGATCGGCAACCACCTCTGGAACGTGGCCAGCCGCCGGGTGCCGGTCACGCTTTCGGGCCAGCTGATCCTGTTCGAGACCCTGTTCGCGCTGCTGTACGGCTTCGTGTACCGCGGCCATGGCCCCCGGGCGCTGGAAGTCGCGGCGATTGCGCTGCTGGTGGCGGGCGTGACCTGGTCGGTGCGCGCCCACGCCGCCGACCGCCAGGCCTGCGCCTTCGAAGCCTCAGCGCTTCAGGCGGGCCACGCTGACCTGGCCGACGGTGACGGCATGCCCGGCGCCGCCCATCGCCACCAGCCCTAGCCTGGCGTTGCTGCCCAGCTGGTGGGTCCAGGTGCCGCCCTGCACCCAGGCGCGGCCATCCTGGCTCGACCAGGCGGTATAGTGCTCGCCGTCCGGCACGCGGCGCAGGTCCAGCCGCAGCCAGGTCCATTCGCCGGGCGTGCCGACCACCGTGTTGCCATAGCGCGGATAGCCCGCCGGCACCGGGGCCAGCTCCTTGCCAAATTCGACCTGGCGCAAGCCCGCGTGCGCCAGTTCCACCAGCTTGACGTAATTGTCGTCGTCGCGCATGACCACCAGCCCGGCCTGAACCGGCGAGGTGCAGCACCCAAGCGGCGCGTCCAGGCGAATGCGCGCCTCGATGCGCAGGTCGCCGCCGGGCAGCGCGGTCGCCAGTACCGCGGCGCTATTGGTGTCGACGTGCAGGTCGGCGTCTTGCGTGAGCATGCGCAAGCCCGGCCGGCCGCTGGCGCGACTAGCGGGCGCGACCGGGCGCACCCAGCGCCAGCGCGGTCCCGCACGCCCATCGTCGAAGCGCTCCACCCATAGCGGTACCGTCTTCGGCTGGGCGGCGGCGCCCCTGGCCACGCGCGCCGCTGGTAGCGGCGTCGATGGTCCCGGCCGGATCGCGGGAACCGGCTGCGCGCTGGCGGACGGCCCCTGGCCGCCGTTGATGACGGGCCAGCCAGCGACCCAGTCGATGCGGTCGAGCAGCAGCGGGCGCCGGGTCAGCTGGTCTTTCACGCTGAAATAGCCGTGCTTGCGGTCCACCGCATGGTACAAGGTCCACCATTGCCCGGCGGCGTCCTGGAACACGGTGTTATGGCCGGCGCCGACCCAGCGGTTGCCGTTTTGCGCCAGCACTGGCGTGCCGCCGACGCGGGCCGCGGCCATGTCGTTGCCATGGCGGTCCAGGAACGGGCCCTCGGGACTGGTGGCGCGCCCGACGTACAGCGCGTAGCCGGTGAGCGGACCGCGGCAGCAATCGGTGCTCGATGCGAACATGTACCAGTAGCTGCCGTGGCGCACCACTTCGGCTGCCTCGTAGCGCTGGGCCGCCCCGACCCGCCTTGCCTCGCCCTGCGTGCTCAAGCCGTCGGCCGCCAGGCGTTGCACGTAGATGCCACCGCCATAGCTGCCATAGTAGATCCAGCGCTCGCCAGCGGCATCCTCGACCACGTCCGGGTCGTAGGTCCAGTGGAAATTGCAGCCGGCGCCGGCGCGGCGCGGCGGTACCACCAGGCGCTCGGACGTCTTCCACGGGCCGGCGGGCGAAGCGCTGGTCGCCACCGCGATCGCGCTGTCGTTGTCGCAGCCCGGCTCCGGGCTGAGCGCGTCGTCCACGTCGGTGACAGTGAAGTACAGCGTGTAGCTGCCATTCTGGTACACCGGCTCGGGTGCCCACAATCCTGACCTGGCGGCCGCGATGCCGGCCGGGCGGCGTTCGTAGGCGTCGCGCACGAAATACCAGTTAACCAGGTCTACCGAGCGATACACCGGCATCATGCGGAACTTCCAGCCGCTGGCGTCGCGCTCCTTGTAGCTGACCGGGTCCATCGTGCAATACAGGTACCAGGTTGGCGCAGCGCTGTTGCGCGCGCGCAGCAGGGCCGGATCGGCGCAGCTTTCGGCCAGGCTGCCGTCGGCCAGGCGCAGCCGCAAGGGATTGATATAAGTTGCTCCAGTGGTGGCGGCGCCCGAATCGGAAGGCGTAGCAGAGGAGGCGGCGCCAAAGCTCGCAAGGACCAGCGCGAGTGCGAGTGCGGGTGCGGGTGCAAGTGCGATCGGCGCCGGGCTGCGGCGGCAGGGCATGGTCAAGGCGAACTCCCGAAGCGATGGGTCGGAACGGTTTTTCCAAAGCTTAAAGAAACGTGGGTTGCAGGGCGCACGGGTGACACAACGATGGCGCGCCGTTGTTAATCGTTACTATTTTCACTCGTGAAACCACAATGTCACCCATGTAGGACTATTGCCCGTCACTGCCTGCTGATAGACTTACAATCTCAGCAATTATTGTGTGACGACACGGCACACCGTGCAGTACGGTAGCAGTCGGCGGGACGAATAGAAGACCAGGATCGATTCATGCGCAAAAAAACCTTCGGTCCGCACCCGCAGCGGCTGGCAACGGCAAGCTCGGCCACAACCCCGGGCAGCGCCTGCAGATGGGCAGCGCGCGCCATCGTGGCGGCGGCCTTGTTCCTACTGTACGCGTGGGCGTTGGCCTTGACGGCGGCGGCGGCGCCGGCCCAGGCGCCCCTAATGCTCGGGCCGGGCCAGGACCAGGTCGAGGCCTGGGATGCCTTGTCCATGCTGGCCGACCCGGAAAGCAAGCTCGATGCCGCTGCGGCCCTGGCCGATACGGCGCGTTTCGCCCGGCCGTCAACGGCCAAAGCCACGCTCGGCGTACAGCGCGACGTGTTCTGGTTGCGCATCCCGGTCGTGGTAACGGCCGACGCGCCCGACACCTGGGTGCTGCAGGCCGGCTTCGGCCTGATCGATCGCATGGACGTGTATGTCGCCACCAGCGGCAACCTGCGCCACATCGCCGTCACTGGCAAGAACCAGCCGGTGGCCGGTACGGCGCTGGGCGGGCCGTCGCCGGCGCTGGTGCTGCGCCTGGCGCCCGGCATGGCGCACACCGTGTTGCTGCGGGTCGATACCGAAGGCCCGAAGATCGTGCCGGTGCGCTTCTGGCAGCCGGACGCCTTCCACGCCGCCTCGCTTGGCGAGCAGCTGCTGCAAGGCATGCTGTTCGGCCTGGGCTTTTCGCTGTTCCTGTACAGCGTTGGCCAGTGGATCAACCTGCGCGATGCGCTGTTCGGCAAATACGCACTAATGGTTGGCGGCATCACCATCTATTTGGCCTGCTGGTTCGGCATCGCCAGCCAGTATGCCTGGCAAGGCAACCTCTGGCTGAACGTGCATGCGGCCGGCATCTTCTCGCTGAGCTCATCGTGCGGCGCCTACCTGTTCATCGACCACCTGCTCACGCGGCCCGGCACCGACCGCATCTTCAGCCGCCTGATGCGCACCGGCGCGGCGCTGTGCGTGGTGGTCGCGGTGGCCTTTGGTGCAGGCCTGATGAGCCACCGGATGCTGATTGCGGTAGTTGGTAGCATGGGCATCCTGCCGATGCTGCTCGGACTGCCCGGCGCCTACCGGCGTGCACGCGGCGGCGACGCGGTCGGCATCTACCTGCTGGCCGGCTGGGGCGTGACCTTTGTGGCGGCAATGATCTCTTCGCAAGTGATCAACGGCCGGCTGCCAGTCAATTTCTGGACCTCGCACGCCTTGCAGTTCGGCGTCACCTTCGACATGCTGGTGTTCATGCGCATTCTTGGCCTGCGCACCCAGGCGATGCAAGCGGCCATGCTGCGCGCGCAAGCCAGCACCCGCCTGAAGTCGGAATTCCTGGCCAACATGAGCCATGAAATCCGCACGCCGATGAATGCGATCATCGGCATGAGCCGGCTGGCGCTGATGGCCGAATCCGACCCCAGGCAGCGCAATTATCTCGGCAAGATCCTGGGCGCGAGCCAGCACCTGCTGGGCGTGATCAACGACATCCTGGATCTGTCCAAGATCGAGGCCGGCAAGCTGGCCCTCGAATCGGTCGCTTTCGAACTCGACGAACTGCTTGGGCAGCTGGCCAGCATGACCGGCTTGAGTACCGGGGCCAAGGGCATCGAACTGGTATTCCGGGTCGGGCCGGAGGTGCCGCAGCAGCTGGTGGGCGATCCGCTGCGGCTCGGCCAGGTGCTGCTGAACCTGGCCGGCAACGCGGTCAAGTTCACCGAGCGCGGAGAGATCGTGGTGTCGGTCGATCTGTGCCGGGCCGACCGGCACGGCGTGACGCTG
Source organism: Massilia sp. H6 (assembly GCF_024802625.1). NCBI lineage: Bacteria > Pseudomonadati > Pseudomonadota > Betaproteobacteria > Burkholderiales > Oxalobacteraceae > Massilia > Massilia sp. H6. The sequence goes on from NZ_CP103371.1 coordinate 2,595,998, forward strand.
CGCTTTGCCGTCAGCGATACCGGCATCGGCATGAACGCCGACCAGCTCGCCCGCCTGTTCCAGTCGTTCAGCCAGGCCGACGGCTCTACTACCCGCAAATACGGCGGCACCGGCCTGGGCCTGTCGATTTCGAAGCAGTTGGTGGAGCTCATGCAAGGCAGTATCACCGTCACCAGCACGCCCGGCGCCGGCAGCAGCTTCAGCTTCGAGCTGCCGCTCGGCCTTGCCACCGACGCACCAAGCGCGCCTGCCCCGGCGCGGCCAAGCGGCGCGGCGCTGGCTGGCCTGGACGGCGCGCGCATCTTGCTGGCCGAAGACAATGCCAACAACCGCGAAGTGGCGCTCGACTTCTTGGCCGCGGCCCGCATTCGGGTCGACATCGCCCACAATGGGCGCGAAGCCGTACGCTTGGCCGCCGCCGGCGACTACGACCTGGTGCTGATGGATATCCAGATGCCCGAGCTCGACGGCCTGGACGCCACCCGCGAGATCCGCGCCGTCGCCGGCTTGAGCGCATTGCCTATCGTAGCGATGACCGCGCACGCGTCGCCCCAGGACCGCGCGCGCAGCCTGGCGGCGGGAATGAACGACCATATCAACAAGCCGATCGATCCCGACCTGCTGTTTTGCACCCTGCTTAAATGGATCGATCCGGCGCGCCTGGCCGGTCGCAGTCTGCCGCCCGCAACCGCTGCGCACAGCCCGCTCGCCTGCCCGCCGCCCGCCATGCCCCACAGTGCGGCGCTGCCGGCCATTGCGGGGGTCGACTGGCAAGCGGCGCTGGCCGGCGTGGACGGTCAGCGCCAGCGCCTGGAAAAGCGCGCCGCCAGCTTCGTGCGCGAATACGGCGAGGCCCCGCGCGCGCTGCGCGAAGCGCTGGCTGCGCGCGATTACGCGCGGTTGCAGGTGCTGGCGCACAACCTGAAATCGAGCGCCGCCTACGTTGGCGCCTACGAATTGTCGGCCCAGGCCAGCCGGGTCGAGCTCGACCTGCGCGCCGGCCAGTTCGAGCAGCTCGGCGCGCGCGCGCCGCTGCTGGCCGCCTGCGCCGAAACGGTATTGGCCGGCCTGGCCCAGCTGGCTGCGCTGCCGCTGGCGCCAGCGATTGGCGCCGGCGGCTTGCATGGCGTGATCGAGCGCCTCGACGGTTTCCTGGCCGGCGACGACGCCCGCGCCGAAGACGCGCTGGCCGAACTGCAGGCGCTGCTGGCCGGCAGCGCGCACGCCGCGGCGCTGGACCCGATCCGGCGCGCGGTCGAGGACATCGAGTACGCGGCGGCGCGCCCGCCCCTGTCGAGCCTGGCGCGCCGCCTTGGCGCCGATCTCGAATGCGCCCCATGACCGAGAGCGCACTGCAGAAAGTGCTGGTGGTCGACGACGACGCCATCAACCGCGAGGTGCTGGGCGAACTGCTCAAGCCCGACTACACGGTGCTGCTGGCCAGGAACGGCGCCCAGGCGCTGGAACGCGCGGCGCGCCATGCGCCCGACCTGATCCTGCTCGACGTGATGATGCCGGACATGGACGGCTTTGAGGTGCTGCGCCGCTTGCGGGCCGAAGCGCAAACCGCGCATATCGCGGTGATTTTCATCTCGGGCCTGGACCGCCCCGAAGACGAGGCCAATGGCCTGAAGATGGGCGCCGCAGACTACATCACCAAGCCCTTCAACCCGAGCGTGGTGATGGCGCGCGTGGCGGTCCACTTGCAAGTGGTGCGCCAGCGCAGGATGCTCGAGCGGCTGGCGAACATCGATGGCCTGACCGAGCTGGCCAATCGCCGCCGCTTCGACGACATCTACGAATGCGAATGGCAGCGGGCGCGCCGCAGCGCGCAGCCGCTGTCGCTGGCGCTGCTCGACATCGACTCGTTCAAGCAGTTCAACGACCACTACGGCCACGCGGCGGGAGACCGCGTATTGCGCGCGGTGGCGCGCCTGGCCGCGGCCGGCATGCGTGGCGCGGCCGACCTGGCGGCGCGCTATGGCGGCGAGGAACTGGTGCTCTTGATGCCCGACACCAACGCCACGGCAGCGCAAGCGGCGGTGGCGGGCATCTGCCAAGGCATCGCGCAGTTGCGGATTCCCCATGCGGCCTCAACGGTCGCGCCAGAGCTCACCGTCAGCGTCGGCGGCGCTACCTTGCTGGCCGGCAGTATCGAGCAGTCCGCCGGCTTGTTCGAAGCGGCAGACACCCATCTTTACCGGGCCAAGCAGTCGGGACGCAACCGGATCGTCTGGCGCCACGACGCCTGAAGTTTCAGCCGCGGCAGACCAGCCCGTAGCGGGTCGCCTCGCAGCGCCGCTTCATGCAGGCGGCCGCGTGATAGCCGGCGGCGCGGCACAAGCGCAGGGTATCTGCCAGCGGCGCGTCCAGCTGCGCGCCCTGGCGCTGCCCGGTTTGCGGCACTGTTTTCTGCGGCGCGGGTTTTTGTGGCGCGGGTTTTTGTGGCGCGGGTTTTTGTGACGCCGCTTCGGCGCGCGCGGATTTCTGCGACGGCTCCGACTTGCTCTTCGGTGTCGGCGTCGGCTTAGGCTTAGGCTTCGGCTTCGGCTTCGGCTTTGGCTCCGGCTTCGGTGTCGGCGTCGGCCCGGACGCTGCCACAGTCAGCATTTCCTGCGCGGGCGGCGCCAGCATCTTCAGTGGCGGCGGCGTCCATTCGGGTTCGCGCGCGGCCGCTGGGGCGGGGACCGTAGCTGCAGTCGCAGCCGTGGTCTGAGCCAGCCTACTGTCGGCCAGTACCGCCAGGGAGACCCCGTCCTGACGTTCGCGCATCATCCAGGTTGCGGCGCTGGCGATCGCCACGACGACCAGCACGCCAGCGCTCCAGCCCAGCGCCTTGCGGCGCCAATGCGCGATCGGTGGCGGCGGCGCCGACGGCGGGGACGCCGGGGCGGTCGGCGCCGGGGCGTCGCGGCGGCGCCACACCCGGGACCCTGGATGAGGGTGCGGCTGCGCAGCAGGATCGGGCTGCAGAGCGGGCGCGGCCTGTACCTGGGGCGCGCGACGGCGCCAGACGTCGGCACGCGGCCGGGCCTGGGCCGCCGATGCCGCGGGCGTAGCAGCTGGCGCAGCCTGCGCTGCCGGCGCGTCAGAGCGGCTACTGCCGATGTCTTCCAATAATCGGTTTTTCATGGCGTCGCGCTGCCGAGCTCAGGCTTTCTCGGGCCGGTAGGTCACGACGCGGTACAGATACCAGCCCAGCAAGGCGCCGAGGATAATCTTCGACACCGGGTCGATATACACGCCGATCCTTTCGTAGTTACTCTCGAGCAGGAAGCCTCCGGCTGTCAGGAAGGCCGTCCACACCAGCGAGCCGATGGTCGAGTACAGCAAGAACTGGCTTATCGGCATGCGGGCCAGGCCGGCTGGCACCGAGATCAGGGTACGGATCGCAGGAATCAGGCGCCCGAACAATACGGCCAAGCGGCCGTGGCGATTGAACACGCCGATCGCACCGTCGACATCGTCGGACGTCACGGTCAACCAGCGCGCGTGGCGACCGGCAAAGCTTTTGAGCCGCTCCTTGCCAAAGATCCTGGCACCGTAATACCACGGCAAGGCCCCTGCGATCGAGCCCGCCGTCCCGGCAAGCAATACACCAGCCAGGCTCAGGTCGCCGCGCGCGACGACAAAACCGGCAAACGGCATGATCAGCTCGGACGGGATCGGCGGAAAAATATTTTCCAGTGCCATCAGGACGAATACGCCCAGGTAACCACTGGTTTCGAGAAATTCGGTAATGAACTTGAACATTGCGACGGGCTCCATTGTCTGCTTGCAGCCCGAACTTTATCATCTGGACAGAAACACTTGCGTGCGCCGCACGGCTAAGTACAGCTCAAGCCGGGTTCTGTCGAAATCAGAACTGCGCCACAACTGGTCTTGTGACCCTCGTAAGCCACCGCCACTCCGCCTATCGTATGGCGTGCTTGGCCTTCCACGATCGTGCCCGGCCCGTGGAGCGGACAGCTGGTCTTGTCACCGACGCAGGCGACAGCGATGCCGCCCACCGTGAAGTGGCTTGCGGCAACACGCTCGACCTTGCCGCCATGGCTGGTAGGGTCGTTCAGGCGAATGATTTTTGGCATAAACACTCCTGGTGATAACGCACGTCGACTAGACCTACCTGCTGGGCCTTCAATCGCTGCCAGAGTCGGCCACCGGCAAGGCGCGGTGCCCGAACACGTCGCCACCTTCCGGATGGGTCTGGGCCTTGCGCCGTTCTTCCGTAGGTGGACTGATCAGGACAATGCTGGCTTCGTCAGGGTTGCGCAGGTTGATCGCCGCACTGACGCCGCCGTCGCGGTAGCTGCCCATGACGCCAATGCCCATCTGCACCAGCATGGTCGCCGCGCCGGTATTGCCCATGCGCTTGTGGGAATCGATGAACTGGCTGGACTGGCCCGTGTCGATCTGGGGACCGCCACCCTTGGTTTGCGCGTCCAGCGTGCGGTGCAGCGCGATCAGGTGCTCGGTATTCCCGCCGGTGGCGGCGATGACGCGCGCAGGCGCTTGTCCGCGGCGCTCTTCGGGCAAGGTCTGCAACGCGGCTGCCCACCCTGCCTGCAAGAGCTGTTGCCGATCCTCGCGCCGGGTGACGGGCTTGCCCTGCGCGTCGGTGAAGCGCACGAAAGTCGGACGGTGGATATAGCCCAGCGTCGGCAGGCGGTCGAAGGTCTCGAGCTGGTCGCGGTTCCAGGGGATCGGAAACCAGGGCGTGGGCTTCCACTCTTTTGGCGGAAAGCGGGTGAAGGGATTGACCGTGCCCAGCAAGCCGGTGACGCCGGTGCCGCGGATGTCGGGCCGCCGGGCGAACGCGGCAGCGGCTTCGAGCCATTCGCTGACCAGAGGTTCCCGCTGGCCCACCTCGTTAAGCTCCTGGCGGGTCATGTCGGCGCCGACTTGCGTGGGGCTCTGCAGAGCGTGCGGGCGGCTGTCGTTCGGCACCGCGGACATCAGGTTACAGTACATCCAGCGAAATTCTTTTTGCACGAACTCGTTGTCCGGATCGTCCCAGACGAAGGGCCGCACCGGGTCGACCCGCTCGCGCCGGGCGAGCACGAACAGCGCGGACGAATCGGGCCTCTCCGTTACATAGTGGCCATCGCGGAGCAGTGGTGGCGCACCGCGCGGACTGCGAACCCGTCGGGATTCCAGGCTGTCTTCCGTGTTCAGCACAATGTAAGGCACATCAGGATGGGCGTCGAAGAAAGCAAACACATCCTCGAGGATGCGGTCGGGTTGCTCGTCGAAGCGGCGTGGGCCGGCAACAAACAAGTGCCAGGCCATGCCGGACGACACTGCCCCCGACGCAAGGCCGATCGTGGGCGAATACGCCGAGTCCTGCCATGCCGGGTTCAGGCTCGGTGCTTCCGCATTGAATATCGGGACGCCGAAATACATGGGAGTAAACTTCGCGCCATTGATCAACGAACTCTCGTTTCGGCCACCTGCGATGCCGGCTTTCTCCTCAGCACTCCAGGCATATTTTTGCGGATCCTGTTCGCGTATCGTCGTGTGCGGGTTGCCGGCCTGGAGCGCTTCCAACAATCTCCCTTGCCGGTATTTGTCCACCGTGACGCCCAGACCAATTACTTCGAGTACGTATTCGCGTTTTTGCTGTTCGCTCAGGCTTTTCACCTGTGCCGCCTTCGACTCGACTTGTACTGCCTTTTGCGCCGTCTTCGATGCGTAGACCGACAGTGCTCCGAACAAGGCCGAGACCACGATAACCGGCCCTGCGACCCACCATACAATCCGGTTGCCCATGGTCTGCTCCTGTAGGATAAAGCTTTCCGGCTCGATGACGGTCATCACGAATACTGTCCACACTGGAATGAGCACGATGAGCGCGACGATTGCGCCGACAAGATATTTCCACGATGCTGCTTGTCTGCTCCCGGCCACATCGCTCATCTCCCCTCCTGGTTCACGCTACCGACGGCGTCGGTAGCCGGCGACGACACGGTCACCCGGTCTCGTGACCCTCGTAAGCCACCGCCACCCCGCCTATCGTATGGCGTGCTTGCCCTGCCACGATCGTGCCCGGCCCGTGGAGCGGACAGCTGGTCTTGTCATCCACGCGGGCGACAGCTATGCCGCCCACCGTGAAGTGACTGAGGGCGACCCGCTCGACCTTGCCGCCATCACTGGTAAAACGCATGTCGGCTCGACTTGCCTGCTGCGCCTTCAATCGCTGCCAGCGTCAGCCACCGGCAAGGCGCGGTGCCCGAACACGTCGCCACCGTCCGGATGGATCTGGGCCTTGCGCTGTTCTTCCGTAGGTGGACTGATCAGGACAATGCTGGCTTCGTCAGGGTTGCGCAGGTTGATCGCCGCGCTGACGCCGCCGTCGCGATAGCTGCCCATGACGCCAATGCCCATCTGCACCAGCATGGTCGCCGCGCCGGTATTGCCCATGCGCTTGTGGGAATCGATGAACTGGCTGGACTGGCCCGTGTCGATCTGGGGACCGCCACCCTTGGTTTGCGCGTCCAGCGTGCGATGCAGCGCGATCAGGTGCTCGGTATTCCCGCCGGTGGCGGCGATGACGCGCGCAGGCGCTTGTCCGCGGCGCTCTTCGGGCAAGGTCTGCAACGCGGCTGCCCAGGCTGCCTGCAGCAGCTGTTGCCGATCCTCGCGCCGGGTGACGGGCTTGCCCTGCGCGTCGGTGAAACGCACGAAGGTCGGACGGTGGATATAGCCCAGCGTCGGCAGGCGGTCGAAGGTCTCGAGCTGGTCGCGGTTCCAGGGGATCGGAAACCAGGGCGTGGGCTTCCACTCTTTTGGCGGAAAGCGGGCGAAGGGATTGACCGTGCCCAGCAAGCCGGTGACGCCGGTGCCGCGGATGTCGGGCCGCCGGGCGAACGCGGCGGCGGCTTCGAGCCATTCGCTGACCAGGGGCTGGCGTTGTCCCACCTCATTCAGATCCTGGCGGGTCATGTCGGCGCCGACTTGCGTGGGGCTCTGCAGAGCGTGCGGGCGGCTGTCGTTCGGCACCGCGGACATCAGGTTGCCGTACATCCAGCGAAATTCTTTTTGCACGAACTCGTTGTCCGGATCGTCCCAGACGAAGGGCCGCACCGGGTCGACCCGCTCGCGCCGGGCGAGCACAAATAGCGCGGACGAATCGGGCATTTCGGTCACATAGTGGCCGTCCCTGAGCAGATTTGGCGTACCGCTCGGGCGGCGATCTTCACGCGACCCGAGGCTGTCTTCGGTGTTCAGCACAATGTAAGGCACATCTGGATGGGCATCGAAGAAGGCAAACACGTCTTCCAGGATACGGTCGGGATGCTCGGCGAAGCGGCGCGGGCCGGCCACAAACAAATGCCAGGCCATGCCGGAGGAGACCGCCCCCCCGGCCAGTCCGATCACGGGCGAATATGGCTGGTCTTGCCATATTGGATTGACTATCGACGTCTCTGCATTGAACACCGGCACACCGTAATACATTGGCGTGAACTTCGCGCCATTGATCAGCGAACTCTCGTTCCGACCGCCGCCTACGCCGCCCTTGTCGAACGCAGTCCACGCATATTTCGCCGGATCCTGCTCGCGTATCGTGGTGTGAGGATTGCCGGCCTGCAGGGCGTCCAGCAATTTGCCCTGCCGGTATTTGTCCACCGTAACGCCGAGACCGATTACTTCGAGTACATATTCGCGTTTCTGCTGTTCGGTTAGGCTCTGTACCTGCGCCGCCTTCGACTCACCCTGCCCGGCATTCTGCACGGTCTTCGATGCGTTCACCGACAGGACACCTAACAAGGCCGAGACTACGATAGCTGGCGGCGCCACCCACCACAAAATCCGATTGCCCAATGTCTGCTCCCGTAAGGTTAAGCTTTCCGGCTCGATGACGGTCATCACGAATACTGTCCAGACTGGAATGAGTATGATGAGCGCGAAAACCGCGCCGAGGAGATACTTCCATGATCCGACCCTCCCGCTGGAGGCGATGCTCATCGCCCCTCCTTCTTAGCGATACCCGCGTCTGCGGCGGTTGGCGGCGACGCAGTCATCCGGTCGCCGGCCAGCGTTTCGCACACCACGGATGTCGGCAGCCCAGCCTGCAAGCCAGGAATGCAGGCCGGCAGAATCCCCGAGCTGTAATACGCTGAACTTCCCTTTAAGAGAGCCTCGCGGTCCGGCTTTTCGACCTTCCAGTACGCGCCGAACTTGGCAATGAACACTTCCCAACGCAGGATGGACGGCCGTTTGGTCGCCGTCTTATTCGACTGCAAGCGCCAGTCCGCCACCGCGCACAAATACGCATAGAACTTCGGATCGCTCGACGCCAGCCCGCCGCCGATTGCCAGGTCGTAAGCGGTCACGTTGCGATGGTTTGCCGCGCTGCCGAAAATGGAGCCGTGAAAGGATTTTGGACTGACCTCGTGCTGCCAGCGCTTGCGCGCCTCGTTCGGGCTTTCCTGAATCTGCGCCATGACCTTGCCGTTGGACAGCCGCGTGGCTGCCAATACCTTCCGGCGCCCTTCGGGCCCATGCCCATCGAGCTTGCGCTCCCGGTTGTAGCGCTCCTCGATGCGCTTGCAATCGGCTTGCGACAAGACCTCGAAATCATCCGAACGTCGCGTCGTTCCGGACGGGTCGGGGCATTCTTCATGCATGATGTTCAGGCCCTTGCCGCTTGTAATTGCAATCGCCGCATCGATCGGGTCGACTGCTTCGCACGGCCCCTGGTCCCTGGTAGGCGTCCTGGACTGCTTCGAGGTCTTTGGGATGTTCCTTGGGTCAACCTGGCCGCGTCCGCGCAGATCCGCCGCGACCGGCACCCGCAAGGCTTCGCCGTTAATGCTGCGAATTCCCTCGCGTCTGGCAGGATCGGATTGCGCCGCATGTGACGTAGCGGGCTTTGGCGGCCAGGCCACTTCGGGGTGATTTGCGCGCAGGGTGCGGTTTGCGCCTGCCACATGGGCGTGATCGTCTTCATCCTCGATGCGCAGCGCGAAATCGTGCGGCGCTTGACCCACCAGGACCGGCCCTACCGTCTTTGTCGCCGGATCGTGGCGCTGCTTTCCGGTAAATACCCGCTGATAGAACTGACGGCCCAACTCTTCCAGCGGCCGACGGTCCTGCTGCTCGGTCTTGAACTGCCTCGACGCTCCGCCCCAGACACTGCGCCTGGTCCCCGGATCGTTCTTCGACAGTGCTGTCCCGCGCATGAAGTCGGGCACGCCCTGCCAGCCGATGCCTTTCATATTGTCGAGCGCTACCGTCATGTCTTCCGGGCAGAAATACAGGTAGACCTTGCCTCGATTGTCGCGGTCGCTACCGGCACGCCATCGTGCGCCGACCATCCCGTGGTGTTTCCCTTGGTCGGTCAGCGCGGTGAACGCCGGCGCCGTGTGTTTTTTGGCAGCCACTCCCTTGACAATATTGGCCAGCGTGCGCAAGCGTGCGTCGAAGCTCTGGCGCGACTTGAGCACATCGTACTGCCCTTGCATGGCGGCGTCCGTTCCACTCTTGAACATTTCCGACACCCCCACCAGGTAACCGGCCTCTTCTTCCAGGCTGTATGGTGGATGGGTCAGGATCAGCGTATCGGCCGGCCGCTGTGCATCGTCGAGCAGGAAAGCCTGGGCCAGCAGGCTGACCAGGCAGCCCTGGCTATGCGCGACGACGTTCACGACGTCGTTGGCATCATAATCGCGGATCATGGCAATCAGGGCCGCCAGCCGCCTGGCCGCGAGCACCATGTACATGCGCCCGGGTGCGCTGTACACCGGGCGCACCGGGTCGCCGCCCACGTCCACCGGCGAGCATATTCCCCGGTTCCACATATCGGGCAGGGTGCTGGTGGCATTCGCAAATGGACCGCCGCCTTTCGCCAGGTCCAGGTCCAGGCGGTTGCCGTAGCGGTCCGTGCGCTGGCCATTTCTTGTTCCTGCATCCTTGAACGTCTCCCGATACCCCCAGTAGAAAGGAATGACGGGGCTATGCGTCGCAAGCTGGGTCGTGCGCTTGAAGAACACCGCGTCCGGATCTTTTTCCAGCACGTCCTTGTCTTTGTCAGTGGGTAGCCGATATGTCCCCGGCACGAAGCGTCCCGGCTTGCCATGCAGCCGGATATCCAGGCCGGCACACAGGCCTTCCTCGACCGCGCCATAGCTGGTGCCGACATCGTTCACGCCATGGACGACGATGACGTTGCAGGGCAAGTCGGGCTTGATATCGACTTTCTTGTCCGACTTGCGTGCACACTGGAGTACGCTCGCGTCCTGCCCGATGCAATACGGTTCTCGCGGATACAGCATGCAACTCTCCTTACTGCTCGTCGCTCAGGATGCGGATGTTCGCGATATGCATCGCATCGCGTGCCAGCAGTTCGGTCTTGCCCTCGGCATCACTCATGCCTTTGAGCGTACTGCCGTCGCTCATCTCGATCTCGAAACGGCGGTTGGCGGCGGCCACCGGATCGTCGCCATGGGCGCCGTACTTCAGCACGAATTTCTGGTCCGGCGCGCCGCTGTCAAAGGTCGGCAATTCGGCCGTCATCGTGGCCGGGCCGTCCAGGGGAAAACGTGCAGCCTGTTGCTTGATGTCGCCTTTGGTACCGAGCGAGATACCGTCTCCGATCTTGATGAACGACCCGTCCTCGGTAATAAACTGGATTTCCTTCGCCATCAGCACGATCTTGCCGTCGGTTGCCGTGACCTTGACATTCTTGGCAGAATTAAGCTCGGTATCGTCGTGCTGGCTCTGCAGCAAGAACTTGCCGTGATGGGCAATGGCCCGGATTCCGCCATGGTGCGAGAACATCGACACCCCCTGCCCAGCATGCAAGTGCAAGCGCTGGCCTGCGCTCAGCTGGATGTGCTGCTGGGCTACCGTATCGACGTTGGTGCCGGCAAAGCTGACCAGCGCCTTGGGTGTGGCGAAGCTGATGCCATCGGGCGCTGTGATGCCGATCACGGCTGCGCCGCCGCCCTGCCCTTCGGGCGCCGTGTTGCTCCCGTTTTCCCATTGCTCCAGCCGCGACTTGAGTTGGCCGAGTGGCTCCGCGTCGAGCAACGCGCCCTGGTGCTGCGCGGCATGGTTGCCCAAGTTCTGGCACTGCTCCAGGCATTGCTCCATCAGCGACAGGAACTCGGCGCGGGCAAGCTGGCCATCGACCGCATTGAGGCGCTGCCAGGCCGTCAACAGCATGCCTTTGGCTGCGCGCACGGCCACATGTTCATCGCTGCGCAGTTCTGCGCCTTCGCCACGCGCCGCGCCCACGCCATCGTGCCGCGGGTGACGCAAGTGACCGAGATTGAGCTGGCTGTGGCCGTGTTCACTGGCGAGCTGGGCGCTGATCTGGCCCGGCGTATCGTCCATGCGAAGCTGGTTGCAGCGTTGCCCCTTTACCTCGCGGCTCTTTATCCCCGACAAGAACCGATTGCCCGGCAGTCCGCCGGCATGGGAAAAATCCGGAGGAGGCGTCCTGCAACCATGCACGCGGCCTGTAATGACGGGCCGATCCGGGTCGCCACCAAGGAAACTGACAAGGCATTCTTCTCCGGCGCGGGGCAGCGAAATCGTCCCGTAGTGTCCGCCCGCCCAGGAGCTCGCGACCCGGATCCACGCCGAATCGTTCGCGCTATCCAATGCTCCGGCGCCCTGGCCGTGCGCATGGCCGCTCGGCCGGGAGGCGGGAAAGCGCACCTTGACCCGGCCTTGCCGGTCGCAATGGATTTCGTCGTCGCCTGGCGCGACCACAAACACACTCTGTATTTGTGTGGGCGGCAAGTCGATCGCGGGATCGAACAGCGGAACGATGGGAATGCCGCGCCGGACACAGCTGAAGCGGTTCGAATAACGGGCTCCGCGTTCCGCACTCGCGCGGTCCAGGCCCGTATCGGCCTGCTGCCACTGATTGCGCGTGAAAAGCCGCGTGATGCGGTCGTTCAGCGACTTGGGCAGATTGTTTTCTGCCTCAAGCCGCAATTCGGTAATGACGAATTCACGCTCTGCGGGCAGGTGGGTATCGATTTCAGGGTGGCCCTGCATGGCGATCCATTGGCCGACGCCCAGGTCGCGCACTCCACTTTCTGCCTCGAAATATTTGGCTGCGTACTCGTGGTGTTGCATGCGCAAGGTCGCAAGCGCGCTGAAATCCCTGGCGTCGTCCCCCGCATGCGGGGATTCGGCCAGGTAGTCGTCGAGTTTCGCCGCGAACCTGTTACCGAATTCTCCCTGGTCGTGACAGCCAGGTACGGTGATCTCGGATGCCAGCGCACTCTTGTAATCCAGGCTGTGGCGCGTGACCTGGCCCGCGGTCAGGGTGCGCAGGGCGTGCCACGCAGTAATGCTGTCCCGGGCTTCCGTGCCATCGTCGCGATGGTAGCGCACACTACCAGCCGCACTTTGCGACAGCGCCTGGGAGTTGTCGAACAAAACGAGCCGCTGACCGCGAACCACGTCGCCGCGCGTCACCTCGCCCGCATCAAAAAACCAGGCCAGTCCGCGCCGCTTCCAGAGTCGGCGCAGGAATGCCGCGACCGATTCGTTGTATTGCATCGTGAATTCGCGCGGTGGATAAGAGCGCGCCGTCAGCAGTTTGAAGTCGAAGCAATGCGCCAGCACCGGATTGTGCTGTATCCATTCTCGCAGCAAGATATTGGTGATATCGATTTCGCTCGCGTTTCGGAAAATGCGGGTGTTGGTGCTTGCCTCCATTAAGCTCAGTGCGTCGCGGATAACCAGTTGATAGGTGGCCAAGCCACCGTCGCTTTCGCCTTCGGCAGCTTGCGCGACGATACCGCAAATCGAATGCAGCCCGCCGCGGTCGGTGACGAACTGTAGTTCCGCAGCCACGGCATTGAACGACTTGAGTGACAACCCGGCCCGGCTGGCAACGCATAGCAAGCGGTATTCGAATCCGCCGCATATCGCGGAATGCCCTGTCACCCTCTTGACAAGCAGGAGGTCAGTCACAGGCCCTTTCGCGCTGCGCAGGCGCAGGCGGATCGGGCGGTTGGCGTCGGTCAACTCGTGCGGCGATACGTGCATCTGCAGTGAGCGCATGCAAGCTCCGTTGCGTGGACAAGGGATTTGTATCGGGAGGCAAGCTCAGGAGCAGCATGCAACTGCGGTACCGAACTGGCTCGTTAACGATGGAATATTGAAACAATGCGAAGAGATATCATTGATACTCCTCAACATTGGGAACGGACCAGAAAGGGGGCGCCCTGCGATCAGCCTGGGAAACTCTGCCCGTAGATCGAAGTCTGCCGATCGGGCCAGCCGCCCCACCAGCCATCGCGAACTGGTAGGCAAATCGATTGATGTGCCAGTCCAGGCATCAGCCTGGCAGGTCGAACAGCAAGATCTCGGCCTGGTCGGCGCGCTCGAGCTGCACGCGTGCTTCCCTGCTCACCGTTAAGGCATCGCCCGCGCCGAGCCCCACGCCGTTGACCGTGGCGCTGCCCCGGATCACATGGACATAGGCCTGGCGTCCGGTACCGAGGGGGTGTTCCAGTGACGCTTCGCCATCCATGATGGTGGCGTAGATGCTGGCGTCCTGGCGCATCGAGACCGAGCCTTCACGGCCATCGTTCGAGGCGATCAGGCACAGGCGGCCGGTCTTCGATGCCGCGTCGAAGTGCTTTTCCTCGTAGCCTGGCGCCCCGTCGGTGGTGTTCGGCTCGATCCAGATCTGCAGGAAATGCACGAGCTCGTCTTTCGAGTGGTTGAACTCGCTATGCGCCACGCCGCTGCCCGCGCTCATGCGCTGCACGTCGCCATAGCGCAGCACCGAGCCGTTGCCCATGCTGTCCTGGTGCGCAAGCGCGCCGTCGAGCACGTAGGAAATGATCTCCATGTCGCGGTGCCGATGCGGCTCGAAGCCGCGGCCCGGCGCCACACGGTCTTCATTGATCACCCGCAGCGGGCCCACGCCCATGTGGAGCGGGTCCTGGTAGTGACCAAACGAGAAGCTGTGCCGGGACGCGAGCCAGCCCATATCCACGGCGCCGCGTTCTCCGCTTTTACGTAGGTTCAACATGATCAGCTCCTTTGATTTATGCGCTGGCCTCATTATGCGCGCCTGCCGCCGCGCTGGAAATCAGGAGTTGGTGCTTTAATCATCGAGGTCGCCCTGCAAGCGCCCGTGCCGATATAATCGAAGCCCCGCGCCCCATCGACCCAAGGACGACAATGAAAGCACCCACCCGGTTTCTCCGCCTGACCTGCGTACTGCTGCCCCTGCTGCTGCCATCCGGCGCCGCGCTCGCGGATGACGTGGCCATCGTGGCTTGCCGTACGCTGAGCGACACCGGCGCGCGCCTGGCCTGCTACGACGCGATCAAGCTCGGCGCCAGGCCAGCGGCTCCGGCGCTTGCTGCGCCGGAGCCGGGCAGCGCGGCCAATTTCGGCATGGAGACCGTCAAGCGACGCGAAGCGGAGCCGGTGTCGGTCACCAGCACCGTGGTCGGCGATTTCGACGGCTGGGGTCCCGGTACCCAGATCCGCCTGGCCAATGGCCAGGTCTGGCGCATCATCGACGGCAGCGAAGCGGTCCTGCCACGCAAGCGCGACGCCAGGGTGACGATCGAGCGCAACCTGTTCGGGACCTTGTTCCTCAAGGTAGAGGGCTCCAACAGCTCGGCCAAGGTGCGCCGGATGCAGTAAAGCGGGTCGTCCGTGCTTCGTCCGTGCTTCGTCCGTGCTTCATCCTTGCGCTTTCGTCGCCTGTCGCTTCCGGATAGCGCGGCGCGACACTAGTTCCTAAACTGTCTCCAGTACTTCATGGCTAAGAACATGGCAGAGCATCTGATGAGCAGCAACACCGCCGGGCGCTTCGCCCGCTTCAGGCAGGCGACTGCCGCCGACATTCCCGCGATGTCGGCCATTCGCCTGTCCGTCACCGAAAACGTGCTGTCGGACCCGAGCCGCGTCACCCTCGCCATGTACCACGCTTATCTCGATGCCGACGGGCGTGGATGGGTGGCCGAGGTCGACGGCGAAGTGGTCGCCTTCAGCTATGCCGACCGCCACGCGGGCTCGATCTGGGCCTTGTTCGTGCGTGGCGACCACGAGGGACAGGGCCTGGCGCAGGGCTTGCTGTCACTGGCTAGCAGCTGGCTGTTTGCGCAGGGCCACCCGTGCATCACGCTCAGCACCGGTAGCGGCACCCGCGCCGACCGCTTCTATGCCAGGCAAGGCTGGCAACGCCATCGGCTCGACGCCGCCGAGGTGCACTACCGGCTGGCACACGACAGCCCGGCGGCAAGCCGTGCATGCCTTGACGCCGCCGGCCTCATCGCGCATGCTATTTAGTTAATAACGTCTGCTTCGTCCATGAGGCTTGCACGGCAGCGCGCGCGGGCGCCCAGTCATCCACTGGCCGGCCGGTGCGCCGCCGTCAATAGCGCAGGCGTGCCTTGCTAATTGCCATCGACAGGACGACCGCATGACACCGAACGACCAGGCCAGGGGCCCGCACGCCCCGATCGAATACATCCTTAACGCCAGCTGCCGCGCCGGCATCGGCATCGTGGCCGCCGTCGCCACCTTTCTGGCGCAGCGCGACTGCTATATCTGCGCGCTGGAACAGTTCGACGACGATTCCACCGAACGCTTCTTCATGCGCGCGGTGTTCCGCCGCCAGGGCGGCTCGCCCGCGATCGACGAGCTGCGCGCGCAGTTCGCGGACCTGGTGGCCGCGCACCTGGAGATGGATTGGAAAATCCACGACCCGGCCGATCCGGTCAAGACCGTCATCATGGTCTCGAAAGACGACCACTGCCTCGACGATTTGCTGTACCGCCGCCGCAACGGCGAGCTCAACATGTCGGTGACCGCGGTAGTGTCGAACCATCTCGACCTGCGCCCGATGGTGGAACGCGAAGGCATCCGCTTTATTTTCCTGCCGGTTACCAAGGAAAATAAAGCGCAGCAAGAGACGCGCCTACTCGAAGTATTCGAGGAAACCGGCGCCGAGCTGGTGATCCTGGCGCGCTACATGCAGATCCTGTCGGACCAGCTGGCCAGCCGCCTGGCAGGCCATTGCATCAACATCCACCACTCCTTCCTGCCCGGCTTCAAGGGCGCCAAGCCCTACCACCAGGCCTTCGACCGCGGCGTCAAGCTGATCGGGGCTACTGCGCACTATGTCACGCCCGACCTGGACGAAGGCCCGATCATCGAGCAGGTGCTGACCCGGGTCGACCATAATTTCAAGCCCGAGCAGCTGGTGCGGGTTGGCCGCGACAATGAATGCCAGGCCTTGGCCGCTGCCGTCAAGTTTCACATCGAGCGCCGCGTCTTCGTGCACGGCACCAAGACCATCGTCTTTCGCGGCAGCTGAAAAACAAAGTTTTTCTGTGCAAGAAAAAGTTCCAGAAAAGATCAGGACATCGCTATAATTATTGGAGCAATCCGGGAGGTGCGCTGCTCGCTTATCTGCTGCAAATCCCGGTCTGCGTGATTGTCATATGGTGACATTTGGTGAGCTTTCGCCATGCCGGCGAATGCCACAATGCCTGCTGCGCTGACGGACTTGCGCCCATCTTATTTTTGGACAGATTAATCGTGGCCCGTCCCATCAGCCCAGACGCACTGGCAATCGACCCGCTCGGCGGCGAGTTCGCCGATCGCGCAACCGAAACCGCCTACCTCGACCAGCAGCTGCCGCGCACCCGTGCGCAGCTGGGCTTTACATTGCTGTTCTGCGCCCTGTTCTTCGTGTCCTTTTTCGCCAGCGATGTCGCGGCGCTTGGCCTGGTTGCGGACA
Source organism: Massilia sp. H6 (assembly GCF_024802625.1). Lineage (NCBI taxonomy): Bacteria > Pseudomonadati > Pseudomonadota > Betaproteobacteria > Burkholderiales > Oxalobacteraceae > Massilia > Massilia sp. H6. The sequence continues at coordinate 2,612,733 of NZ_CP103371.1, forward strand.
CGGCGCTGCTACTGGCGGCGCGACTGGCGGTGGCCATCATCGCCTGTGGCTGCGCCTGGCTGGCGCTGCGGCGCCCGCTGTCGATCGGCGCGACCCGGCTGGCGGCCAGTGTCGCCGAATGCGTCGCCCTGGCCTGCTTCATGGTAATTGCCGTGTATCGGCCTGGCGAATTCCACTGGCACGCGATGTCGCTGGCGATCATGCTGCTGGTGATCTACCTGTACATTCCGAACCGGCTGGTCTATGCGTTCGGGCTGGCCAGCACGGCCACCGTCGGCTTCCTGGCACTGACCTTCGGCTATGCTGCACTCGATTTTGCCGACATGCTAACGCTGGGCATGCTGCTGGCGCTGGTGAACACCTTCGGGGCCCTGGCCGCGCGCCGCTACAACCAGGTGGCGCGCGAAGAGTTCAGCGCCCGCGCGATCCTCCAGCATGCCGCCGAGCGCGACCACCTGACCGGCTGTTTTAACCGCCGCTTCCTGCACGAGCGGCTGATGGGTGCGACCTCGCCGCTCGGCCCGGGCCAGCCGCACACCGTGATCCTGTGCGACATCGACAATTTCAAGCAAATCAACGACACCCATGGCCATGCCGGAGGCGATGCCGTCCTCGCCGGCTTTGCCGGTCTGCTGCGCGCAACTGCGCGCGAAGGCATCGACAGCGTCGTGCGCTACGGCGGCGAAGAATTCCTGCTGGTGCTGCCGGGCATGGGGCGCGAAGCAGGCGTGCAGCTGGCCGAATGGCTGCGTATGCGCATTGCCGCCACGCCCGTGCCTGACAGCGCTGGCGGGCAGCCGATCCACGCCACCGCCAGCTTCGGGGTAGCCACCGTGGTGCCGCCAGCTGCCGCCGTGGCCGCGCCCGTCGCGCTGGCACAACTGATCGCTACGGCAGACCAGCTGATGTACACCGCCAAGCGCAACGGCCGCAACCGCGTCGAGTCACTGACCTCGACCCCGGACCCACAGCCCGCCAGCCTGGCCGCAGTCGCCTGACTGCCACTACCGGGCTGGCGTACCGGCCTGCGCCATGCATGTTTTTGAGCGTACAAAAGCCATGATCGAGATCATGGCTTTTGCATGATTCGTGTCATTCCAGGCGCGCTACACCGTATCGTTGGCCGTATGCCATACGCATTTCCACCTAGTTGCAACTCCAACTATTTGCTGGTACAACAACTGCTGTGTACACACGCGCTGGCAGCTGGCTGGCCATGGCCTGCCAGCCTTTGTCAGAATCGATTGGATGGCTTGCCCTGCGTGCATTGCACTGCCCAAACTTATAAACGAGGTTAGAGGAAGACACCGATGAAAACCACCTTTTTGCGCACCGTCGCAGCCATTGCCCTGCTCAGCAGCGCAATGGCCCATGCCCAGAATTATCCGACCAAGACCATCACCATGATCGTACCGTTCGCCGCCGGCGGACCGACCGACACCGTGGCACGCCTGGTCGCCCAGTCGATGGGCAACACGCTCAAGCAGCAGATCATCATCGAGAACGTCGGCGGCGCCGGCGGCACGATTGGTGCGGCGCGGGTGGCCAAGGCCACGCCCGATGGCTACACGCTGTTCCTGCACCACATCGGCCAGGCTACCGCCCCCGCCCTGTATCGCAAGCTGAGCTATAACGCGATCGACAGTTTCGAGCCGATCGGCCTGATTACCGACGTGCCGATGACCCTGGTGGCCAAGAAGGATTTCCCGGCCAAGGACTTCAAGGAACTACTGGCCCATGTCAAAGCCAATCAGGCCAAGGTCACCTATGCCAATGCCGGACTCGGTTCGGCCTCGCACCTGTGCGGCATGCTGTTCCAGAGCGCCATCGGGGTCGACCTCACCACCGTTCCTTACAAGGGTACCGGCCCGGCCATGAATGACCTGCTCGGCGGCCAGGTCGACCTCATGTGCGACCAGACCACCAATACCACCAGCCAGATCAAGGGCGGCAAGATCAAGGTCTATGGCGTGACCACCAAGTCGCGCCTGGCGTCGATGCCCGACGTCCCAACCATGAACGAAGCCGGCCTGCAGGGCTTCGAAGTCGCGGTCTGGCATGGCATGTACGCACCCAAGGGCACCCCAAAGCCGGTCATCGACACCCTGTCGAACGCGCTGCGCGTCGCCCTGAAAGACCCGGTCGTCAAGCAGCGCTTCGCCGACCTCGGCACTGAACCGGTCGCCGACAGCCGCGCACGTCCGGAAGCCCTGCGCGCCCACCTGAAGTCGGAGATCGATCGCTGGGGTCCGATCATCACCAAGGCTGGCCTGTACGCCGATTAAGCCAAGCCGGCAGTAACGCTGCGCGCCGCGCGCTGCCCCCGGGCCCGCGCGGCGCTTCCATTTACACCACGCAACAAGGGGTTCGCAGTGACTTCCATCGTCCGCCATCCACAGAATTTCTGGATCGGCATAATTTTCATATTCTTCGGCCTGGCCGCCGTGTATTTCGGCCTGGAGCACGAGATGGGGACCGCCGGCCGCATGGGCCCGTCCTATTTCCCGTCCGTCCTCGGCGGTCTGCTCGCGCTTGTCGGACTGGCTAACCTGATCCGCTCGTTTATTGGCCATGGCGAAAGCATCGGCAAGTTTCACGTCAAGAATATCGTCATCATCCTGTCCGCGGTACTGCTGTTTGGCGTTCTGATGCGCAATGCCGGCCTGGCCGCTGCCGTGTTCGTACTGGTCATGCTCAGTTCCTACGCCAGTCCCAAGTTCCGTCTCCCGGGCGCCCTGCTGCTGGCGACTGGCCTTTCCCTCTTTGCCATCGTTATCTTCGTCAAGCTGCTGGGCTTGCCGATGCCGGTGATCGGCCCCTGGCTCTCGATGGATTAAGCACATGGAAATTTTTGCCAACCTCGGGTTGGGCCTGGAAACGGCCTTTACCCTGACCAACCTGTTTTACTGCCTGGTGGGCGTCTTCGTCGGCACCGCCGTCGGCGTGCTGCCGGGCCTGGGCCCGATCGCCACCATCGCGATGCTGCTGCCGGCCACCTTCGGCCTGCCGCCGATCTCGGCCTTGATCATGCTGTCAGGCATCTACTACGGCGCGCAATATGGCGGCTCGACCACGGCGATCTTGGTCAACCTGCCGGGCGAATCATCCTCGGTCGTTACCGCCCTTGACGGCTACCAGATGGCGCGCCAGGGCAATGCCGGCAAGGCACTCGCCACTGCTGCGCTGTCCTCGTTCTTCGCCGGTACTGTCGCCACCGTCCTGCTGGCGCTGTTCGCGCCGCCGCTGGCCGAACTGGCCCTGAAATTCGGCCCGGCCGAATACTTCTCGCTGATGGTGCTCGGGCTGGTGGCATCGGTGGTGCTGGCCAGCGGCTCGCTGCTCAATGCGATCGGCATGGTGCTGCTCGGCCTGCTGCTCGGCCTGGTCGGCACCGACGTCAATTCGGGCGCGCAGCGTTATACCTTCGAACTACCCGAACTGGCGGACGGCATCAATTTCGTGATCGTCGCCATGGGCATGTTCGGTATCGGCGAGATCATCCGCAACCTCGAACACGACGAAGACCGCAGCCTGCTCATGAAGAAGGTCAAGGGACTGATGCTGACCAAGGATGACTTCAAGCGCATCATCGCGCCGGTCTTCCGCGGCACGGTGCTCGGGTCGGCCCTGGGCATCCTGCCCGGGGGCGGCGCGATGTTGGCCTCGTTCGCGGCCTATTCGGTCGAAAAGAAGGTCTCGCCGAACTCGAAGAACTTCGGCAAGGGCGCCATCGAAGGCGTGGCAGCTCCCGAGGCGGCCAACAATGCCGGCGCCCAGACTTCGTTCATTCCGATGCTCACGCTCGGCATTCCATCCAACCCGGTGATGGCGTTGATGATCGGTGCCATGATCATCCAGGGCATACAGCCAGGTCCGGCCGTCATGACCGAGCAGCCGGCGCTGTTCTGGGGCCTGATCGTGTCGATGTGGTTCGGCAACCTGTTCCTGGTCGTGCTGAACCTGCCGATGATCGGCCTGTGGGTCAAGATGATCATGGTGCCTTACCACCGCCTGTATCCGGCGATCCTGATGTTCTGCGCCATCGGCGTGTTTAGCCTGAACAACAACGAGTTCGACGTCTACCTGATGGCGCTGTTCGGCCTGTTCGGCTATATTTGCGCAAAATTGGGGGCGGAACCGGCGCCGATGCTGCTCGGCTACATCATCGGCCCGATGATGGAAGAATACCTGCGCCGCGCCCTGCTGCTGTCGCAGAGCGACCCGACCGTGTTCGTCACGCGTCCGATCAGCGCCGTCATGCTGGGCCTGGCCGTGCTGGCGCTGGCGATCGTGATGCTGCCGTCGCTGCGCAAGAAGCGCGAAGAAGCCTTCCACGAAGAAGATTGAGGGTAGCAGCGCACCGCTGCCTGGCAGCGGTGCGCCTCGCCGCATTTCCCCTCAGTAGCCGTTAGAACAAGGCGCCTTGTGGACTCGTGAGCTGCGCGAAGCTCTCGCCCATGAACGGCAAAATTGCGTCCGCGATTGGCTCGAGCTGTTTGGCCAGGTAGTGCTGGTAGTCGAGCGGCGTTCCCCTCAGGGCCTGCAGTTCCACCTGCTCGGGGCCGGCGATGGTCATCACATAACGAATCGAGCCGCCGTTGCGGTATTGCGCCGGGCGTCCCTGCGCGGTATGAAAATCGTCGGCCATGCGCGCCGCGCGCACATGCGGCGGCACGTTGCGCTCGTACTCGATGAGCGGGCGGCGCAGGCGCTTGCGGTAGACCAGCAGTGCATCAAGTTCGCCACGCAGGGTGCGCGCCACGAAGTCCTGCAGCCAGGCGGCGTAGGGCTCGCGCTTGAAGATGCGCAGATAGAGTTGCTGCTGGAATTGCTGCGCCAGCGGCGACCAGTCCGAGCGCACGGTTTCCAGCCCCTTGTAGACCATTTCTTCGGTGCCATCAGGCTGGGTCACCAGGCCTGCATAGCGCTTCTTGCTGCCTTCGTCCGAGCCGCGCACGGTCGGCATCAGGAAGCGCGCGTAGTGGGTGTCGAATTCGAGCTCGAGGGCGCTCTCGATACCGTAGTCTTGCGCCAGACGCGCGCGCCACCATTGGTTGACCATGTCCACCAGCGCGCGTCCGATGCGCTGCGCGTCCTGCTCGCCGTGCGCACCGCCCAGCCATACAAACGTGGAATCGGTGTCGCCGTAGATCACCTGGTAGCCCTCGGCCTCGATCAGCGCGCGGGTGCGGTGCATGATTTCGTGTCCGCGCATCGTGATCGACGATGCCAGGCGCGGGTCGAAGAAGCGGCAGCCGGTGGTGCCCAGCACGCCGTAGAAGGCATTCATGATGATTTTCAGCGCCTGCGACAGCGGCAGGTTGCCCTCGCGCTTGGCCGCCTCGCGCCCTTGCCAGACCTCGCGCACGATCCCGGGCAGGCAGTGGCGGGTGCGCGAAAAGCGCCCCCCGCGAAACCCCGGAATGGCGACGTCGCCGTCTTCGGCCAGGCCCACCACCAGGCCCACCGGATCGATCAGGAAGCTGCGGATGATCGACGGGTACAGGCTTTTGTAGTCCAGCACCACCACCGAGTCGTACAGACCCGAGACCGAATCCATCACGAAGCCGCCCGGGCTGTCGCCAGCCGCCACGTCGCCGATATTGGGCGCGACGAAACCCTGGCGGTGCATCAGCGGCAGGTAGCGGTGCTCAAAGGCCGCGACCGAACCGCCGCTGCGGTCGGCCGCCAGCCCGGTGACGCTGGCGCGCTCCAGTAGAAAGCGCATCACGCCGGTCTTTTCGACGATCCGGGTGACCAGCTCGCAGTCCTTCAGGTTGTAATAGGCCAGCGCCGGCTTATCCTCTAGAAACATGCGATTGATCTCGTCCATGCGGCTGTACGGATTGTCGATCGCCTTGCCTTCACCGAGCAGGGCCTGCGACACCGCTTCCAGGCTGAACGAGGGGAAGCTCCAGGTGGCCGAGCGCAAGGCATCGACCCCGTCGATCACCAGCCGGCCAGCGATGCTGAGAAAGAAATGCTCCTTGCGGCCATGCGCGCGCGCCTCGACCGCGCTGCCATCGCGTCCCAGCCGCAACGGGCGGCCCAGGCGTTCGGCCGCCTTCACCAACATGCGAAAGTCGAACTGGATCACGTTCCAGCCGATGATCGCGTCTGGATCGTGCCGCGCGATCCACTGCTCGAACCGGTCAAGCAACTCGCGGCGGCTGGCGCAATAGTCGAGCTTGAAAGGCTGCGGGAACCTGCCGGGCAGGTCTATGCCGTTCGGTTCGCCCAGCATGTACACCTGGCGCTCCCCACAGCCTTCCAGCCCGATGCAATACAGCTCGCCATGCATGGTGGTCTCGATGTCGAGCGAAGCCAGGCGCAGTTGCGGGCGCCAGTTGCTGCCGGGCTTGAGCTGGGCAGCAACGACGCGGCGCGGGTCGTCAGGGTCGGGGCTGCCTTCGACCAGGACCGGCGCGGTGATGAAGCGCTCCATCAGGTAGCGCTCGGGTGGACGAATGTCAGCTTCGTACACGTCCACGCCAGCTTCGCGCAGGCGCTTCTCGTAGCGCAGCAGCTGGCGGTACTGGCGGCAGTACAGGCCCACGACCGGCCGGTGGCTGAAATCGCGCAGCGCCAGCTCGCGTAATTCCCAACCACCCCGGGAGGCTCCAGTCTCGGCCTGCAGCACCCGTTCGGCGCTGGCGCGCTGCTGCGCCGGAATAAAGGCGACGCAGGTTTGCGGCGGCAGCCGCACCAGGCGCGGGCCGTCGCTGGTGGCCAGCCAGAAGCTCACCTCAGTGCCGGCGTCGGTGTCGTGCCAGTGCCGGGTCAGCAGGAAACCCTGCAGCGGCCGCTGGCCTTGGCCGGCAGGGCTGGCAGGATCGATGTTGTCCATGGTGGCTTTCAACACAGCGGCGCTAGGCCAGGCGCGCCAGTTCCGCTTCGCTAAAGCCAGCCTCGCGCCGCGCATCGAGGTTGAACGGGCCCTTGAGCACCGGCGCCTTGTAGCGCAGCGTCAGCGCATCGTAGGTCGATAGCGGCTCCAGGCCACGCCCGGCGCACAGGAACAGGTACCAGCGGTTGCCGATTTCCACATGCCCGACCTCGTCGCGCAGCAGCACGTCGAGGATGGCCGCGGCCTCTCGGTCGCCCGCGTGGGCCAGCTTGGCGCGCAGCGGCGGAATGGCGTCGAGCCCGCGCGCCTCCAGCGTGCGGGGCACCAGGGCCATGCGCGCCAATACGTCGCCGCTGGTCTTTTCGACCATTTCCCACAGGCTGTCGTGGGCCGCGAAGTCGCCATAGGCAAAGCCGAGCGTGGCCAGGTGCGCCGCCAGCATGGTGAAATGCGTGGCTTCCTCGGCCGCGACGCGCAGCCAGTCGCTGTAGTAGTCAGGCGGCATGCCCGGGAAGCGCCATAGCGCATCGAGCGCCAGGTTGACGGCATTGAACTCGATATGGGTCAGTGCATGCACCAGCATCGCCCTGCCCTCGACAGTGGCCATCGAGCGCTGGCCGACCAGGCGCGGCGGCACCAGCAGCGGCCGCGCCGGGCGGCCCGGAACACCACTTGGTGCCACCAGCGCCGCCTCGACGTCGACGACCGAGGCGCCGGCCGCATGCGCGGCGGCCAGTGCGGCCAGCGCCGCCGTCTTTGTGGCCGGATCGGATTGCAGCAAGCAGTGCAAAGCGCATGCGCGTAGCTCGGGCGGTTGCGCCATGGTGAAGTCTTTCAGGTAAGCAGGCCAAAGCGCCAGTATACCAAAGGGGGCGATGGCACTGGCCAAGCCCCTGCCACGATGCGGCCAGCCTGCGCCGCTCGACTCTACCCAGCGCGCATTGCCGCCGCCGCGGCATCCTTGCTACTATCGGTAGCACTGGACGTGTACCGTCAACCATCGGCCAATCGCGAAGGAATCGCGCCATGCTATCCCGCCCCGCCTTGCAGGTCCGCCTCGTCTTGAGCGCTTGCGCCCTGGCCGCCGAAGCCCTGCATCTCGGGTGGGAGTTCACGCATGGCGGCGTGCCCTCGCACCACCTGCTGAACCGGGCCGACCTGCCGGCAATGTCTAACTGGTGGGGCCTGCTGGTCGTTCCGTTGCTGGTATGGTTGCTGGTCGGCCGCATCCAGCGCCGCGGCGCGACCCTGGTGCAGGCCGGCAGCCGTGCGCGTTTTCGCACGCTGGTGCTGGTCCGGTTCGGCGGCGCCCTGCTGTGGGGCGCGGTGCTGGCATTGGCCTTTGCGCAGGGCCATCCGGCAGTGAGCTTCATCTTCCTGGGGGCCTTCGTGGCCGGAGTGTTCCTGCACCTGTACCGTGCAGAATACGTGCTCGGATTCGCGTTAGGCTTGACCTTCACCTTCGGCGCGGTGCTGCCGGTGCTGATCGCCTCGGTCATTGCCGGCTGCTCGTTCCTGGTCCACCTGCTGGTGGGCGCCGCGCTGCGCCTGGTGCGCGGCGGGCGCGCACGCGGCGCCGGGCTGCCTTGAAGCCGGGCCAACGCCATTAGCACTTTGGCGTTGCAGAAGTCTGCTGCCAGGTTGAGGGCTTTCCTGTAGGATAACGCCTTTGTTTGGCACGGCCCGGCTCCCTCCTGGAGAGCCGGAGGCATCACCTCCCTGCGTTTGGCGCCGCCTGCCCTGCCATCCCTGCCTTGCCTTGGAGCTTATGGAGCGTTTTCTGCAACCGCGCGCCGCCGGCGCCGGCCAAGCGTTGAGCCGCGCCGCATGCGCGTGCATTGCCGTGGCATTGACAGTCTGCGCGGCCGAGGCATGGCGCTGGACCGGCGGCGCCGGCGCAGCCGCCCTGCCCGCCCCGGCCCCGGCCATCGTTCCTGGCCGCGCCAGCTTGTCGGAACTGTCGCGCACACTGGTGCCGATGCCGCCCAATACGCCGTCGGCCCATGCCAGCGCCCTGGCCACGCTGCCGGGCGAGCGCATGATCACCTTCTGGTGGGCCGGTAGCCGCGAAAGCGGGCCGGACGTCAAGGTATATGCCTCGCAGTGGAATGGCAGCAAATGGAGCGCGCCATGGCAAGTGGCCAGCCGCGAAACGCTCGGCGCCGCGCTCGGCTTTGGTGTTCGGCGCATCGGCAACCCGGTTGCATGGACCAGCCGCGATGGCAAGATCCATCTGTATGTGGTCGCCACCGGCCTGGGTGGCTGGGCCGCCTCGCGCGTGGTCCATCTGGTCTCGTCCACCGAAGGCGCCTCGTTCGAGATGCGGCGCGTGCTGCCAATGTCGCCACTGTTCAACACCAGCGTACTGGTGCGCACCTCGGCGGTCGGGCTGGCCGATGGTGGCTGGTGGCTGCCGGTGTATTTCGAGCTCGGCATCAAGTATCCGATGCTGATGTCGTTCGACGCCACCGGCACCCCGACCGGCCTGGCGCGCATCGGCACCAGCACCACCACGCTGCAGCCGGCGATCGTGCCGGTGTCCAGCCTGGAAGCGCGGGCCTGGATGCGCGACACCAGCGACCAGCGCCGGGTGCAGCACGCCCTGAGCCGCGACGGCGGCGCCAGCTGGCAAGACTTGCCCGCGCCCGATCTGCACAATGAAAACACCTCGATGGCGTCGATCCGCCTTGCCAACGGCGAATTCCTGATGCTGCACAACGACCAGGTCGAGGGCGGCTCCTCGCGCAGCACGCTGCGCCTGTCGTCCTCGAAAGACGGGCATACCTGGCGCACCATTGCCGACGTGGCCAGCGGCAGCGCGGGCGACGAATTTTCGTATCCCGCCATGCAGCAGGTCGGTGACGAACTGCACCTGACCTACACCCACCAGCGCCAGGCGATCGCCCATCACCGCTACCGCATCCGCATCGGGGGGAATATCTGATGGACTTGCCCGACCTGTCCTGGCAATTCATGTATGGCCGCGTAGCATGGGCGCTGGTGCTTGCCAGCCTGGTGGCCGCCGTCTGGCCGGCCACGCCGCGCCTGCGGCGCGGCACGCTGGCGGTGATCCTGGGGGCGTGCGCTGTCGTGATGGCCTTGCCCGGCGCGGCTTCGCCAGCCTGGCATCTTGGCCTGGCCTTCCAGTACCCGAGCGCGCTGCTGCTGGGCTTATGCCTGGTGGGGCTGCATGGGCACTGGAGCGGCGCGCCGCCCGCCCGCCTGATGCCGGTCGGAACCGCCGCGCTGCTGGCCGTCGTCGGCGCTTTCCTGTATCTCGACGCCGCCGGCCTGCTCGCGCGCAGCGCCTACTATGCCGGCTTTGGCGCGACGAAGGCGCCGCTGGCGGCAGTGCTGCTGGCCTGCGCCAGCGCGCTGGCGGCGGCGCGCGGACACTGGCGGCCCCAGGCCTGTGCCTTGCTGGCCGCGCTGCTGCTGTTTTCGCTGGCGCGCCTGCCGACCGGGAACCTGTGGGACGCCGTGCTCGATCCGCTGCTGTGGGGCTGGGCCGTCACGGCGCTGTGCGGCGCCGGATTGCGCCGCCTGCTGGCGGGCCGGCGCCGCGCCATCCCGGCCACCGGCACGGGCAACGAACCGTTTTCACCCATCAAGGAGTAGTTTGTGTCAAACACGAAGTGGCTTACCCACCCGGCCATCGCCACCGGAATCGCGATCAATGTCTTTATCCTGGCGCTGGCCATTGGCTGGTCGGGCGACACCGCGGCCCTATGGCGCCTGCTGGGCGAGGACGGCATCGTCGAATGGATGCAGTTCCTTTGCTTTACCGTGATCGCAGGCCTGCTCGGTTTCGTGTTCGTGGAACGCCTCCGGCAAGCCAAGCGGTCGAAGCTCGAACTGCTGGCGCTCGGTGGCCTGAGCGCCCTGTGCGCGCTGGCCGCACTCGAAGAGATCAGCTGGTTCCAGCGTATCCTGAACGTGCAATCGTCGGAATTTTTCGTGGCGAACAACCGCCAGGGCGAGACCAATCTGCACAACCTGGCGCTGGGCAGCGCCAGCCTGCACAAGACCGTGCTGCTCAAGCTGATCTTCATCGCCGGCATCACCCACAACCTGATCCTGCCGCTGCTGGCGCGTACCAGGCCTGGCGTGCGGCGCTGGGTCGAGTCGCTCGGTCTTTACCTGCCGCCGCTGTCGGCCTCGGTCGTCTACCTGGTACTGGTGGCGCTGTCGCACCTGCTGATCGAGCACCCGCGCAAGGGCGAGCTGGGCGAAACCTTCGGCGCGGTGCACTACCTGGCCACCGTATTCGGTGCCTATTTCGCCGGCGTGGCCTACGAACGTGCGCCGCTGTTCGAGAACCCGGCCGACCGCCGCCGTATGTCGACGCTGTTCGCGATGTGGATGGCTTTCCTGCTGCTGGTGGGCTGGATGCTCAGTGCCGGGGCTGGCGTCGCGGCGGCGGCGGCCGCTTCCGCGGCCGCCTAGATCGCTCCATGCTAAGGGCGGCCGGACTGGCCGCCAGACCTGCTTAGAACCCGTAAGTTGCCCGCATATAGACATAGCGTCCCGAGCGGCCGAACGGCGCGAAGTTCGCGAATGGCGTATTGCCCGTGGTGTTGAGCGTTGGGGACTGGGTCTCCGGATACTGGTCGAACAGGTTGTCGGCGCCAAGGGCCAGGGTCAGCTTTGGCGTGACTGCATAACGGCCCTCAAGGTCGACCAGGGTCTTCGGGTCCATCCGGAAGTCCAGTGCTGGCGTGGTGCCAGGGGCGAGCACCTTGCCGTAGCGGGTGGCGCGGAAGGTGGCGCCCCACTGGCCAAGGCGCCAGTTGACGTTGGCGCTGATCTTGCTCGCGGGCTGACCTTGTTCCAGCGCCAGCACGTTGAGACGGTCGAACAGCACCGGAGCCGGTGCCGGCAGCGCCGACAGCTGCGCTGTCACGGGAGTCTTGGTGACCTTGGTATCGGTGAAGTTACCGGCGACAGTGATGTCGAGCTTGCCGGCTTCAGCGAGCGACATTGGCCAGCTCACCACTACGTCGACGCCCTTGGTGGTGGTATCGACGCCATTGATGAAGAAGCGCCCACCACCGACGCCGATGAAGCCTTGCGACGCGATGTAGTTGCGCACGTTGGCCTGGGTCAGGTTCTCGGACAGGATGATGCGGTCGTCGATGTCGATGCGGTAGGCATCGATGGTGATGCTCACCGGATCGAAGCGCAGCACCGCGCCGAGCGAGGCGTTGATCGACTTTTCGGCTTCGAGCGGCTTGGCGCCGAGCGCCACCGCCACCGGATCGTTCGGCTTGAAGGTGGTGATCTCGAACGGCACGCCGTTGATGAAGTTGGTCGAGGTGGCAGTGAAGTTCTGCTGCTGCGGCGACGGCGCGCGGAAGCCGTTTTGCAGCGCGCCGCGCAGCGCGAATGCCTTGCTGAAGTCGTAGCGTGCGCCAAGCTTGCCAGCCAGGCTGTTGCCAAAGTCTGAGTAGCGCTCCGCGCGCACCGCGCCGGACATCAGCAGTTCGGGCGTGACGTTGGCCTCGAGATCGACGAAAGCGCCGATGGCGTTGCGGTGGGCGTCGACTTCGTTGGCGGGACGAAAGCCCGGGAACACCTGCGCGCCCGGTGCGGCCGGGGTGCCGTTTGGAAGCACCTGGCCGCCGTAGCGGTAGGAGTCGGGCTCGCCCGCGAACAGCTGGTAGCCTTCGCGGCGCGCCTCGGTGCCGATCGCCACGTTCAGCGGCGAAGCGAAACCGTCGACCTGGACGCGGCGCACGCCGGTCAGGTTCAGCACCAGCTGGTCGTACGAATAGCCGCCCGCAAAGAACTCGGTCTTGCTGGACGGCCCGATCGAGCGGTTCAGCGTGTTTTCGATGTCGTACTCCATCTTGTTCTTGCCGTAGCCGAGCGAAGCGTCGATGTCCCAGTCGCCCATGATCCAGGTGACGCCGCCGGTGGCCGCGAAGTCGTTCACGGTCGGCGCGATGATCGGCAGGAAGCCGTCCGGATAGATCGACAGGATGTTGCGCGCGTCCTGGGCGGTGCGGAAGAAGCCACCCGAACGGGCCTGGCGATTCTGGTAGCTCGCCCAGCCATAGACCTTGACACCGCCGCCCAGGTTGTTGCCGGCATTGGCGAACAAGGTAGCCTGTTCCATCTCCGGGTCGCCATACCAGGCGTTGAAGCGGTTGATGGTGTTCTCGCGCGGATCGAAGGCGCCATTTACGCGCGGATACTGCTGACGCATGTCGTAGCCACTGCGTTCGGTGTGCTTCTGGTCGCGGTATTCGGCAGCAATGGTGACATGGCCGGTCTCGCCCCAGGGCAGGCCTTTCCACACGCTGACCGTGGCGGTTTCGCCGTCGCTGCGCTTGCGCGATGCGGGCGCGCTCCAGGTGCCGCCGGCCGGCGCAGCGCTGTTCCACAATTCGTATTCGGTTTCGCGCTGGCCGTAAGTGACGCTGGCTTCACCGCCGCTGCGGTTGGTGCGCAGTTGCAGGTTGACCACGCCCGAGATCGCGTCGGAGCCGTATTGCGCGGCGGCGCCATCGCGCAGCACTTCGACGCTTTTCACAATCGCGGTCGGGATGGTATTCATGTCCACCGCCGCCGAGCCGCGGCCGATCGAACCGTTGACGTTGACCAGCGATGAGGCATGGCGGCGCTTGGAATTGACCAGCACCAGGGTCTGGTCTGGCGCCATGCCGCGCAGGGTGGCAGGACGGATGGTGTCGGTGCCGTCGGTGATGGCAGGCTTCGGGAAATTCAGCGATGGCAGCGCCATCGACAGCGCCTGGTTCATCTCGGTGCTGCCGACGTTCTTCAGGGCCTCGGCCGAGATCACGTCGACCGGGGCCGCGGTGTCGAGCGCGGTGCGGTTGGCGACCCGGGTACCGGTGACCACCACGGTCGCGGCAGCCGAGGTGGCACCTGGTTCGGGCGCGACTTCCTGCGCGTACGACACGCCTGAAAACAGCGAAGCAATCGCCAGGGCCAGCACGGTCTTTTCGGTTACGTGTTTCTGCATCTTGATTTCCTCTTGTTGGTGGAGCGCGCCGAAGGCAATTGAAAACGCGACGGGCACCGGTCGATACTGCTGGCCACGCTCAAGGATGTCAATTCGCAAAAGTTGCCATTAGGTATATTTACAACAACCATGGCATGTCGGGCCGCCGTGTCAGGCCCATGTAAGGGCTTATTCGTGCATCCTGCTACACTTTTTATTTCGCTCCCCTCCGGACCTGTCCATGCACGAACCGCTCTTTCCCGGCTTTCAGCCCTTCATGGCCGACTGCGGCTCCGGCATTGCCATTGCCGGCGTGACTGGCGGCTTTGGCCCGCCACTGCTGCTATTGCATGGCCACCCCCAGACCCACGCGATCTGGCATAAGGTGGCGCCGGCGCTGGCCGCCCGTTTCACGGTGGTAGCCTGCGACCTGCGCGGCTATGGCGATTCGGGCAAGCCGCCGGGCGCGCCAGACCACGCCAATTACAGCAAGCGCGCGATGGCCGCCGACATGCTGGCGGTGATGCGCCAGCTTGGCTTTGAGCGCTTCCGCGTAATGGCGCATGACCGTGGGGCGCGGGTGGCGCACCGCCTGATGGCCGATCACCCTGAGGCAGTCGAGCGCGCGGTGCTGCTCGACATCGCGCCGACCCTGGCGATGTACGAACAGACCTCGGAGACCTTCGCGCGCGCCTACTGGCACTGGTTCTTCCTGATCCAGCCGGCGCCGCTGCCGGAGCGCCTGATCGCGGCCGATCCGGCCGCCTATATCGAAGACGTGATGGGGCGCCGCAGCGCCGGCCTGGCGCCGTTCGACGAGCGCGCGCTTGCCGAATATCGCCGCTGCCTGGCGCTTCCCGGCAGCGCGCACGGCATCTGCGAGGATTACCGCGCCGCCGCTGGAATCGACCTCGACCACGACCGTGCCGACCGCGCCGCCGGCAGGCTGCTCACCACGCCGCTGCTGGCGTTGTGGGGCGAACACGGCGTGGTGCAGCGCTGCTTCGATCCGCTGGCCGAGTGGCGCCGGGTCGCGACCGAGGTCGATGGCCAAGCGCTGCCCTGCGGGCACTACATTCCGGAAGAGGCGCCCGACGCGCTGCTGGAACGCGCCCTGCCCTTCTTGCTCGCGCCAATCATGCACGTGCCGGGGTAAGGCAACTGCATACTATTCTGCCAAGTCGTCCACTGCGCGAAGCAGGCGCTGGCACGCAGAACAGGAGGTGATCCACATGTGCAGACGGCACATAAAATTTGCATAAAAGGCAATTACCCCACCTATTATTCAGTACCACTTTCGCGTTAGCGCCATCCTGAGTCCGATTTGTCATTCCATAATATTTGACCAGGATGTAAGCTAAGGGCGGCGCAGCCCGTAGCTGCAGCGCGGCAAGCGCGGACCGCAAGCGCCGTGCAGGCCCTGACCAGTTTCTGTGCACGAACGACTTCGCTTTTTTAACTTATTTGGCAATTGACATGACTTCTACGACAGACACTGACACCGGTCTCCCGCTCGACATGATCATTTTCGGCGGCGTGGGCGACCTGGCGATGCGCAAGCTGCTGCCGGCGCTCTACATGGCCCATATGCACGGCAACCTGCCGGCGGCGACCCGCATCATCTCGACCGGCCGCCAGGAATTCGACCGCGCCGCCTACCTGGCCCAGGTCGAGGAACAATCCAGGCCCTTCATCGCCGCCGACAATGTCGATCCCAAGGCCTGGGATGGCTTTTTGCAATTGCTCGAATACGTGCGCCTCGACGTCCAGGCGGCGCCAGACTTCGGCGCGCTGGCCAGTGCCGCCCTGCCCGGCGCGCAGCGGGTGTTCTACCTGGCCACGGCGCCGGCACTGTTTACCACCATTTGCGATAAACTTGCCAGCGCCGGCCTGGTCGACGGCAAGGCCCGCGTGGTGCTGGAAAAGCCGCTGGGCCGCGACCTCGAGTCGGCCGTCGAAATCAATGAAGCGGTCGGCAAGCATTTCGCCGAATCGCAGATCTACCGGATCGACCATTACCTGGGCAAGGAGACGGTGCAGAACCTGATGGTGCTGCGCTTCGGCAATTCGATTCTGGAGCCGCTGTGGCGCGCACCGAACATTTCGAGCGTGCAGATCACGGTAGCGGAAGAAGTCGGCGTGGGTAGCCGTGCCGGCTTCTACGACAGCACCGGGGCCATGCGCGACATGGTGCAGAATCACTTGCTGCAGTTACTGTGCATCGTTGCGATGGAGCCGCCGACTTCGCTCTCGCCGGACGCCGTGCGCGATGAAAAACTCAAGGTGCTGCGTTCGCTGCGCCGCTTCGGCCTGGCCGACATCGCGCGCGACACGGTGCGCGGACAATACGCCCACGGCGTCAGCGGCAGCCAAGAAGCGGCCGGTTACCTCGAAGAGCGCAACGTGCCGGCCGACAGCAATACCGAGACCTTCGTGGCCGTGCGCGCCCATGTCGACACCTGGCGCTGGTCCAAGGTGCCGTTCTACCTGCGTACCGGCAAGCGCATGCAGCGCCGCTCGTCCAAGATCGTGATCGAATTCGCCAATCCGCCATTTCCGCTGTTCCCCGACATGCCCGGCGGCGTCGCCAACCGGCTGGTCATTGAACTGCAGCCAGAAGAAGCGATCAAGCTGCAGATCATGGCCAAGCAGCCCGGCAGCGGCATGCAGATGCAGCAGGTTGCGCTCAATCTCGACCTGCAGTCGGCCTTTGTGCAGCGCCGCGCCGAAGCCTACGAGCGCCTGCTGATCGATGTGGTGCGCGGGCGCCTGACCCACTTCATGCGCCGCGACGAGCTCGAGGCGGCCTGGGCCTGGGCCGATCCAATCATCGAGGGCTGGAGCACGCTGGGCGAGAAGCCGCACGCCTATCCGGCGGGCTCGTGGGGGCCGGCCGAATCGTTCGCACTGCTGGCGCGCGACGGCTTCGCCTGGGTCGAATAAGCCCGGCGGCCGCGGCGCCAGACCCACAGGTAAAGTGCGCCATTGACAAGCAGCACGGCGGCGGCCAGCGCGTACTGCAGGGTGCGCGTGAGCCCTCCGGGGTAGACCAGCGGCAGCAGGTAATGCTCCACGAAGCCGCCGCTGTAGCCGGCCGCGCCGGCCAAGCCGCGCAACCACAGCTCGGCATGGGTCAGCGGGCAGATGCCGCCAAACAGCTCGATTCCGGCGCCCCAGGCGGCAGCGGCCAGGTGCAACGGCAGCAGTCTGCGGCGGCGCGCCACCAGCAGCGCGCCGAACACCACGAACAAGATGAAGGCCAGGTGCAGTAGCAATACCGCGTCGGCCAGGATTCGGTACACCACGATCGCTACCCCCGTGCCAACCCGCCAGGCACCAGTGTAATCCCAGACAAGCCGGCGCGGGCAAGCCGGCGCGGGCAAGCCGGCACGGGCAAGCCGACGCTGCTTGCACTAGAATGCTCGCTCCGGGTAATCCTATCGATGTCCACCACAGAAAGCGCGATGAGTACCACCGACCTTCCGTTTCGCGCCACGATCGCCGAAGCCTGCGCTTGGCTGGCCGCGCAAACCGGCACGCCCTGGACCCTGGCGCGCCTGCTCGCACACGAAGTCACGCCCCATGTCTGGCTCGACTACGACGCCGCCCACGCCGAGCTGTTCGGCGAGGCCAACGGCGGCTACCTTGCGCCGATCTTCGTGGCCGAGGATATTGCGCGCCTGGCAGGCGGTAGCACCGATGTCCTGATCACCACCACCAAGGATGCCTATAGGATCGTGGCGCGCCTGCCCGCGCCGGGCTTCAGGCGCGGTCTCGACGAGCTGCGCTTCCAGAAGCAAGACCTGCAACGGCTGGCCGGACAACTCCAGCACGCGGCGCAGCCGGCACCGGCTGCGGCGCCGGCTGCGGCGAAAGAATCGCAGCTCGGCATCGGCAAGGCGCAAGCCATGCTAGCGTTCGCAGGCATCGTCCGGCTCGACCTTGGCAAGGCGCTGGACGAGGCCATCGGCATCTTCGGTGACGACGGTGCGCGGGTCAAAGCCAGCGCAAAGAAATCCAGGCGTAATGCGGTGTGGAACCCGGTGACGCTGGCATTGGGCTTGCACGACGTCTACCGGGTCCCGCTCGGCCCCCTCAAGCGGGCCTTCAAGACCCATGACTTTCTGCTCGACTGGGACGCCAACTGGGAGCGCTCGCTCCAGTTACTGGGCAAGTAAGCTTGCCCGCTCAGCGCGCCAGCAGGCGCCGTAGCTGCGCGGCCTGGTAGGCGCCGAAGGTGTCGCTGAACAGGCAGCGGATCAGCGGGTCGTCGACCACGTCCACTTCGGCCTGGGCCAGCGCCGCTTCGGTGTCGGCATCGAACACCGTGTCGTTGATGCGCATGTACATCGAGGTCAGCGACTCGCCGTGTTCGAGCGCGGCATACAGCTTGGCGGCCGGGATCTCGGTGCTCCAGCCCAGCGGCCCGGTATCCACCCCAACCAGCGTTGCGCCGCGCTCGTCGAGCCGATAGCGCAAGCGCTCGACCTCGCCCGTGCTCCCGAACAGTGCCAGCTCCCAGATGCGCGCTTCGTCGAAATAGTCGGACGACGCCTCGACCGCGCCGTATTTCGCCGGCAGCAGCACGCGGCAATACTCCATCACACGCGCATGCTGCGCCTGAGTCAAGGCGCAAAAATGCGCAGCGATCTGCGCGGTAGGCGGGGCCGCGGCGTGGCCTTGGTAGTCGTAATCGACATCCTGCTCGCCCACCGGTATCACCCACGGCAGCGGCGCGCTTGCTTGCAACGATCCGGCATCGAGCCGCACCGATACCGATGGATTCAGGCGCACCACGCCAACGCCGGGCAAGGCCGCTCCCACCTCGCGCGCGAACTGCGCATAGCTGATCGGGAAAAAAGCGCGGTTATACCAGGACCATGGCTCCTGGCGGAACTGGCAAGAGCTGGGTACGACAAAACGCGGCTCGAGGGCGCGCAGCTGCTCGATCCACTCATCGGGCAGTCTTGGGGGCGCGGGAGCGGCGCGCGACGGCGCCAGCACTTCGATCTCGCGCATGGTCTGGAACGGCCACAGCACCATGTCCCACGGCCCCTCGCGCACCAGCTTTTCGAGCGTGCCGGCGTCGATCCAGGAGTCGACCACGTTGAGCACATTCATGCCCCCGGCCATCACCTGGAACATCGAGTCGACGTCGGCATCCATGGCTTCGCGCGGAATCACTTCGAACGGCCCGACATGCACCGGCAAGTTCAGGGTCAGCGAATATACTTCGGTGAAACCGAGCATGCGCACCATCTCGAACAGGTCGTCGAAGATGCAGTAGATATACAGCGGCGTAGCGCGGTCGAGCAGGTCCAGGCTCTCGAGCGAGCAGTGGTCGTCGTGGAAGTGCGAGATGAAGACTGCCGAAAACCGCTGCGCGCGAATCGCTTCGCGGTCGAAGCGCACGTCCGGGAAGGCGTGGCAGTTGCGGCTGAACGGGTTCTCGAAGATGGTATCGAAGGCGATGCGCTCGCCTTCGCATTCGAACACATAGCCCGCATGCAGGATTCTTGAAATTGTCAGTCCGCCATCGCTCATGCCCGCCTCCGTGGAAGAGCGCATTCTACAACGTGCGGCAGGGGCAGGCGCCGGCTGGCGTTCTGCGCTACCATGGCGGGTTGCCCGCTCGTGGCTGCCGCGCTACTTCCTCATAGGTGACCAACGTGTTTGCTGTTCTTTCCCTCGACATGGGGGCCGCCATGAAGACCCTCGTGCTCACGCTCGACCTGGTCGGCACCTTCGTGTTTGCGCTCAGCGGCGCAATGGCGGCTTCGCGCCGCCGACTCGACATCTTCGGCGTACTGGTGCTCGCTTTCGTGGCCGCCACCTCGGGCGGCATCGTGCGCGACCTGCTCATTGGCGCCACCCCGCCGGCGGCCATCAGCGACTGGCGCTACCTGGCCGTGTCGACCCTGGCCGGGCTGGTGATTTTCTTCTGGTACCCGCTCATCAGCCGCCTGCGCAACCCGGTACTCATCTTCGACGGCGCCGGCCTGGCGCTGTTCTGCGTCGCCGGTGCGCAAAAGGCGCTGGTCTTCGGCCTGGAGCCGGTCATGGCGGCCCTGCTGGGCATGCTGACCGGCATCGGCGGCGGGGTCGCGCGCGACGTGCTGCTGTCGAACGTGCCGGCCGTGTTCCGATCGGATATCTACGCGGTGGCGGCCCTGGCCGGCGCCGGCGTGGTGGTGGTGGGAGACGCGCTGCAATTGCCCACTACCGCCACTGCCTGTACCGGCGCGGCGCTGTGCTTCGGCCTGCGCCTGGCCGCGATCCGCTATGGCTGGCACCTGCCGACCGCCCGTGCGCCGGAAACCGAGGCCGACACCGAACGGATCGACCAGGGGCGCTGAATATGCGAATCGGTGGCGCCGACCGGCCTACGCTCCGTCGCCGAAATCGGCCTTGGCGTCCAGTACCCGCTTGAGCGAGGTCTCGGGATCCAGGCCGGCCATCATCAGGTTGATGATCTCCTGCTTGTCTTGTGGCGTCACCTTCTCGCAGGCCGCGCGGTGCGAGCAGAAATACGCATACCAGGATACGTCAGCCGGGCGCTCCTTGCGCGGCTTGAGCCGTGCCGGCACCGCGGCGCGTGCGCTCTCGGCAAAGGCGGCCAGCCGCGCCTGCGCGCCGGACCAGTCGAACTGCGCCGCCGCGCGCCGGTCGGCCTCCCAGTCGCCCTGGTAGTCCGGGCCGGGGCGCATGGTGGCCCGGTTCACGGCCAGGCTGCTCAAGTCGGGGTAGCCGTGAGCGCGGCAAAACTCTGCGACGAACCGCAGCTTCATGCCGAGGCCGACCACGACCGCACGGTCGAGTACCGCATCCTTCGGATGCAGCTGGCGCGCCGCCGCGAGCAGGTCGCCATAGGTGATCGGCATGCCGCGCAGCGACCGTGCACAATGAACCAACGCGTCAACGACCCGCACGCCGACCTCGATATCGTTGACGGTAAACGGCGGCCGCGCCTCGGTACTGCCTGTCATGCCTGCTCCCTGCAAATCTTGTCGTCGTCCTGCTGGCGCACGCTTGTCGCGCTGCGAACTTTCGATGCCGAAGGATTTGGTCCTGCCAGCCTTGATGAAAAAACGCGATTCTACAGCAGGCCGGCGTGCCGCAGCGGCGGGTCGAGGCGCGCTAGGCGGGTGCACGGGTCTTGAGCCCGTTCGCAAAATCGCGCACGATCTCGCGCGCGGCGTTATGACCGGGAGCGCCGGTCACGCCGCCGCCCGGGTGGGTGCCCGCGCCGCAGGTGTACAGGCCGGCCACCGGGCCGCGGTAATCCGCATGGCCCAGCATGGGACGGGCCGAGAACAGCTGGTCCAGTCCCAGCGCGCCATGGAAGATGTCGCCGCCGACCAGGCCGAAAGTGCGCTCCAGGTCTAGCGGACTCATGATCTGCCGGCCGAGCACCGAACGCTTGAAGTTGGGTGCATGACGGTCGACGGTAGCGATCATGAGGTCGGCCACTTCGTCGCGGTGCTCGTCCCAGCTCGCACCGCCTGGCAGTTGCGGCGCGACGTGCTGGCAAAACAGGCTGGCGACGTGCTGGCCGGGTGGCGCCAGCGTCGGGTCCAGGGTCGACGGCAGCAGCATCTCGACGATCGGCGCGCGCGACCAGCCAAGGGCGCGCGCATCGTGGTAGGCGCGCTCCATGTAGTCCAGGCTGGGCGCGATGATGATGCCGCTGCCATGGTGCTCGGCCACCTCCTTGCCGGGCAGGCAGTTGAAACTCGGTAGTTCCGACAATGCCACATTCATGCGGAAGGTCCCCGAGCCGCAGCGCCAGGCCTGCATGCGCCGCAAGAAATCCGGCGGCAGCGCGCCCGGGTCGACCAGCTTGGTATATAGCAGGCGCGGATTCAGGTTCGAGACCACCACGCGCGCGTCCAGGCGTTCTCCCCTGGCGGTGACCACGCCGGTGGCGCGGCCCCGTTCCAGCAGCACCTCGTCGACCGCGCAGCCGGTACGAATCTCTACCCCGCGCGCCTGCGCCGCCTTGGCCATGGCCTGGGTGATCGCGCCCATGCCGCCGATCGCATGTCCCCAGGCGCCCTTCTTGCCGTTGACCTCTCCGAACACATGGTGCAACAAGACATACGCCGAGCCGGGCGAATACGGGCTGGCGTAATTGCCCACCACGCTGTCGAAGCCATACGCCGCCTTGATCGGCGCGCTCTCGAACCAGCCGTCCAGGTAGTCGCCAGCCGACTTGGTGAACAAATCGAACAGCTCGCGCTGGTTGGACAGCGACAGTTTGCGCATCTGGTTGCCCAGCTTGCCAGCTTTGATCAGCTCCGGCAGCGCGGCCAGCCAGCTGCCACCCACCAGGTTCGGCGGCGTTTGCAGCACCAGGTTGCGCAGCAGCTGCGCGGCACTGTCGAGATGGGCGTGAAAGGCATCGAGGCGGTCGGCGTCACGCTGCGAGAATTTGGCGACCTCGGAGGCGGTCTTGCCAGCGCCGAGCTTCAGGTAGGCGCTATCGTCCAGCGGAAGGAAATTCGACAGCGGGCGCTCGACGATGCGCAGGCCATGAGCGGCCAGGTCCATGTCCTCGATTACCTTGGGATTGAGTAGCGAGACCGTATAGGCGGCGACCGAATTGCGGAAACCCGGATGGAATTGCTCGGTCACCGCGGCCCCGCCGACCACGTCGCGCGCCTCGAGTACCGTGACCTTCAGTCCGGCGCCGGCCAGGTAAAACGCACATACCAGGCCATTATGGCCGCCACCCACGATGATTGCGTCGCGCATCCGGTTCCTCCCAGTGAATGCACGTATTGTCTTCCACACAAACTGAAATTGCACCTGCTAACTGCGACAGGTGCAGTGCATCGGTGTCATTCGAGCGCCCGTTGGCGCGACTCCACGTCGACCTGCAGGATCGCAAGCGCCGCCAGCACCAGGCAGCCGGCCAGCAAGGCCAGGGCCAGCGTAAAGCGGGTCGCCATCACCGGCGCGATGATGGTCGGCGCCAGCAGCCCGCCAAAGCGCGCTACCGCCCCCGCCACGCCCATGCCGCTGGCGCGCAAGTCGGTCGGATAGACTTCGGGCGTGAACGCATACAGCGCCCCCCAGGTGCCCAGCAGCGCAAAACTCATCAGCAGGCTTGCCCCCACCACCACCCCGGTAGCGCTGCCGAAGCTGTAGCCCAAGCAGCCCACGGCGCTGAGCAGCAAAAAGCCCACCAGGGTCGGCTTGCGCCCCCAGCGCTCCACGCCATAGGCAGCCAGCGCGAAGCCTGGCAACTGGACCAGCGCCAGCACGATCAGGAACTCCTGGCCGCGCATGAAACCGAAGCCCTCGGCGCTAAGCTTCACCGGCAGGTAGACGAACACGCCATAGTAAGCAATCGAGATCAGCGCCCAGGCCGCGAACAGCGACAGGCTGCGGCGCCGCAGCCGGGACGAAAACAGGGCCGACAGCGTCTGCCTGGCCAGCGCTTGCGGCAGCAAGGGCGCGATGGCGATGCTGCGCCCATTGACCTGGGCGACGCGCTGCAGCACCGCGCGCGCCTGCTCCGGCTTGCCGCTGCGGCTCAGGTACATGGGCGACTCCGGAATGTACAGGCGCAGCACCACGCCGACCAGGGCCGGCAAGCCGGTGACAAAGAAGATCACGCGCCAGGCATCATCGCCCCACTGCAGCGCCAGCAGCGCAAGCAGCGCAAGCGCGATGGTGCCAACCGCCCAGAACGATTCGAGCAGCACCAGCCAGCGGCCGCGCCGGTCGCTGGGCAGGAATTCGGCCATCATAGTGTAGTCCACCGGCAGCGTGCCGCCCACGCCGATGCCGGTCAGGAAGCGCCACGCCAGCAGCCAGGTGAAATCGGGGGCGAAGGCGGAGGCCACGCCGAAGCAGGCGTCGATCAGCACCGCCGCCATCAGCACCGGCCGGCGCCCGATGCGGTCGGCCAGGCGCCCGAAGGCAAAGGCGCCGACCAGCATGCCGACGAAGAACAGGGTTCCGGTCTGGAGCGCTTGCGGCATCGCGATCCCGAAGGTCTTCGCGATCGAGGGCGCACTAAAGCCGATCGACAGCACCTGCATGGCGTCGGCCATCCAGACCAGGCCGAAAATCACGAACAGGCGGTATTGAAACTTGCCGACGCCAGCGGCCTGGAGACCTTGCTCGACGGTGATCGGTGATGCGGACAAGGTGGGTTCTCCGGGGCGGGTCGGGCCGTTAATCGATGTGCAAGGCGCTGGGCAAGTTGGCATACGCCGGAGCGCACTGTATCCTATGGCACGATCCCGCACAGCCAACCAACGAAAGAACCCCATGAAACAGCTACTTTCCTCCTGCGCCCTCGGCCTGACACTCACGCTGGCCGTGGCCGGCTGCGACCGCGCCAAGGCGCCGCAGCCAGCCGACACCACAGCAGCCACGGCAACCGCAAGCGAAGCCGTCGCCTTCCAGAAGATCGATACCGTCACCGGCACCGGCAAGGAAGCAAGCGCCGGTGCGACTGCCGTAGTCAACTATACGGGCTGGCTCTACGACCCGGCCGCCGAATCGAAACACGGCGCCCAGTTCGATTCTTCGATCGGGCGCGCGCCGTTCAGCTTCGAGCTTGGCGCCGGCCGCGTTATCAAGGGCTGGGACGAGGGCGTGCAAGGCATGAAGGTCGGCGGCAAGCGCACACTGATCGTGCCTGCCGACATGGGCTACGGCGACGGCGGCGCCGGTCCCATACCACCGGGCGCCACCCTGATCTTCGACGTCGAACTGCTCGAGGTTCGCTGAAACCTGCGCTGAACCCGGTGAGCGGCGCGGCCGGGATTAACGATTAGTCGGCCGCGTCCAGGAAGAAGATCGCCCAGGCCCGGGCCGGCGTCTCTACGGTCGGCTTCTCGACCTGCACCTGGGCGCAGTCTTGCGCCACCAGGCTGCGCCAGTTGCGCACGCCGGCATTCGAGAACAACGGATTGGCCTTGGCGTTCAGGCTCATGTCGAGCGCCAGCCTGGCATTGCGCGGCCCGGTCTTGCCGTAGCTGACGCCACGCAGTTCGATACCGAAGGCGGCCAGCCATGCTTCCCACTGGCCCGATTCGGTGCCCAGGACGATCCGTCCCAGCATATCGTCGAGCGAGACGCCTTTCTTGACCACGCCGCGTAACAGTGCGAGCGAGGGGGCGTTGCGCGCATCCGGGTTCTGCTTGCCCGCGCCGTGGTCGGCGATGGCCTTGAGTTCCTTCGAGAACGTGGCATCGCGCTCGGTATAGTCGCGCACGCGGTTGTAGAAATCGCCGTCGATGAAGGGATTTTCCGGACGGCCCGCGGGCGCGCCTTCTGGTTTGCCGGTGGAAGGCTGTTTTTTGTTGGTCATGGCTGTCGAAACGTCGATGTAAGGGCGGAGTGTAGCATTGTCGGCGCCGCGGCGAACAGCCCTTTGCGCCCGTTGGCCATTGCATAGACAACACGTTTATTGTAATGTTCAGCGATTCGTTTCACACACCAGGCAATGAGCTCCCCCACCCTGACTTCTGCAACCTGCACGCTGGCCGGGGCCCTGCCGGCCGCGCCGAAGCTGCCCGCCCACTACGATGTGCGCGGCTGCCTCGGCGAAGGCGGCTTCGGCCGGGTATTCGAGGCCTGGGACAGCACATTGTGCCGCCCGGTCGCCATCAAATGCATCAAGCATGCCGAAGCCGGACAGGCCGGTGCTGACCTGATGCGCGAGGCGCGCCTGGGCGCATCCTTGCGCCATGCCGCTTTCGTCAAGGTGCATGCGATCGAAGACGACGGTCTCACCCAGTCGATCGTCATGGAGCTGGTGCCCGGCCAGACCCTCAAGCAGACCCTGGCCGCCGGCCCGGTGGCGCGCGCCGATGCGCTGGCATGGACGCGCCAGGTCGCCGAAGCCATGCGCGACGCCCATGCATCTGGCCTGGTCCACGGCGACCTCAAGCCGTCGAACCTGATGATCGAGCCGGGCGGCAGCATCCGCATCCTCGATTTCGGCCTGGCCCACCAGCTCGACGTACTGGCCACCACCAGCATGGCGCCCGAGGTCTTGCAAGGCACCATCGCCTACATGGCGCCGGAGCGCATGCTCGGCGCGCCCTTGTCGGCGCAGGCCGACGTCTACGCACTGGGCTTGATTCTCTACGAAATGGTGTGCGGCGCGCGGCCGTACGCCGCGCTCGACGGCCTGGCGCTGGCGGCGGCGCAGGTGCAGACTTCGTCGGACGGCTGGCACTATCCGCTCGATGCCAGCGCCGGGCTGATTGCCCTGATCCGCGCCATGACCGCGCGCCAGGCCACGCAGCGCCTGGCCGGCATGGCCGAAGTGCTGGCGCAGCTGGCGCAGTTGGCGGCAGCGCCAGACATTCCCGCCCAGCCGCCGCGGGTGCGCCTGCCGGCGCCAACCAGGCAACTGCGGCTGGTACTGGCCGGCGTACTGTCGGTGGCCCTGCTCGGTGCCGGCGGCTGGGCCGCGGCGCCCCATTTGGCAGCGCTCGGCCCTGCTCTGGCGCCATTTTCCGAATCGGTTGAACTCGAGCAGGGCCTGGCGGCGCTCAAGCTGTTCGACCGGCCGGGCAGCCTGGATAACGCCGAACAGCACTTTCGCCGCATTCTGGCGCGCCGCCCCGACAGCGCCGCGGCGGCGGCCGGCATGTCGCTGATGTATTCGCAGCGCTACCATACCGACAAGCGCGACGAGACCTGGCTGCAGCGCGCCGACGCCAGCGCGCAGCGCGCCGCCCAGCTCAACGACCAGCTCGCGCTGAGCCACGTTGCCCGCGCCTGGGTGCTCGACAACCACGGCAAGCGCGACGAGGCCTTGCTGGCCCACGCCGAAGCGCTGCGCCTGGACCCCTCGAATTTCTTCGGCTGGTATGGCCAGGCCGCCACCTTGCGCCGCATGCAGCGCTACGACGAGGCGCGTGCACGCTTGAGCGAGGCGATCGCGCGCTTTCCGCAAGAACGCGTCTTCACCGACGAACTGGGCAGCGTCCACTACGAGCAGGCCGACTACTCCGGCGCCGAGCGCCTGTTCCGGCGCAGCATCGCGCTGCAGCCCGATGCCGTCGTTGCCTACGCCAACCTCAATGCTGCGCTGCTGCGCCAGAACCGCGACGACGAGGCCTTGCAGGTGCTGCAGCAAGGCTTGCAGATCCGCCCTAGCGCCAAGCTGTACACAAATTTGGGCAATGCACTGTTCCTGCGCCAGGACTATGTCGGCGCGGCCGCCGCCTTCGAAAACGCGGTATCGCCCACGCGCGGCGCGCCCGGCGAATACCAGCTCTGGGCCAACCTGGCCGATACCCTGAACTGGCTGCCGGGCCGCGAAGCCCAGGCACGCGCCGCCTACGACAAGGCGCGCGAGTTGCTGGCGCCGCGCCTGGCGCGCGCGCCTGACGACGTGCTGCTGGTATCGCGCATGGGCCTGTACGCGGCGCGCACCGGTGCGGCCCTTGAGGCCGCCCCGCTGCTGGCGCGCGCGATCGCGCTGGCGCCCAACAGCGCCGACGTGCAATTTCGCGCGGGGCTGGCCCATGAATTGCTCGGCCAACGCGACGCCGCCCTGCTTGCCATCAATAGCGCCCGCCGCCTGGGCTACCCGGTCAAGTTCATCGATGCCGAACCCGACCTGGTGGACTTGCGGCGCGACGCGCGCTACCGCCCGGACTAGCGTTTGTCCGGTTTCCCGGTGCCAGGCCGGCACCTTGACCCACTACCTGAAAGCAGCCATGCAAGAACAACAAAACCACGAAATCAACGTCATTTACCAGGCAGGCCAGCCACAAGCGACCTGGACGCCGCGGCCACAAGGCACGGACCGGATCCAGGCGAATGTGAACGATACGATCAGTTTTGTCTTCGACGGCCCGGAAACGCTGACCAACGCGGTGATGATGAGCGGCCCTCGCAAAAAGGGCGAAGACGGCTCGCCTTTCGATGGCGGCAACCAGATTAACATCGTCCCCGGCACCCCCTACACGATCGACAAGAATGCTGGACTGTGGGGTTTCTCGATCGCGTTCACGACCGTCAACGCTGATGGCGTCAGCAATTTCTACTTCCTGCCCGACCCGGAACTGGAAGTTGGCTCGACCTGAGCCCGGGCCGGCGTCAGCCAGGCCGTAATAAGCGCCAGCGCCGCCGCAAGGCTTCCGCTGGCGTTTTCAATTGGGCGGCGCAGCGCTCCACGTCGCCCGCGCAAGCCTGCATGGCTTCGGCGATCTCGGGTTCCGGGATGGTTTCGGCACGCCGGATAGTCGGGTGGTCTTCCAGCAGTTTATACAGGCTCGGACGCGAGATGCCGAGCGCCTGCGCCGCCGCCAGGATGTTCCAGTGGTGCGCTGCCATCGCGCCCAGCACGTCCTGGTGCGACAAGGCAGAAGGCCGGCGCCGTGGCACGGCTGCCTCGCCCCGTGGCGCCGGCGCCGGTGTGTCCTGCGCCGGACGGCCCTCGGTGCGCACCAGGTCGGCGAGCGTAGGAACGACGCCTTGGCCCAGCATCAGTACCGCCCGCTGCAGCACATGCGCCAGCTGGCGCACATTGCCCGGCCAGTCGTGCGTCGCCAGCTCGGCCACCAGCGCCGCCGGCAGCTCCGCTCTTGCGCCCTGCTGCGCCAGCAAGTCCACGATCAGCACCCCGATATCCTCGCGCCGCGTGCGCAGCGGTGGCATGCGGATCACGAAGCCTTCCAGCCGGTGCAGCAAGGCCTGGTTGAAGGCCGCCGCGTCCAGGTCCTGGTCGGAGGCGGCAATCAGGCGCGCCGTCGAGCGCCGGTCGTGCGCGGCGCCGACCGGCCGGTAGTCGCCGCCCTCGAGCACGCGCAGCAGCATCGGCTGCACGGCCGCCGGCGCGTTGCCGATCTCGTCGAGGAATAGGGTTGCCGCGTCGGCCTGCGCGAACAGCCCCTCGCGCGGCGCCGGTGCGCCCGGGTAGGCGCCCTGCTCGGCGCCGAACAGCGCCGCCGCCGCCAGGGGTTCGCCCAGCGCCGCCATATTGACCGCCACTAGCGGCGCCCCCGCACGGCTGCTCAGTGCATGGATGGCGCGCGCGGCGATTTCCTTGCCGGTGCCGGTCTCGCCCAGCAACAGCACCGGCATGCCGCTCGGCGCCACCATCCGCAGCTGGTCACGCACGCCGATGCTGGCGCTGCCAACGCCTTGCAGGCCAGGTACCGGGTTGAGCCTGGGCAGGCGGTGCATCCAGTGCAGGCACAGCACGACGGCGCGGCCCAGGCACACGATCTGCCCTTCGGCGATCTGCGTGGCGCTAAAGTGGACAGCGTCCTTCACGATGCGCCCCCCCACTTCGACCACCATCGGACTGGCGGGCAGCGTCACGGCGATAGTGTCGTGGGCGTCGCGCGCCAGGCGCAGGGGCTGGCGCGAAATGCCGCCATGACCCAGCGGCAGGCCCTCGGCACCGGGGCGCATGAACAGCGGCGCGTAGCGGTTCAGTTCAATGGTGTCGCTGCCGCTGCCGCCGACGAACTGTTCGCCGATGCGGGCGTGGTCGGGATGCCAGACGATGGTGATGGCGAGCAGCGGCGCCGAGGCGTGGTCCAGGTCGGACAGGGGCGAGGTCAGCGTGTAATCGGAATAGGTCATGGGGCCTGACAAAATACGGTTGGTTCGAATCCAACGCAGATTTGTCAATTCTACACGCCGCCCCGGCGCGGTTTCCATGGGCTGTGCTGCGAGCAGCGCTGTGGACCAGATCGCAAGCGCTGTCGATCAAGACCCAACCCGTGGTCTCGCCACCTTCCGATTCCTCAAGCGCACTTGGAAAGGATAGGCGGTCGTTGCTTTAGTCTTTGCCGGAAAACGCATTCGAGTCGGTCATGGCGTTGAGGCGCCATGGCCTGTCCCTGACCGAGTCGCCCTTGTCGAATGCCCCTATGGTGTCACCGACGCGAGCTGGAACGGCAGTCGCGTTCTCCACCACCGAATCGGGTAATTCTTCCTGTTCATGGATGCAAACGGCTGAAGGTGGGTTGACCATGTTCTCGGCTCCGATGGATGTATGGTGAATAACCAATTTTTAGAAAGGAATGTGGTTTCCATCCCTGTTATCGCGGCTGCCCTTGCCTGCGCCGGAATTAGGCATTCTTGTATTCCCGCCTGCTTCACTGGCCGGCAACACCGTGCGCAATCGAAAACGGGCCGGCGACACTTCTCGCATCGGAACGACGCGCCGAGACAGGAACACATGAGCGCGCCGGTCGTCGGCAATATTCACGTCGGCATGGTGGTCGAACTCTACCTCGCCAGCCAGGTCGACAATACCGGATTGCACCTCGGCGACCCCCTGCAAGCGTTCTTTACTGTGCGTGCTGGCAGCGTCGAAGTGGACATGGAACTGGCGCTGATTCGACTCTGCAGCGTCGAGCAAGCCAAACGACACCGCGACCTGCAATACCATGGCTGGCACCGGTGCCCACGCCACCGAGCTTTTTCCAAGGATGTGCTCGAAGTCGGCGTGGTCGCGATCCTTGAAGGCCGAAGCCGGCACGCACGGGGTGGCATGCAGCAGCTGGCGGCCAGCGTCATCCGCAACTGCATCGGCGGTATCGAGAAACAGCAGCTTTCCGCGCGGCCAGGGCGGCGCGGTGTACTCGAAAAAGTGTGGGTCAGTAAAAAACACCTGGAACGCCATCCGCAGCGGTGCACCGGACTCGGCGATGTGCAACCTAAGGCGATTAACTGCCTGTTCGTCGCCATAGGCGGCAATCCCGTCTTGCTGCGCCCGCAACAACAAACCAGCCCGGCGCAGCATGTCGTGGCAGGCCGGAACCGGCACAATGCGCAAGGCGCGCAAAACGCCATCGGCAAAAAACGCATGGCCAAACGAGATGCGGAAGATTAACTCATACGACGACGGCATTTCACTCTCCCTGCGCATAACGAGCCACGACAATTGGTGTAGGTATGACGGTGCAGTTTCCATGCAACCGATGTGAAATCGATCGAAAATACTCGCAGACAGACATATTCCAGAAATTAAATGATTCGCGCCACCTGATATTTTTTATCACGGCTTTCTTTTTATCGCTTCCCATGGATTTATCGAGATAAAGCATTCTTTCGAATATCCGATACTGATGGGGAAAGGCAATTACGCGCGTCACGCATGCGATAGAATCAGGATAAATTGCGCCCGCGCGCGGATAACCAGCTGACCCCCGATCAATTCTCCATACTGGAAAATAATTGCGCCAGAGACGACATATTAAACTTTTCAGAAATAGCGTCAACATATTATTGCAACTATTTTTTAACGTGTAAAATGACGTGTAAAGTAACTGATATTTTACATGGACATAATAATAATGAATGCACTGCGATAAACACGTTTTAATTCGATACCGATTGTGTGATCACGGCTGGCGGGATGCCCCCTCGGCTTTGCACTGCCAATAAAAAAAGCCCCTGAAATCAGGGGCTTCGCATGCTGGTTTTTTTGGGCTGGCCTTAACTGCCTGCGAGCGCGGCCTGGGCGCGCGCCCGGTGCAGTTTCTTGTAGCTGTCGACCAAACGATGATGGCGCTCCAGACCCTCGAGTTGCATGCTGGTCGGGCTCAAGCCGAAGAACCGCACGCTGCCGTCGATCGAACCGAGTGCCGCATCCATTCGCGCATCGCCATACATGCGGCGGAAATTGACCACGTAGTCGTCGAGTTCCAGCTCGTCGTCGAGCGTCACTTCCAGCACGACATTCAGGGCCTGGTAAAACAGGCGCCGTTCGACCGAATTGTCGTTGTATTGCAGGAAGGCGCCGACCTGTTCATGGGCTTCTTCAAATTGCTGCAGGGCGAGGTGAACCAGGAGCTTCAACTCGAGTACCGTGAGCTGGCCCCACTCGGTATTTTCGTCGAACTCGATGCCGATCAGGGTGGCGATGTCGGAGTACTCGTCCAGTTCATTGTTATCCAGACGCTCGAGCAGCGCCTCCAGCGCGGCGTCGTCCAGACGATGCAGGTTCAGGATATCTTCGCGGAACAGCAGCGACTTGTTGGTGTTGTCCCAGACCAGGTCTTCGACGGGATAGACTTCCGAGTAACCGGGCACCAGGATGCGGCAGGCCACGGTGCCCAGCTGTTCGTACACGGCGATGTAGACCTCCTTGCCCATTTGCTCGAGGATCCCAAGCAGGGTCGCGGCTTCCGCGGCATTGGCATGTTCGCCCTGCTCCGTGAAATCCCACTCGACAAAATCGGTATCGGCTTTTGCGCTGAAAAAGCGCCATGACACCACACCGCTCGAATCGATGAAATGCTCGACGAAGTTATTTGGCTCGGTCACCGCGTGGCTGGCAAAAGTCGGCTGCGGCAAGTCGTTCAGTCCCTCGAAACTGCGCCCCTGCAGCAGTTCGGTCAGGCTGCGTTCCAGTGCCACCTCGAAGCTCGGGTGCGCACCGAAAGAAGCGAAGACACCGCCCGTTTTCGGGTTCATCAAGGTCACGCACATGACCGGATAAGTGCCCCCGAGCGAGGCGTCCTTGACCAGCACCGGGAAGCCCTGCTCTTCCAGCGCCGCGATGCCGGCCAGGATGCCCGGGTATTTTGCCAGCACCTCGACCGGAACGTCTGGCAAGGCCATTTCGCTCTCGATGATTTCGCGCTTGACCGCGCGCTCGAAAATCTCAGACAGGCATTGCACCTGCGCCTCAGCCAGCGTGTTTCCGGCGCTCATGCCGTTGCTGGCATAAAGGTTTTCGACCAGGTTGGACGGAAAATACACGGTCTGGCCGTCGGACTGGCGCACGAAAGGCAGCGCCACGATACCGCGCTCGGCATTGCCCGAATTGGTGTCGACCAAATGCGAGCCGCGCAATTCACCATCGGGATCGTAGACGTCACGAGAATAGTCGTCGAGGATTCCGGCGGGCAGCGCGTCGTTCTTGCCTGGCTTGAACCAGCGTTCGTTCGGGTAATGAACGAAATCGGCCCTGGCGATATCCTCGCCCCAGAACGCGCCGGCGTAGAAGTGATTGCAGTTCAGGCGTTCGATATACTCGCCCAGGGCCGAGGCCAGCGCGCTTTCCTTGGTGGCACCCTTGCCATTGGTAAAGCACATCGGCGAATGCGCGTCGCGAATGTGCAGCGACCAGACATTTGGCACGATATTGCGCCACGACGCGATCTCGATCTTGATCCCGAGGCTGGCGAGCTTGCCCGACATGTTGGCGATGGTCTGCTCCAGCGGCAAATCCTTGCCGACGATATACGTGCTCGAGTCCGCATTCGGCTGCATGGTCAGCAACGCCTGGGCATCCGCATCCAGGTTGGCGACTTCCTCGATCACGAACTCGGGCCCTGCCTGCACAACCTTCTTGACCGTGCAGCGCTCGATCGAGCGCAGGATACCCTGGCGGTCCTTGTCCGAGATATCGGCCGGCAGCTCGACCTGAATCTTGAAGATCTGCTGGTAACGGTTTTCCGGGTCGACGATATTATTCTGCGACAGGCGGATATTCTCGGTGGGGATATTGCGGGTATCGCAGTAAAGCTTGACGAAATAGGCGGCGCACAATGCCGACGAGGCCAGGAAATAGTCGAAAGGACCAGGCGCCGAGCCATCTCCCTTGTAGCGGATCGGCTGGTCGGCGATCACCGTGAAATCGTCGAACTTGGCTTCAAGGCGCAGCTTGTCCAGAAAATTGACTTTAATTTCCATAATAAAATTCCAAATTGGTGCTGAAGGGGTGTGCGCCGATTATCCGGCATGTGCGGCGAAGGAACATCGGTCCAAAAAAATACAGCCCTGAACAGGGCTGGGTATGACTGCTGAGCTTGAGCTCTACGGGGAATGCGAATGCGCTTATTTTACCATGGACGGCATGGACCGCGTCGCTGGTGCAGGGCTTGACCATGGCATTGCGCCACTGGCCCGACCCGCTTGAGCGTGTACCAATTGATCCACGCTGGCGGGTGCGGGCGGCGGCTTGAATCAGAACTGATTCATGGTGTTGTGCTTGCCGGAGGCCTTCAAGGCGGCGTCGCCGCTGAAGTACTCTTTGTGATCGTCGCCCAGGTCGGAACCCGACATGTTCTGGTGCTTGACGCAGGCGATGCCCTGGCGGATTTCCTTGCGCTGCACGCCGGCCACGTAGCCCAGCATGCCCTGCTCGCCAAAGTACTCCTTGGCCAGGTTGTCCGTCGACAGTGCCGCGGTATGGTAGGTCGGCAGCGTGATCAGGTGGTGGAAGATGCCCGCCTCACGCGCGGCGTCGGCCTGGAAGGTGCGGATGCGCTCGTCGGCTTCACGTGCCAGTTCGGTCTCGTCGTATTCGGCACTCATCAGTTGTGCGCGCTCGTAAGCCGACACATCGGCGCCCTTGGCCTTCATGGCGTCGTAGACCTGCTGGCGGAAGTTCAGGGTCCAGTTGAATGACGGGCTGTTGTTGTAGACCAGCTTGGCGTTCGGGATGACCTTGCGGATTTCCTGCACCATGCCGCCGATCTGGGCGATATGCGGCTTCTCGGTTTCGATCCACAGCAAGTCTGCGCCGTTCTGCAGCGAGGTGATGCAGTCGAGCACGCAGCGCGCTTCGCCCGTGCCTTCACGGAACTGGAACAGGTTGCTCGGCAGGCGCTTGGGGCGCAACAGTTTGCCGTCGCGCTTGATGACCACGTCGCCGTTGGCCATGGCGTCGAGCGAGACTTCGTCGGCGTCGAGGAAACTGTTGTACTGGTCGCCCAGGTCGCCCGGTTCGCGGGTAAAGGCAATTTGCTTGGTCAGACCGGCGCCGAGCGAGTCGGTGCGCGCCACGATGATGCCGTCATCCACGCCCAGCTCAAGGAAGGCATAGCGCACGGCCCGGATCTTGGCCAGGAAATCTTCATGCGGGACCGTGACCTTGCCGTCCTGGTGGCCGCACTGCTTCTCGTCCGACACCTGGTTTTCAATCTGGATGCAGCAGGCACCGGCTTCGATCATTTGCTTGGCCATCAGGTAGGTCGCTTCGGCATTACCGAAACCGGCATCGATGTCGGCGATGATCGGCACCACATGGGTCACGAAATTGTCGATCTTGTCCTGGACCGCGGCACGCTCGGCGCCTTCGGCACTGTCGAGCTGGCGGAACAGGCCGCCGAGTTCGCGCGCATCGGCCTGACGCAGGAAGGTGTACAGCTCCTTGATCAGGGCCGCCACGGCGGTCTTTTCGTGCATCGACTGGTCTGGCAGTGGACCGAATTCCGAACGCAGGGCGGCGATCATCCAGCCCGACAGATACAGGTAGCGGCGATCGGTGCTGTTGAAGTGCTTTTTAATCGAGATCATTTTTTGCTGGCCAATGAAGCCATGCCAGCATCCCAGCGACTGGGTGTACTTGGACGGATCGGCGTCGTAGTTGGCCATGTCGCGGCGCATGATGCCAGCCGTGTAGCGGGCAATGTCGAGGCCGGTCTGGAAGCGGTTTTGCGCGCGCATGCGGGCAGCGGACTCGGGATTAATGGCATCCCAGCCCTGGCCGTTCTGCTGCTTCAGGCCGCTGATGGACTGGATATCGTTCTGGTATTGGGACATGTTGACTCTCCGAAGTAAATAAATCGAAACCTGCTGCGTTCGCCATTTGCCGCATGCGGCAAACTGGTATCGCTTGAGAACATCATACCCCTAACTGACCCCGCACTCTTCTGTCTTATATAAGAGTTTGAAAAAATATTTTATATTTTGAATCAATCACTTAGCACCCTCTTATCGCATCGTGAAACAATATCCTGTGCCGCGGGATCAAGGAATGCTGCACCGCCGCAGTTTTATTTCACAATGTGAAATTACATGCGGATGGGTGAAATGGTCATTCGCGTGCCCGACATCGATGAATCCACGCCGAACGATCGCCGGAGCGCAGTGCAGCCGACCTGGACGTTCAGTCGGCAGCAACCTGGAAAGCGCCCTGCGACTCCCCCTGCGACGCGCCCCTGCGACGCGCGTCATCATTCCCGCTTGGGCACTGCCTTGATGTCAACCGGCGACTCGAACGCGATAAACAGGACACAAGGTTTGTCGCTCATGCACGCCGCAGAGTGCGGCTTGCCTGCTGGCCCGTAGGCATAGGATCCGGGTAGCAGCACTGCCATCTTCTGCCCCTCGTAGGTGACACTGAGCTTGCCTTCGACGAGCACCATGCGTTCCGGCGACGTGTGGGTATGCAGCGGTATCCTGGAGCGGCCCGGGATTCTGAGGAAGACATCGGCATTGGGCTTGGCCGGGTCACCATGCAAGACAGCCAAGGCACAGCCCTGCGGCAAAGGCGCGGGACAGGCACCCCATTCAATACCGGCATCGTTTACACGAACAACCGAGGCCTGCTCCTGGGCCAGCGCGGTTGAACTTGTGAAGAGCAGCAGGAGCAATTGCAGCGAACGGGACATGCGCGCACGGGTATTCATGTTGAATTCCTCCTTGAAAGAAAACCTTCGCATGGCGGGACGTCATCAGGAGTCGGACTGAGCTAGATACTGAAGGATAGGCCAATACGTCGGGAATGTAAGCGTTCTGACCCTGACAATACACCTCCCCAGTCTGCAATGAATGGCTCCTACCTCCCTAGGATCGTTGCCATACGAGTGGAGTTTCGAACGAAGGGGCCAGCTGGTATTGCGTGACTACTTTCGGCGAAGCCGCTGCAAACTGGACGGTAAGCTGTTAAACAGACGTACCATCATATGCAGTTGCCAAGGAAAGATACACCTTTCGGCGCGCTGCTCGATAGCGTGAACTATTCGCCTCACCGCATCGGGTTCGGAGCGCAAGAACGGCTTAGCGCGCGCGTTTCCGTGATTAAGTTTGCGAAGTCCGGCGGTGTCGACATATCCCGGCAAAATCGTTGTCACTGCTATCCCGTAGGGCCTTAACGCTTTGCGATAGGCGTCGCAGATCCCGATTGCTGCGCGCTTGCTGGCGCTGTATAGGGAACCTCCGGGGTATTCCTCGAGCAAGCCGGCGACAGAAGCAACCGCAACCAGATGACCATGCCCTTGCCGCTGCATCAATTCGGCAGCGGTCTCGAACGCCTGGACGAGGCCTACGATATTCGTCTGCACTACTTGAAGGCCCAGACCCGACTCGGAGGCAAGATCGTTGGCATCGGCATACTGGCCCGCAGTAACGATGAGCATGTCCAGTCCGCCTTTGCCGAAATCGTGAAGCGCTCGAATCAAGGCGGCACGGTCCGCAATGTCGAACTGAAAAGTTTGTACATGGGGATCCGTGCGAAGCTCGTGGTCGTCAATCCGTGTAATGTCGCGGCTGCATAGCGCTAGTTCAGCTCCCTGCTCTGCGTAATGCCTGGCAAGCGCCAGGCCGATACCGCTGGTACCCCCGATGATCATGATCCTCACGATTGCGCTCCGGCGAACGCAGCCATTCCCTTGCGGTATCCATAGTCCCATTGAGCGCGGACATGAGCTGCGTAGACAGCGTAATCGTCTGGCACCATCAGGCAGACGCGGTTCCGATGCCAGTCAATTTTCTTGCAGATACTATGGTCGCGAAGTTCGCGCGTCGCGTCACGCGTATCGACCCATATATCGGCATGCTGAGAATGAACATGACGTAGCCGCGCAGCGCCGTCGATACCGAGCACTGAACGGAGTGCCGGTAAGGCAAGCCATGGGTTGAAGGGCGCCTTTCGCTCCATGATCACCATGTGCGCGAGCCGATGCGCCAATTCAATAGGAAACAAATCGATTACGCCGCCGGTGTAATGCTGTGCGGCCCAAACGTGATTGCGGAAATAGACCATATCGGCCACTGAAATCCGGACCGCTTCGGCCATGGGCATGTCGCATTGCAACTCGAGAGTCGGTGCAATAGCCCCGCCGCTCCATCGCGGGTCTGCGGCTGGCGCGGCAGACCCATGCAACAATGCTGCCGCGCGCCCCGGGCAAAAGACAACCTGTGCGAAAAGCTGGCGGTCGCCGCGCTTCGTTCCTGAGTCGCTGGGACGGTACAGTAGTTTGGTTCCCACTATGGCAACTGCGGGCCCGCAGGCCGGCGCCGCCGCTGGCAAGGCCGGGATGGCTGGCAGACTAAAAAATAATCGTGGAACAAGTCCACTACACGGGACGCCATCGCTCGGTCCAGCCAGCGCACGATCACGCCGCCCAAGACTCGAACGGGGGTTGCACGGTCCGTCGGCTGGATTTCGCGAAGAAAAGAATACATGTAGCGCGATGTTAGCCATTCCAAGCGCTCCTGCGTATTGGGAAGCCCTGCAATCACGGCCGCAGCAATCGCGCCGCCGCAACTCGCCAATAGAATATCGGGCAACTGGCCGCTGTCCACGGCTGCGGCATATACGCCGAGATAATAGCCAAAGCGAAAGCCACCGCCTGGCAGGACAAGGCAGCGCTGATACTTCTCAGTATTTTCTATTTTCTGCATAATGTCCCGATGTATGAGCAACCAACAGTACAACGATCGCATCCACTGGTGGCAAAAGTGTCCACACGCAGACGCTCTGGGCACCTGATACTTAACTGGCTTGCGTTCAGCCTTTGCTATCCACTCGGCAATCTGCTCGCGCAACAACAGCAAGTAAGGCGCAGCTTGGCACTTCCGATTGACGCTGCGATCCCGTTTGTGCCGTGGATGATCCTCCCCTACCTTACGTCGAGCATATTCTTCGCGCTGGTATTTTTCTTGGTTCACACGCAGGAACAGCTGCGCGTCGCGAGCCGACGCTTGCTAATGGCCACCGTTGCTGGTTGCCTGGTGTTCGTCGTGGCACCAGCTCGTTTTTCACTGTTACGCCCCCCAGAAACCAATACCGTGCCAGCTGCCCTGTTCCGGTTGCTCGACCTGGTCGACCAGCCGTACAACCAATTCCCTTCGCTGCACGTGGCGTATTGCCTGATCTTTTGGTTTGCACTGCGTCCGTTAAGCAAGGGCCTGATGCGGACACTGCTTGCAGCGTGGCTGTGGTTGGTCGGAGCAAGCACGATTTTCACTTGGCAGCATCACTTGCTGGACGTCGCGGGCGGCCTGCTGCTGGGCAGTTTCGTGATTTACGCGGTCCGTCCCGGTGCGACGTGTCGCAGTACCGTCAGTTTTTACTACGCAATTCTCGCAGGCATGCTGCTGCTGGCCGGCTTTGCAACCCAACATAGCTGGGTTGCGGCCTACGCGGCCGCCAGCATGCTGCTGGTCGCTGCCGCGTACCGTGCCAGGAATGCCGACTTCCTGCTCAAGCATGCTGGACGCCATCCACTGCTTCGATGGTTGATGTTCTGGCCTTATCTCGCCGGATACCGGCTGACCTGGATACTGGTGCGGCTTCGGGAACGCAGGCGCCCATCGTTCACAAAGTCCGGGCCCGGATTGTGGATCGGTAGACGACTGACAAGCGCCGAGGCCAAGCTCCTTCCGGCGGAATGCCATGTCATTGATTTGTGTACAGAGCTGTCCGAGACCGCAACGCTGTGCGGAGAGCGTTACCACCATATTCCGCTGTTGGACTTGCAGGCGCCGAGTCCACAACAGTTGCGCAAAGTAATGGCGACGCTTGCTCAACTGCATGAGAATGGTGCTCCCGTCTATGTTCATTGTGCGATGGGCTACAGCCGATGCCGCCTGATCGCCCGCCTCTATCATCGGAAGGGTCGTCAATGTCCTACTCAATCTACCAGCTGAAACCGCACTTCCAAGAACTGTTGCGTCCGTCAATGACCGCGCTCGCGCTCACTGGCATCACACCAAACCAGGTTACGCTCGGTGCGATGGCATTGTCCGTCGCCTATGGTACGGCGTTGATCACATGGACTGATAGCGTGGTGCTTTGGTATTGCATGCCGCTCGTTTTGCTTGCGCGGATGGCGCTCAATGCGGTCGATGGAATGCTGGCAAATGCGACCGATAACACGACGCCGATTGGCGCGCTGCTCAACGAATTCTGCGATCAGGTTTCCGATGCGGCCCTGTACCTGCCTTTCGCTCTAGCTACAGGGACGTCGGCTCTACTGGCAGTGATCGTAGTTTTCGCGGGACTGCTCGCGGAGTTTGCTGGTGTGCTGACACAGTCTATCGGTGTACCGCGCCGCTTCGATGGGCCGATGGGCAAGAGTGACCGGGCGTTCGCATTCGGGCTGCTCGCCTTGCTTACAGCATCCGGCGCCGCAGCGGCCTGGAAAAACGGCATGCTAGTACTAATGTTGCTGCTGTCCCTACTGACTGTGTTTAACCGACTGCGTCAGGCGCTGCGTCTTTGCGCGCCAATGACACGGTAAAGATTCCTTTCACGCCTATCGCCGTATCGAGCTTGCGCGCCCCGGCCAAGGTGACTAGCGCGTCCATTTCCGCTTGGGGGCGCGGTCGCATCTTCCATAGTACGCCACAGTGATTAGTCAACGTGTAAGCAATCATGTTCAGCTGCGGGTGCCATGGCTGAGCTGTGTAAATAAGGTAGCCGCCCGGTCGCAGGCTGCGCACCACAGACCGCAGTGACCCGCTAACTTTGTCGTTGTCGCTGAACAGTTCGTAAAGGCCGGACACGATGGCGATGTCATAACAATTTTCCTGCCCTTGGTAACTGCAGCCGTCAAAAGCGTCAGCCAGTGAGACGGCCACGCAAGCCTGCAACTGCAAATCTGCAGCCAGACGACGCCCATTATCAACGTTGTGTTGCATGTAGTCGCGTAATGACACATTGATCCGATGCTCTTGGAAGCGTTTCACGGTTTCCAATACATATCGAGCGGAACCTGCGGCAATGTCGAGAATGCGTAGTGGCTCGTTACACGGATGGGCCGCAATGCGCTCTGCCAGCATGTGCTGCAACTGTGCCTTTCTTACACGGACACCTCGCCACCCGACGGCGTCAAGGTAAGCGCGATCCAACAGCTTTCCGATTCCCAGCTTCCCTCCGGCCTGGTTGCGATATACGTAGTCGAGTGATTCACCCGAGTCAAAACCATGCGTCATGCCGATATGCATGCCATTACTGAGTGGCCCAAGCGCGCAAAGGAGGCGCCGCTGAACGCCGAACCACGCACGTGCAGTGGAACTAACACTCTCGCCACGTTCCAACGCGGCGTACGCCCTTGCCGCCGGCCCGGACCGGTGCGCGTCGGCATAGAACTTCGGCATCAGGAGCGGCGTTGCGAAGCACGCCTCGATGAAGTCCAAGCTTGCCTGGATCGCGGTCGAAGTATCCCGTTCGTAGAACACCGCGTGGTAACAGCCGGTCAGCTTGACGTAACGCTTCAGGTGGGTTCCTAACCTATCGAAAAAGCGGCGCTGCGGGGTTTCAGAGACAACGTAATCCTTCTCCGCGACCAGCATCAGCACAGGCACGCTGATAGCGGATGCGTTTTCAATGATGCGCTGCCCTACGTCTGCAAGTTCTAGAAGGATCTTCGCTGAGATCGACTTCGCAATCAGGGGATCGGCAGCGTAGGCCTGCGCTTCTTCGTCGCAATGGGTGAGCATCCCCGGACGAATGTAACTGGTCACGAACAGATCGGGTTTAAAGCACCTCGCAAAACGAAGTGCGGATTTGGCGAACGGCACGTAGAGTTTGATGCTGAATGCCGCTGCTGCCATCACCAAACCACGGATTCGCGGTGCGTAATCGTGTACCCAAGTGGCGGCCACCACTGCGCCGACGCTGTTTGCAACCACGATCATGTTTTCAGTCGCGATGCCGTAGCGGGACTCGACGTGCCGGACGAAGGTATCTAGATCTCTTACTAGGGTAGCAAAATCGGGAGCGTCACCGCGTTCCCCCGGCGAATAACCATGGCCGCGGTTGTCGTAAGCGAATGCCCAATCCTGTAGTAGACCGAAACGTTCGACCAACTTAGCGATACGGCCAGAATGCTCGTGACCCCGGTGCAGGAAAATCAAGGCACGCGCCGGTCGGCCGGCCGCAACGGAGCGCGGTCGCCAGGCACGGTAGAACAGGCGAGTGCCGTCGCGGGCATCAAAGCCAGACTCTACGGCGACCCAGGTAATCTGACGCTCGATTTCCATGAACTCCCCTTATTCGGCGATGCGAAGCAAGCAGTAAAGTACAGGCGCAGTGAGAACCAGGCTGTCTACGCGATCGAGGATGCCGCCATGTCCGGGAATTAGCGTAGAGAAATCTTTAATAGAAAGATAACGCTTCGCGGCGGAAAAAATGAAGTCTCCTGTGAACCCTGCAATTGACAACACCAAGGCATATATGGCCAGCACGAGAAAGCCGGCCAGCGACAGGTAGGCCCCCAATACAGCACTGACGAATTGCGACGTAAAAATTCCGCCCGCAAGACCTTCCCACGTTTTATTGGGGCTAACATTTTGGGCAATCTTATGCTGGCCAAAAAGCGTGCCAGCGACAAACTGACCGATATCATTTAGCGCTGTCATAATGAAGAGATAAAAAATCCATGCGAGATTTTGGCGCGATCCGAAAGGCAAGGCGCAGAACACAGTCAAAACGTACATTGCACCGGCCGTCATCAGGATCAGCAGCCAGACTATCTGGCTCGATTTTGGCTGATACCAGCAATGACACGCTTGGATCGCAATCGCGACTGCGATCAGAGGAGGAGCGAACTCGGGATGTTGCGAGCCCAACCATGAAATTCCGAAACCGATCGTGCATGTGCCTATCCAGAAACGCGCGCGTCGCCCCCCGTAGTGGGATTCGAGTTCGATGCACGCGAGAGAAAAAACAAGACCGGCCAGCGCCAGCATGCCTGTTGGATAGGCTAGCAGGGCCAGACTCACAACCGGAAAAATGCGCCACCAGGCGTTGACCTGATGATTGAGCATCCCCCTCGCTTTTCTCCGTGCGGCAAGCTTCACCCACAGCGATGTCGCCCCCAGAAGGGCATAAAGTGCCAACATGGCAGTAGCGACTTGAAGTCCTGTGACGAAGAATGGGAACATCGGACCACATGTGATGAAACTTGTTGAAGAGTAACTATAGAGCCTGAAGTTTGACTTCTGTTAATTGCGCAAACTCAAAACGAAGGACGAATATCCCATCAAGGTAGAGTTCAGGCGATGCTTGTCGCGAAGGGACAACAGCGGACGACCGAGGACGCAATCAAAAAATCGAAAGCCTGCCGGGATGTCCCGCTTTCCCCACATGCGAGCAGGTTATCGTATCGTGCTGCCACAAGTTTCAGCAGTGAGCACAAAACCCTTTCAACTACCCTGTTAAGGACGGCGAGCGGACGCCTCTCTTCCGCAGTCACCCTTCCAAAGTTGTGCTCCGCCTAGTTCGTTGGGTTGGCTCGCGACGGGACTTCCCCCCCGGCAATTGCAATCTTGCTGAGCACATATGAAAAAAGCCCCTGAAATCAGGGGCTCATAAAACTTTGCACCATTAAAGTCACCTCGTTATACACAACTCGACAACATTCCCATTTCGCGTAGCGTTTTGATGGTGTGAGCCGAAGATCGGACATCGCGCAGTCCTTCCCAAATCGTCTTGGCGCCAGGCTCGCCATCGCTTTTTCGGGCCAGGAAACCGCCGGCACGGGCGACCATGCGCAGCACGTCATTGAGCCTCGGGGCAGGAGGTGCCAATTGTTTGTTGAGCAGATAAGCGGCCTGAATTTCATCGGGGTCGAAGAACAGTTTGGCGTCCAGATCGGGGCAGGTGCGCCCCATCCGCATCAGATGGGCAATGCGCCAGGCCACCACCAGATACAGCGCCAGGGCGCGCTCGATGCGATCGATCGTACCCAACTGCAACTCCTCGACCTTGCAGCCGTTCTTGAGCACATTGAACAGCATCTCAATTTCCCAGCGGGCGCGATACCAGTCAATGAGCTCGGTCACCGCTTCGGTCGTGGCCGC
Organism: Massilia sp. H6; assembly: GCF_024802625.1. Lineage (NCBI taxonomy): Bacteria > Pseudomonadati > Pseudomonadota > Betaproteobacteria > Burkholderiales > Oxalobacteraceae > Massilia > Massilia sp. H6. Next base: position 2,656,313 of record NZ_CP103371.1, read on the forward strand.
CTCTCGGTTGGTCAGCAGGCGCCACTCGATCGGCTTGGCGCCGGCCGGAGCGCCAACTTCACGCGCCACAATGCAGGTGACCGTCACCACCTTGCCCTTGCCCGCGTTCAGTTCGACGCGGCGTGCCCAGAGCTGCTGGCGCACGAGGCGCGCCTTGATGCCTGGCCGCGCGGCCAGCGCGAATTCGATTTCACCCAGCGGCGCACCTTCAGTGGTATGCGGCCACAGCTTGTCGCTGTTGGGCAGACAGCGGTTGTGTGCGGCGCGCACCAGCCAGTCGACGGGACAATCGAGCTGCTGCGCCCGTACCATCAGGGGCAGCATGTCGGCCTCGCGGTCGGCGACGTAGACCAAGCGTGTGGCAGGCAAGCGCGGCGCCAGCTCCGCCAGCCGCTCGTAGCCTTCGATCCAGCGCAGGCTTTCCTTCGGCCCGCCGCGCTGTCCGTTGGCGTCGCGAAGCTCGCGCGCCCACATCCACACGTCCAGAATGCCCAGCGGCTCGCGTGCCGTCGTTACCGCGTAGGTTGGGTGGACGTACATGCCGCGCTGCGCTTCGTAGCTGAGCGGTCCCAGTCCTTGCGCTTGCTGTCCGTTGAAGTCCAGCTCGGTCGTGTCCTGCAGGCACAGCACGACCGACTGGTCGGCCATTCTCTGTTCTGTTTGCTGCCAGTGCGGCTCCAGGATCGCCTGCCAGTCAACGCTGGCATTGTCGAAAAAACGGTACGCAGCCACTGTCTCGCCCCAGCCATTACACGCCTTTGGCACGCTCGCCGTCGGTGTCGCCGCCATCGTTTCCATCAATATCCTCGCTCGCCGGTTCAGGCGCGCGTCGCCCAGGTCGAGTTGTCGGAATTCCTGTTCACTCCACGTCGATCCGCTTGCCACGCGCGCCACCCAAAAGACGAGAGTAAACGCGATTTCAGCAACGTTTACAAGGGCTACGCGAGCTCAGTGGCGGAGTTGTGTATAACGAGGTGCATTAAAGTGCCGAGCTGTGAATTATTCCCACTCGATCATCAATGGCTGAGGTAAGCATATGAATTTACTTAGAATTTTAATGGGACTTCTAGCCCAATACCACGCAGGATACCATGCCAAAGTCATCGTTCCTTAACCCGGCAGCAACGGGCATTACCTCGATTTTACCGCTACCGTAACCGCTAATCCCCGCCGTTGACCCTACGTTCATGGTACCGCGAACGAAACGCTGCTGGCGGGGCCAAAACACACCGGCCTCCACAACAGCCGGGGCGGTTTAGACTGTCGATCTGGGCGTTAATCCCATGCGTTATACACGAATACTTCGCGAGGCAAAATGCTCGGGATGACTCCGAACACTACTCGCATATTCTTCAAGGAATTTCTGATCTGCAATAGCCTTCGCTGCGGTCTCGCTGTCCTGCGGTATGTTCAACTCGTACATCGCCGCGCCTCCACATAGCACCGTTAGTACAACCTCTCCACCTTCTAAACGAAAGAGTGTGTACGCCCAACGTTTTTCCGCTATTTTTTCGGGTCCCATGCTGGCCCCAAGATATTTCGCCCTAGGAATTTAATCTACCACAGCTTCTAGTTGTCCAGTACGCAATTTACCGACCGGTATCCACAACGCGTTCGCTCCGTCTTCCCACCCTGAAGGCATTCTTAAGTGGAGGCTACGCAGATCTGGTATATCGATTCGTACTAGTTCCTTTTCTAGCCATGCACCAGTCGGAATACCAAGCTCCTTCTCTAAAATCGCAATGTTCCCGTTGGCGCGCTGCAGCAACTGATCCATTTGCCCTTTTGTCATTATAAATTGTGAATTTTCTGGGTAGCCTAAGACATCTCTTCCGTACCGATCTAGGCCATCTTTCGGTACTAGGTAGGTAGTCAGTTCAGCAGCTACGACTGGCGCGACTTTCTGGACGAGCATAACCTGCGGCAGAGCATGAGCCGGCGCGGGAACTGCCACGATAACGCCGTAGCCGAGAGCTTCTTTCAGCTCCTGAAACGGGAGCGAATTAGGCGCAAGACATACGGCACCCGGGAAGAAGAAAAGCAGGATGTCTTCGATTATATCGAGATATTTTACAATCCGAAGCGCCGGCACAGGTTCAGCAATGACTTGTCGCCGGTCGAATATGAAAAGCAGTATTTCAAGCGGCTGGCGAGTGTCCAGAAGACTCGTGGCGATTCAGTCTGTCTACTGGCCCAGCATCAGCTTACATATGCGTTTGCCGCCATGCCTCATCGAAATCGGCAAGCGCGTTCATTAATCTTGTATCGCTAAGATAATGGGCCGGCAGGGAATCTTCATACATGCCAAAAAAGAAAGACCGGTGCGGAAGCGCCCCAGGAGCCTGCAGCTTACCTGCAAGTGCCTCATCCAAGATTGGACGCAAAATTTTATACGCATCTTCAAGCAGTGGTTTCGATTGATCAAAGCCCTCGACTATTTCTTTCAAGTTGGATGCGGCATTATGTAATCTCTGGGCTGACATAAGATTCTCATTTAAAAGTTGCCGGATCAATCGGGGCTGCCGGATTCCATTGCCCCCGATTCGGCACAATAATCTGTTGAGCCTTTGGTGCCGTAGTGTAATTGCCTTGAGTAGTCCCGGCAATATCCGATTTGAAAATTGTTAGCTGCAATCCGACCTTCGGTGAAATCGCAAAGAAATCCATTCCTTCTGCAAACATTTTTCCCGCTTGGGCAGCAGGCAGCCCAAGGATTTGAGCCGCTTTCTCCGGAGTTGAATTGGCTATTATCTTAGCCTGCTCAACACTCATCCAATAAGGGCTAAAATCAGAGACTCCCGCTCCTTTTGGCACCACCTTAACCAAAACTGTACTAGTCGATGCCACATCGGCATGAGGAATCCCTCTCCCAGATTGAATAATTTCTTGGGCAATGTTTTTAACCATCGCATCGGACAAACCGGGGCTGCCGCTTTGAATTTCTTTCATTAGTAGCTGTGCCTGTGGGGTAATCATCACATGAGAGCTTGGAACAAGTCCGTTAGGTACAAAGTCGTGATAAGTGGCAGCGTTAATTTTACCAATTGCAGTCGATTGATCTACGCCCTTACTGACGATCGAGGTGGCTTTTATAGCAGCTCCGATGCCAATAGCTGCTTCTGTCCAGATCGTGTCCCGGGAAGTGGTGTATGAAGTTGGCGCTGAGTTCGGCGCCGAGGCTTGAGCAGTGATGAGGTGGCCACCGTGATTCATGGGTACGTTTGGGTTTGACGACTCAACCGAACTCAGAGGAAACCACGATGACCACGCCTTCTACTATCGCACTGTCGGAGCTCGCCGCAAAGGGAGCCGATGCCGATTTCATCAAACAAACCCTTCAATTTGCCCTGCAGCGTCTCATGGAAATGGATGTCGAGGCGCTGTGCAAGGCCGCTTATGGCGAGCGCAACGAGGAACGCGTTAATAGCCGCAACGGCTATCGCGAGCGAGCACTCGAAACTCGTGCCGGCACAGTCGGCTTGAAGATCCCCAAGCTTCGCACTAGCAGCTACTTCCCTGACTTTATCGAACCCCGGCGTACAGCCGAGAAGGCGTTGACAGCGGTCATTCAGGAAGCCTACATCCAAGGCATATCCACGCGCTCTGTCGACGATCTGGTCAAAGCCATGGGCATGACCGGCGTGTCGAAGAGCCAGGTCTCGCGCTTGTGTGAAGAAATCGACGAACGCGTACAGGCCTTCCTGCAGCGCCCTATTGAGGGTGACTGGCCCTACCTCTGGATCGACGCCACCTACGTCAAAACCCGGCAGGCAGGAAGAGTGGTGTCCGTGGCCGTAATAATCGCTGTGGCCGTCAACACTGACGGCGTGCGCGAGATTCTGGGCGTGGCGACCGGCGCGTCGGAAGCCGAGCCATTCTGGACCGAGTTCCTGCGCAGCCTTACACGGCGTGGGCTGCGTGGCGTGAAGCTGGTGATCTCGGACGCGCACGAAGGCCTCAAGGCGGCCATCAGCAAGGTTCTGAAGACCACCTGGCAGCGCTGCAAGGTCCATTTCCTGCGTAACGCCCTGGCCTACGCCAACAAGGGCCAGCGCCAGGCAGTGCTTGCCGTGATCAACACCATCTTCGTGCAAGACAGCCCTGAATCGGCCAGTGCCCAGTGGCGTTTGGTCACTGACCAGCTGCGCGAGAAGTTCCCCAAATTGGCAGCGATGATGGATGCTGCTGAACAGGACGTTCTGGCGTTCACCAGCTTCCCGCGCGCGCATCGGCTTCAGATCCACAGCACCAATCCGCTTGAACGGCTTAACGCCGAGGTCAAGCGACGAACCAACGTGGTGGGCATCTTCCCCAATGAACGCGCCATCATCCGGCTCGTTGGCGCTATGATGATCGAACAGAATGACGAATGGTCGCTGCAACGAAGGTATATGCAGCTTGAAGGCCTGCAGTCGCTTTGTGAAAATCAGTCAGCACGGCTATCTGCCGTGATCAACTGATCGGGAGCCCAGCCTCCCATGAATCGCGACTCATACACCACTTCCCGGGACACGATCGACAAGAAAGTGACGCTGCGTCCCAACTATCTCAAAGGAAAGATCGCCTTAGGCGGCTTGAAGCCTGCAGAACTGTTCCTGACAATGCAGCAGTATCTGCACTACACAATTAACGATCATTCAGATAGCAAAAAACCCGCCGAAGCGGGTTTAGAAGTCGCAGAAATAATTTTCAACGAGAAACTCATTCCCACTCAATCGTCGCCGGCGGCTTCCCCGAAATGTCATACACCACTCGGTTCAACCCGCGCACTTCATTGATGATCCGGTTCGATACTTTACCAAGCAGCGTGTGCGGCAGGTGCGCCCACTGCGCCGTCATGAAGTCCAGCGTTTGCACCGCGCGCAAGGCCACCACGTATTCATACGTGCGGCCGTCGCCCATCACGCCCACCGATTTCACTGGCAAAAACACGGCGAAAGCCTGGCTGGTGGCTTCGTACCAGTTGGTTGGCGCCTTGCCCGGATCGATTCCGGCGACTGCCGGCAATTCGAACGGTGCATTGCGCAGCTCTTCGATGAAGATGGCGTCGGCTTCGCGCAGCAGGTCGGCATATTCTTTCTTGACTTCGCCGAGGATGCGCACGCCCAGGCCCGGGCCCGGGAACGGGTGGCGGTAGACCATGTCGTGCGGCAGGCCCAGGGCGACGCCTAGCTTGCGTACTTCGTCCTTGAACAGTTCGCGCAGCGGCTCGAGCAACTTAAGGTTCAGGGTTTCCGGCAGCCCGCCCACGTTATGGTGGCTCTTGATGGTCTGGCCCTTCTTGCCCTTGCCGGCCGATTCGATCACGTCCGGGTAAATCGTGCCCTGGGCCAGCCAGCGCGCATTGCTCAACTTGCCCGCTTCGACCTGGAATACCTCGACGAATTCGCGGCCGATGATCTTGCGCTTTTGCTCGGGGTCGGTGACGCCGGCCAGGTGGCCCATGAACTGGTCTTCGGCATCGATGCGGATGACCTTGACGCCCAGGTTCTTGGAGAACATGTCCATCACCATCTTGCCTTCGTCCTTGCGCAGCAGGCCGTGGTCGACGAAGACGCAGGTGAGCTGGTCGCCGATGGCGCGGTGGATCAAGGCTGCGGCCACGCTCGAGTCGACGCCGCCGGACAGGCCGAGGATCACCTCATCGGTGCCGACCTGCGCGCGGATTTTCTCGACAGCTTCGCCGATGTAGTCGGGCATGTTCCAGTCCGACTTGCAGCCGCAGATCTCGTGCACGAAGCGGCCGACAATGGCTTCGCCCTGGGTCGTGTGGGTGACTTCCGGATGGAACTGCAGCGCGTAGAAGCGGCGCTCTTCGTCGGCCATGGCCGCTACCGGGCAGCTGTCGGTCGAGCCCATCAGCTTGAAGCCGGGTGGCATCTCCAGCACCTTGTCGCCGTGGCTCATCCAGACGCGCAACATGCCGTGGCCTTCGTCGGTCACGAAATCGTTAATGCCATTGAGCAGCGCGGTATGGCCGCGGGCGCGCACCTCGGCGTAGCCGAACTCGCGCAGCTTGCCGTTTTCTACCTTACCGCCAAGCTGGGCGGCCATGGTCTGCATGCCGTAGCAAATGCCCAGCACCGGCACGCCGGCTTCGAACACGCTTTGCGGCGCTCGCGGCGAATCGCCTTCGAGGGTGGAATTGTGGCTGCCCGACAGGATGATGCCCGAGGCGCCGTACTCACGCACGAATTCCTCGCTGACGTCGTAGGGGAAGACTTCGGAAAAGACGCCGGCATCGCGCACGCGGCGCGCGATCAGCTGGGTAACCTGGGAACCGAAATCGAGAATGAGGATTTTAGAGTGCATGTGGGGGCAGCGATATTGGATGAATCGGGGTCAATAGCAAAAACGGCGCACAGGCGCCGTCCGGATGCTTACTCGGAACGGTAGTTCGGAGCTTCCTTGGTGATCTGCACATCGTGCACATGCGACTCGCGCATGCCCGCCGAGGTGATCTCGACGAACTCGGCCTTTTCGCGCAGTTCTTCGATGGTGGCGCAGCCGCAATAACCCATCGACTGGCGCACGCCGCCAACCAGCTGGAAGATAATCGCCAGCACGCTGCCCTTGTAGGCAACCCGGCCTTCGATACCTTCCGGCACGAACTTGTCGGCCTTGCTCGACGCGTCCTGGAAGTAGCGGTCGGCCGAACCTTCGGCCATTGCGCCCAGGCTGCCCATGCCTCGGTAGCTCTTGTAGCTGCGGCCCTGGTACAGGATGACTTCGCCCGGCGCTTCTTCGGTGCCGGCAAACATGCTACCCATCATGACGGTGTGTGCGCCCGCTGCCAGTGCCTTGGAAATATCGCCCGAGAAGCGGATGCCGCCGTCGGCGATGCAGGGCACGCCGGTGCCTTCGAGCTCCTTGGCCACGTTCGAGATCGCGGTGATCTGGGGCACGCCGACGCCGGCCACGATGCGGGTAGTGCAGATCGAGCCGGGACCGATGCCGACCTTGACTGCATCTGCGCCGTGTTCGACCAGCGCGCGCGCGGCTGCCGCGGTCGCGATATTGCCGCCGATGACGTCAACGTGGGGGAAACGTTCTTTGATCCATTTCACGCGGTCGAGAATGCCTTGCGAGTGGCCGTGCGCCGTATCGACCACCAGCACGTCGACACCGGCCGCCACCAGCAGTTCGATGCGCTCTTCGTCGCGCTGGCCCACGCCCACGGCCGCGCCCACCAGCAGCTTGCCCTGCGCATCTTTCGAAGCGAACGGGTGCTCATGCGATTTCTGGATATCCTTGACCGTGATCAGGCCGCGCAGCTCGAACTCGTCGTTGACGACCAGCACGCGCTCGAGGCGGTGCTTGTTCATCAGGCGCTTGGCCTCGACCGTATCGGCGTCGTCCTTGACGTAGACGAGTTTCTCGCGCGGCGTCATCTTGGCGCGGGCCTCGGCTTCCAGGTCCTCTTCGAAGCGCAAGTCGCGGTTGGTGATGATGCCGACCACCTGCTTGCCTTCGACCACCGGGAAGCCGCTAATGCCGTGCAATTGCGACAGCGCGATGACTTCGCGGATCTTCATGGTCGGCGGAATCGTGATCGGATCGCGCAGGACGCCTGCCTCGAAACGCTTGACGCGGGCCACTTCGCGGGCCTGGTCGCTTGGCCGCAAGTTCTTGTGGATAATGCCAATGCCACCCTCCTGCGCCATCGCGATCGCCAGGCGCGCTTCGGTCACGGTATCCATCGCTGCCGACAGCAGCGGGATGTTCAGCGTGATGTTTCGCGTCAGCTTGGTGCGAAGGGAGGTATTGGCCGGAAGAACATTGGAGTAGGCCGGGACGAGCAGCACATCATCGAAGGTGAGTGCTTTCTGGAGTAGACGCATAGCATTTTCCTATAGGCGCAAAAGCGAATTATACAGAAACTGGCCATGACTGTCGCCGGCATGCCCTATTTTCGGGCCGGGCCGCCCTTCCCGATTGACAGTCGCGGCCAAGCATGAGGAAATCCAGGTGTTACCTAAGGAAAACTTTTATGCGTCGCTTAGTCTCTCTCCTGCGCTCTCTCCTGCGCTCTCTCCTGCGCCTGGCCGCTGGCATTGCCGTGCTCGCAACCGCCCCGCTGGCGCACGCGCAATATGCGTGGGTCGGCGCCAACGGGGTGCGCCACTTCTCGGACCGGCCGCCGCCATCGTCGACACCTCAGCACCGGATATTGAAGGCACCAGGGCAGCTTGCTCCGCCGGCCCCGGCGCTGCCCAAGCCGCCGGCAAGCTTGGCCGAGCGTGAAGCGGCCTACCGCGAGCGCGTCAAGCTGCGCGAGGAACAAGGCAAGACAGACCAGCAGGAAGCCCGGCGCCAGCGCGACCTGGCCGAGCGGTGCCAGTCGGCGCGCCAGGTGAAAGCCGAGCTCGACTCCGGTGCGCGCATCGGGCGCATCGCCCCCGGCGGCGAGCGCAGCTTCATGACGGACGAAGAAAGGGCCGCAGCGGCGGCCCGGGCCAACCAGATCCTGGACGCGTGCCGCTAGCTGGCGCCCGCGCCTTGTATGCCGTCTTTCCTGGCAGCGCGCCGGCGCCGTGAATCCTTCGGGTCGGCTACCAGCGGCCGGTAGATCTCGATGCGATCGCCCTCGCGCAGCAGCGTGTCGAGGGTTTTCTTCTTGGCGAAAATCCCCACCGGCTGCGTGCTCAGGTTAATGTCTGGATAGGTCTGCAGCACGCCGCTGATCTCGATGGCCTGGCCGATTGTTGTGCCAGGCGCGACCGCGAGCGGGCGCAGGTATTCGTCGCCTGCCCTGGCGTAGCAGACAGTGACGTGCAACAGCTCATCCATAGATGGTTTCAGCGCGCTTGCAGAAGGAGTCGACCATGTTGTTGGCGATCATGCCGAACACCGGGCCGATGATCTGTTCGAGGATGATGCTCGAGAACTCGTAATGCATGTCGAACTCGATCTTGCAGGCATCGGCGCGCAGCGCCTTGAAGTTCCAGGTTCCTTCGAGCATCTTGAACGGGCCGTCGACCAGGTGCATTTTCATCTGGGTCGGCCGGTTGTTGTGGTTCGACGTGGTAAAGCTTTGCTTCACGCCGTGAAAATTAATTTGAAGGTTGGCCACCAGCTTGTCGTCGGTTCGCTCGATGATCTTCACGCCGCCGCACCATGGGAGGAATTTCGGATAATCTTCCACCTTGGCGACCAGGTCGAACATCTGCTCCGCGCTATAGCCGAGAAAAACTGATTTGTGCACTACTGCCATTGGTCAACCGTTTGTTATGATGTTGGATAAGTTGTATTTTGGGCATGCGGTGTGCACAGGGTGTGCACGCCTTCGCCGCAGCAGTAGTTTAACCGAGACGCGGATTTTCGTTATTTCATGAGCATCGTTGACAACAAAAAAGCATTTTTCGACTACTTCATCGAGGACCGCTACGAGGCCGGCATCGTGCTCGAAGGATGGGAAATCAAGGCCATCCGCGAAGGCAAGGTCCAGATCAAGGAAGCCTATGTGGTCGTGCGCGGCGACGAGCTGTTTCTCTTCGGCGCCCACATCAGCGCGCTGACCAGTGCCTCGAGTTTCAGCCATCCCGAGGCGCTGCGCACCCGCAAGCTGCTGCTGCACCGCGCCGAGATGGACAAGCTGGTCGGCAAGGTCGAGCGCTCCGGCTATACGCTGGTGCCGCTGAACCTGCACTTCAAGGGCGGCCGCGTGAAATGCGAGATTGGCCTGGCCAAGGGCAAGAAGCAGCACGACAAACGCTCCACCGAGAAAGACCGCGACGCCAAGCGCGAAGTCGCCGCGGCGATGAAGCAGAACACGCGCTGACCACGCGCTGACCAAGCGTCTCTAGGCCGCCGGCCTGGCCAGGCGCAGGCTGAGGCGCCACATCAGGAAACTGAGCAGGCAGCCGAGCGCGGCGCCGCTGGCGAGCTTGAACGCGCTGTCGAACAGCAGCGGCGCCACCAGTCCCGACACCAGCGCGAACGACATCATCTGGATGAAGCCGACCATCGAGGCGGCCAGCCCGCGATTGTGCGGGAACAGTCCCATCGCCGACAACTGGATGCCGGGCATGGCAAGCGCCAGCCCGAAGGTGAACACGGCCAGCGGCAGCACCGCCCACGGCACCGCCGCCGGGAACAGCGCGTTGTAGCCGACATTGAGCAGCGAACCGATCGCCATCACCACATACCCGGTGCGCAGCAGCCGCCCGGGCGGCGCTTTGGCGGCGCCCCTGCCGGCCCAGGCCGAGCCGAGCATCATGCCGCCGACCAGCGGCACGAACATCCAGCCAAAGGCGGTTTCCGGCAGCTGCAAGATCTGCATGACGAAGTGGGCGGCCGAACCGATATACAGCGCCAGGGCGCCGAACACCAAGCCCAGCGACAGCGCCAGCGTCAGGAATTGTGGGTTGCGCAGCACCAGCAGGTAGTTGGCGGCGATGGTCGACGGATGAAAGCGCTGGCGCTTTTCGCATGGCAGGCTCTCGGGCAGCATGCGCCACACCATCAGCATCATCAGCGCGCCGAAGACCGCCAGGAAGACGAAGGTCGAGCGCCAGCCGAAGTTCACGTGCAGCCAGCCGCCCAGCACCGGCGCGATGGCCGGCGCCAGGCCGAACACCATCATGATTTGCGACATCATCTTCTGTGCCTGGGCGCCGCTGAAGCGGTCCTGCACGATGGCCTGCCCGATGACCGAACCGGCGCCCGCCGACAAGCCTTGCAGCGCCCGGAAAAACAGCAGCCAGCCGAAGCTCGGCGCATTGGCCGCGCCTATCGAGGCCAGCGTATAGAGCGTGAGCGCACCGAACACCACCGGCCGGCGCCCGAAGGAATCGGACAGGGTGCCGTAGAACAGCATCATGAACGCGAAGGTGAACAGGAACACGCTCAGGGTCTGCTGCACGGCCACCGGCCCGACCCCGAATTCTTCGCCGATGGCGGGCATCGACGGCAGGTAGGTATCGATCGCCAGGGCGCCGATCATGCCGAGGCAGGCCAGCATGATGGTCAGGAGTCGCTGCATGGTAGTGCCTTATGAAGGAGCCGGCACTGCAACACGCGCGCTTCCGGCGGACCGGATTGTACTCAATTTCGCGCCTGCCAACCTGGCAACCACCATCAATGACATGGGACGGCGCCCAGCCTGAAGCTGCGCGCTGTCAGCGCAGCGAAATGCCGAAGCGCTCGAAGCGTGGCATCCAGTCGCCCTGGTAATCGGCCGACACCAGGATGCCCTCGGCGCGCCCGATCAGCAGGTGGCGCGGCACGAAGCCAATGATGCGCGAATCGGCGCTGTTGTCGCGGTTGTCGCCCAATACCAAAAAGCCGTCCGGCGGCACCGTCACTGGCCCGAAATCGCGCGCCACGGCGCGTTGCGGCAGCAGCTGGATGCGGTGGCTGCGGCCGTCGATTGCCTCGACCATGCGCAGCGCGTCCATGGTCATGCCGTCGGCCGGCTCGCGCACCACCGCTTCGAGCGAATACGTCGATTCCACGCCGTTGATGAGCAGGCGTTCGTTGCGCATCTCGACGCGCTCGCCCGGCAGCGCCAGCACGCGCTTGATCAGGCGGGTGCCGTCGTGGGGCGAACTGAAGGTGACAACATCGCCGCGGCGGGGTTCGCCCGTGCGCGCCACCACCACGTCGGTCAGCGGCAGTTTGACCTGGTAGGCCAGGCGGTTGACCAGGACCACGTCGCCTTCGAGCAGGCTGGGACGCATTGAGCTCGACGGAATCGGGTTCCAGTCTGCCACCGCCGTGCGAAATACGCCGAACAGCAGCATGAACAGCAAAAAACCCTTGTTGGCGCGTATGAAGCCTGTCATCGAACGTCCCTCCATGTGGTGATGGGATCGTTATACGCCGGTCAGCTTTGGCGATGCTTAAACGTTAAGCGTGCTGCATGCTTTCAGCGCCGTGCGGGCGCACGGCGCAAGCCATGCCAGGCACCGACGGCAACCGGGGCGCCCAGGGTGACGGCCGAGACCAGGTCCCACACGCCGTCGCCCAGCAAGGCCGCGACCAGGCCGATGGCGGTCAGGACCGCCAGCAGCAGCGGCATGCGCCAGATCTGCGCGCGGGTCCGGATCATGGAGCCAGCGCCGGTGCGTCCGGGGCGTCCGGGGCGTCTGGCACCATGGCGCGCGCCTGCATCGCGCTCCGGGTGGCGCGGCCACGCTTGAACCACAGGTACAAGCCGCTGCCCAGCACGAACATGGTCGCGATGTCGAGCAAAGCCCACAGCAGCTTCATGGCCTGGCCGCCGTAGTCGCCGAAGTGCAGCGGTTGCGACAGCAGCAGCGCAGTGAGGTACCAGGGCAGCTCGCGGCGGTCGGTGATCGCGCCGGTGGCGGCATCGATCAGCACCGGCTTGTACAGGCGCGCACTGAACGCCTCGTCGCCGCGCATGAACACGCCATAGTGGTGCGGGCTGCTGAACGGGGTGCCAGGAAACGCCACGAAGCCGACCTGCATGCCCGGCTCGGCGCTTTCGGCGAGCCGGATCGCGTCATGGATCGACGCCAGCTGGTCGAGCTTCGGCTGGCCTTCGTAGGGTTTGAGCATCTCGGCCACTTCGGTCGCCTGCCAGTACTTAAGCAGCAGGTCGGCCCAGGTGTTGACCATGCCGGTGGCGCCGACCACGAATACCCAGACCAGGGTGACGATGCCGAGCAGGTTGTGCAGGTCGAGCCACTTGACGACCTTGCTGCGTTCCTGGCGCACGGTGCCGAAATCGAGCTTGCGCATGAAGGGCGCATACAGCACCGCCCCGCTGACGACGGCGACCAGCAACAAAAGCCCCATGAAGCCCAGGAACAGCATCCCGTATTGGCCCGCGAACAGGTCCACGTGCAGGCGCAGCATGGTCGACATGAACACGCCGCCTTCGAAAGCCGGCTCGGTGATTACCTTGGTGGTGCGGGCATCGACCGCGATCGGCTTGTAGGCCTCGTCGTTCGGATGGTCGCCCAGGGTGACGTTCCAGATCGCCGGCTGGTCAGCCTCCTGCGACATGTACATCGGAATTTTGCTGGGATACAGGGCCCGGGCCGAAGCCAGCACGGCATCGATATTGCCGCGCGGCGGATTGGCCGCGAGCTGCGCCGGCAAGGCCGGCGGCTCGACATCGGTGCCCAGCAGGTGGCCGATCTCGTGGTGGTAGATCAGCGGCAGGCCGGTAAGGCACAGCAGCAGCATGAAGATGGTACAGACCAGGCTGCTCCACTTGTGGATCCAGCTCCAGCGGCGCAGCTTGGTGGGTGTCATGGGCGAGACGTGGCGGTTGCGCAATGCGTTGAGCGACAAATAGTAATCGTTCTCATTTACAGGCGCAAGCCAAAACAGCTAGAATGATACTTATTCTCATCTAGATAAAGAGCTTCGCCCATGAAATCCTTCAGCCTTTCGCTGCGCCTGACTCCCACCGCCCTGGCCGCTTCGCTGCTTGCCGCCAGCGCCTGTGCGCAGGACCCTGCCCTCCCCGTCGAGCCGGTCGCTACGGTCGCCACGGTTGTCGTGAGCGCGTCGGCCGATGCCTCGCGCCAGGGCTTGAGCGCAAGCTATGCCGGTGGCCAGGTCGCGCGCGGCGGCCGGCTTGGCCTGCTGGGCAATGTGGACATGATGGACACGCCGTTCAATTCCATGAATTACACCCAGGCCTTGATCCAGGACCAGCAGGCGCGCAGCGTCGCCGACGTGGTGCAGAACGATCCATCGGTGCGGGTGGCGCGCGGCTTCGGCAACTTCCAGGAACTGTACGTGATCCGTGGCTTTGCGGTGAACTCGGACGACCTGGCCTACAACGGTTTGTACGGCATGCTGCCGCGCCAGTTCGTGGCCTCGGAACTGCTCGAGCGCGTAGAAGTGCTGCGCGGCGCGAACAGCTTCGTGAACGGCGCCGCGCCCGGCGGCGGCGGCATCGGCGGCGCAATCAACCTGCTGCCCAAGCGCGCCCCGAATGCGCCGCTGAGCCAGGTGACGGCCGGCGTGGAAACCGGTGGCCAGGCCTATGTGGCAACCGATGTCGCGCGCCGTTTCGGCGACCAGGCACGCCTCGGCGTGCGCGTGAACGCGGTGCGCCGCGACGGCGAGACCGCGGTCGAGCGTGAGAACCGGGAACTGAGCCTGGTTGCGGTCGGCGTCGACTACCGCGGCCGCGGCTACCGCCTGTCGGCCGACGTCGGCCACCAGGACCACCAGCTGCGCGGCGCGCGTCCGAGCGTGACGCTGGGCGCTGGCGTGCCGATGGTGGCCGCGCCCGAGGCCGACAGCAACTTCGCCCAGCCCTGGACCTATTCGAGCGAGCGCGATACCTTCGGCACCCTGCGCGGCGAAGCCGACCTGCCAGGCGGCGCCACCGCATGGGCGGCGCTGGGCATGCGCTCGGGAACCGAATCGAACATCATCTCGTCGCCGACCGTTACCGCGCCTAACGGCAACGCCACGATGGCGCGCTTCGATAATAGCCGCGAAGACCAGGTCCGCACCGGCGAGATCGGCCTGCGCCACAGCCTGCGCACCGGCACCGTCTCGCACCAGCTCAGCGCTTCGGTGGCGGGCTTTCATTCCGAGTCGAACAACGCCTACGCCCTCAGCGATTTCGCGGGTTTTGCCTCGAACATCTACCGCCCGCTGGACGTGGCCGCGCCATCGAACGCCTTCTTCACCGGCGGCGTGCTGGCCAATCCACTGCTGACGCAGAAAACCATCCTGTCGAGCGTGGCCGTGGCTGACACCCTGGGCCTGCTGGACGAGCGCGTGCTGCTCACCGTGGGCGCGCGCCACCAGAAAATCAAGGATGTCGGCTACGACTACGGCACCGGTGCGCCGAATGCCCGCTACGAAAAGAGCGAACTGACGCCAGTGGCCGGCATTGTCTACAAGCCGATGAAAAGCGTCTCGGTGTATGCGAACTACAGCGAAGCGCTGCAGCGCGGCCCAGTGGCCGCGGGCACCGACATCGTGAACGTGGGCGAGGTATTCGCGCCCTATGTCTCGCGCCAGAAAGAAGTCGGCGTCAAGTTCGACGGCGGCAAGCTGGGGATTACCGCCGCCGCCTTCACCACCTCGCAGCCGAGCGCCTTCGTTCAAGACCGCCGCTTCGGGCTGTACGGCGAGCAGCGCAACCGCGGCCTGGAGCTGACCGTGTTCGGCACCCCGGTGCGCGGGGTACGCCTGCTGGGCGGCCTGACCGTGCTCGAGGCCGAACAGCGCAAGAACGCGGGCGGCGCCAACCAGGGCAAGGATGCGATCGGCGTGCCGGGAACCCAGGTCAATCTTGGCGCCGAATGGGACCTGCCCGGCGTGCCGGGGCTGTCGCTCAATGCACGCGCCCTGCATACCTCGACCCAGTACGCCGACGCGGCCAATACCCAGAAGCTGCCATCGTGGTCGCGCCTGGACATCGGCGCCAACTACAGCACCCGCTTGATGGACCGCGCCCTGACCCTGCGCGCGCGCATCGACAATGTCACCGACAAGAACTACTGGGCGTCGGCGGGCGGCTATCCAGGCTTTGGCTACCTGGTGCTGGGCGCGCCGCGCAGCGTGGTGCTGTCGGCGACGCTCGATTTCTGATGGCCAGGGCGTTCGCCGAGGCAGGGGCGAGCGCTATTTCTGCGACTTGACGATCTGCAGCGCACTGGCAATGACGCTGCTCATCTCGCCCATGTTGGCCGGGACGATCAAGGTGTTGTTGGTCTTGGCCAGATTGCCGAAGGCGTCGACATAATGCTCGGCCACGCGCAGGTTGACCGCGTCGGTTCCGCCCGGCTCGCGAATGGCGGCGCCCACCTGGCGCAGCGCGGCAGCGCTGGCTTCGGCCAGTGCGACGATGGCGCTGGCTTCGCCCTGCGCGCGGTTGATCGCCGCCTGGCGTTCGCCTTCCGAGCGCAGCGTGGCCGCTTCGCGCTCGCCGCTGGCGATGTTGATCTGTTCCTGGCGCCGGCCTTCCGAGCCTGCGATCAGCGCGCGCTTTTCGCGCTCGGCGGTGATCTGGCGCTGCATTGCGTGCAGGATCTCGGCCGGCGGGGTCAGGTCCTTGATCTCGTAGCGCAGCACCTTCACGCCCCAGTTGGCGGCCGATTCGTCGATCGCGTTGACGATGGTGGTGTTGATGTGATCGCGCTCCTCGAAGGTCTTGTCGAGTTCCATCTTGCCGATCACCGAGCGCAGCGTGGTCTGCGCCAGCTGGGTGATGGCCTGGATGTAGTTGGACGAGCCATACGACGCACGCATTGCGTCGGTCACCTGGAAATACAGGATGCCGTCGACCTGCAGCTGGGTGTTGTCGCGGGTGATGCAGACCTGCGGCGGCACGTCGAGCGGGATCTCCTTGAGGCTGTGCTTGTAGGCGATACGGTCGATGAAGGGCACCACGATGTTCAGCCCTGGTCCCAGCGTCGCATGGTATTTGCCGAGGCGCTCGACCACCAGCGCATGCTGCTGCGGCACCACATTGATCGTCTTGAAGATGAAGACCAGGGCGATGATGAAAAACACCACTGCAACCATGCTGAAGGAAATTTCCATGAGTATCCCTAATAGATGACTAGTTATTTATCTGAAAAGCTTATGAATCACCGGCTCATGCGTTCGCCAGGATCAGGCGATTGCCGCGCACCTCGACAATGCGAAACTCGCCTGCCTCGGGCAGCGCGCCGGGACTGAGTTCGACATCCCACGGCGCGCCGCGGTACATGACGCGCGCCCGTCCCTGCTGCCACTCGGCGACGGCGACGCGCTGGCCGATGTCGAGGTTGACGTTACGGTCGCGCGAGGCCTCGGTGCGCGCCGGCCGCCCAAAGCGGCTGCGGTGCAAGATCGCGGTGGCCGCCAGTCCGAGCGCCGCCGCCACGAAAGTCTGGACCGATCCGTTCGCACCCGACCAGGCAGCCAGTGCGCCGGCGGCCAAGCCGATGGCGATCATCAAGAGGTAGAAGGTGCCGGTGAACAGTTCGGCGATCACGAGAATGCCGGCGCCTACCAGCCAGCCCATCCAATCGGTCATGGGTGTCACTCCTTTCCAGGTTCAAAACAGTAAAAAACCCCCGCGGCCTGCATAGGCGGCGAGGGTTCGGCAAAACTGGAGCGCTTGCGGATTCTGTGCCTTCGGGCGTAGCTCGATCGAAGCCAGTGTAGCAGGTCTGGGCACCGGCAGAAGCCACGCCGACGACGATTATCGCAGGCGCATAAAGTCGGGTTGCAGGCGCTTGATTACTGCGAAGCGAGCTTCTTCCAGGTATCGATCACCGAGTCCGGGTTGAGCGACATCGACTCGATGCCTTCTGCCACCAGCCATTGCGCGAAGTCGGGATGGTCCGACGGCCCCTGGCCGCAGATACCGATGTACTTGCCCTTGGCACGGCACGCCTTGATCGCCAGCGACAGCATCGCCTTGACCGCAGGATCGCGCTCGTCGAAGTCCTTGGCCAGCAGCTCCATGCCGGAATCGCGGTCCAGGCCCAGGGTGAGCTGGGTCAGGTCGTTCGAGCCGATCGAGAAGCCGTCGAAATATTCCAGGAACTGCTCGGCCAGGATGGCATTGGACGGCACTTCGCACATCATGATGACGCGCAGGCCGTTTTCACCGCGCTTGAGGCCGTACTTGGCGAGCAGCTCGATGACCTTTTCGGCCTGGCCCAGCGTGCGCACGAACGGGATCATCAGCTCGACGTTGGTCAGGCCCATGTCGTTGCGGACCCGCTTCATTGCCGTGCATTCCATTTCGAATGCTTCGGCGAAGTCGTCGGCCAGGTAGCGCGCCGCGCCGCGGAAGCCCAGCATCGGGTTTTCTTCGTCCGGCTCGTAGCGCGAACCGCCGATCAGCTTCTTGTACTCGTTCGACTTGAAGTCGGACAGGCGCACGATCACCGGCTTGGGCCAGAACGCCGCGCCGATGGTGGCCACGCCCTCGGCCAGCTTGTCGACATAGAAGGCGCGTGGCGATGCATGGCCGCGCGCCACCGATTCGACCGCCTTTTTCAGGTCGGCATCGATGTTCGGATACTCGAGGATGGCCTTCGGGTGCACGCCGATGTTGTTGTTGATGATGAATTCGAGGCGCGCCAGGCCGACGCCGTTGTTGGGCACCGACTGGAAGTCGAAGGCCAGCTGCGGGTTGCCGACGTTGAGCATGATCTTGGTCTTGATCGGCGGCAGTTCGCCGCGCGCGACTTCGGTGACCTCGGTTTCGAGCAGGCCGTCGTAGATGCGGCCTTCGTCGCCTTCGGCGCACGAGACCGTGACGAAGGTGCCGTCCTTGAGCACTTCGGTGGCGTCGCCGCAGCCGACGACCGCCGGCACGCCGAGTTCACGCGCGATGATCGCCGCATGGCAGGTACGCCCGCCCCGGTTGGTGACGATGGCGGCGGCGCGCTTCATGACCGGCTCCCAGTTCGGATCGGTCATGTCGGCCACCAGCACGTCGCCCGGCTGCACGCGTTCCATGTCGGCCGGGTCGGTGATCACGCGCACCGGACCGGCGCCGATCTTCTGGCCGATGGCCCGGCCCGAGGTCAACACGGTGCCGGAACCCTTGAGGCTGAAGCGCTGCTGCGCGTCGGTGGTCTTCTGCTGCGACTTGACGGTTTCCGGACGCGCCTGCAGGATGTAGAGTTTGCCGTCGCGGCCATCCTTGCCCCACTCGATATCCATCGCGCGGCCGTAGTGGTTTTCGATGATGACGGCGTATTTCGCCAGCTCGACCACTTCGGAGTCGAGCAGCGAATAGCGGTTGCGCATTTCGATCGGCACGTCGACGGTCTTGACCGAACGGCCGGCCTTGGCTTCGGCGGTGAACTCCATCTTGATCAGCTTCGAGCCGATGTTGCGGCGGATCACCGCCGACTTGCCCTGCGCAAGCATCGGCTTGTGCACGTAGAACTCGTCCGGGTTGACCGCGCCCTGCACCACGGTCTCGCCCAGGCCGTAGCTCGAGGTCACGAACACCACGTCCTTGAAGCCCGACTCGGTGTCGATGGTGAACATCACGCCCGAGGCGCCGGTGTCGGAACGCACCATGCGCTGCACGCCGGCCGACAACGCCACTTCGGCGTGGGTGAAGCCCTTGTGGACGCGGTAGGAGATCGCGCGGTCGTTGTAGAGCGACGCGAAGACGTGCTTCATCGCCTCGAGCACGTTGTCGATGCCGACCACGTTCAGGAACGATTCCTGTTGGCCCGCGAACGACGCATCAGGCAAGTCTTCGGCGGTGGCCGACGAGCGCACGGCGAACGACATTTCGGTTTCCGAATCGGCCACCAGGCGCTCGTAGTAGTCGCGGATTTCCTGTTCCAGGCGCGGCTGGAACGGGGTGGCGACGATCCACTGGCGGATTTCGGCGCCAGCAGCGGCCAGGGCGCGCACGTCGTCGGTATCGAGGCCGACCAGGCGGGCGGCGATGCGTTCGCCGAGCGAACTGGCGCCAGCGTCGATGCGGTGGTCAAGAAAATCGCGGAAGGCGTCGGCCGTGGTGGCAAAACCGCCAGGCACGCGCACGCCGGCGCCGGCCAGCTGGCTGATCATCTCGCCGAGCGATGCGTTCTTGCCGCCGACCGATTCGACATCGGTCATGCGCAGGTTCTCGAACGATGCGACATAGGTGCGCGAGGCGCTGTTCGATCCTTGGTCCGGCTCCTTCATTGCTGCTACAGACAGGTTGGTCATGGTGAAACACCCTTACTTGATGATAGAAACCTTTAGTCGAAGTTCATGCAGCGCCGGGGACGGGGTGTTCTTGTTATTCTGGCCGTCGTGCAGCACAATGCAGCTCCTGTTGCCCGACATTTTACCCTGTGACAGGTGGATGCACACCG
Source organism: Massilia sp. H6 (assembly GCF_024802625.1). Lineage (NCBI taxonomy): Bacteria > Pseudomonadati > Pseudomonadota > Betaproteobacteria > Burkholderiales > Oxalobacteraceae > Massilia > Massilia sp. H6. Next base: position 2,676,088 of record NZ_CP103371.1, read on the forward strand.
CACAATGCTGCAACTTTGTCACCGAAGCTTAGCAATAAGACACCATGACCGCTGAAACCAGCCCCGCCGCCTCTCCTGCCAGCCCACCCACCGCGCGTACCGTGTTCTTCGTCTCGGACGGCACCGGCATCACTGCCGAGACCTTCGGCCATGCAGTGCTGAGCCAGTTCGAGATGCGCTTTCGCCAGATCCGCCTGCCCTTCATCGATTCGATCGACAAGGCGCACGAGGCGGCGCGCCGCATCAACGACAGCTTCGCGCGCGACGGCCAACGCCCGATCGTGTTCTCGACCCTGGTCAAGCATGACCTGTCGAGCGTGATTCGGGCGGCCAAAGGCATGCACATGGACCTGTTCCAGACCTTTGTCTCGCCGCTGGAGCAGGAGCTGGGCGTGAAGTCGACGCACACGATCGGGCGCATCCATAATGCAGTCGATACCGAGGAATACAAGAACCGTATCGAAGCGATCAACTTTTCGCTGGCCCATGACGATGGCCAGTCGCACAAGAACCTGGCCGAGGCGGACGTGATCCTGGTCGGCGTGTCGCGCTCCGGCAAGACGCCGACCAGCCTGTACCTGGCGATGCAGTACGGCCTGAAAGCCGCCAACTATCCCTTGATCCCGGACGACTTCGAGCGCGGCAAGCTGCCCTCGGGACTGCCGCCCTACAAGGCCAAGCTGTTCGGCCTGACGATCACGCCGGAGCGCCTGTCACAGATCCGCAACGAACGGCGCGCCGGCAGCAAGTATGCGTCGATCGAAAACTGCCGCTACGAGGTCAACGAGGCCGAAGCCATGATGCGGCGCGAAGGCGTGCGCTGGCTGTCATCGACCACCAAGTCGATCGAGGAAATCGCCACCACCATCCTGCAAGAGATCAAGCCGGATCGCCGCGAATACTGAACCTCCTGCTTGTGTCGCCTTTTTTCGACAACCCGGTCGCTTCCTCCACGATTCTGGCAACTACGTAGTTTCCCGGTAGATACTCTCGGCCTGCTAGCTGTAGAATTGATGACTATTCTACGTCGGGGGCAACATGAAGGGCATCGTATTCAACCTGCTGGAAGAAGCCGTGAGCATCGACTTTGGCGAAGCTACCTGGGACCGGCTGCTCGACGATGCCGGCCTGGATGGCGCCTATACCTCGCTCGGCAGCTATGACGATGCCGAGGTGGTGCGCCTGGTAGGGGTGGCGTCGACCGCACTGCAGATTGCGCCGCAGGATGTACTGCGCTGGTTCGGACGGCGCGCGATGCCGCTGCTGTACCAGCGCTATCCTTCCTTCTTCGCCAGCCACACGAGCACGCGCAGCTTCCTGCTGACCCTCAACAGCCTGATTCACCCGGAAGTACGCAAGCTGTATCCGGGCGCTACGCCGCCGGTGTTCGATTTCGATACCAGCAACGGCGAGACACTGGTGATCGGCTACAGCTCGGCGCGCCGCCTGTGCGCGCTGGCCGAGGGCTTCATGAACGGCGCCGCCGAGCATTACCGCGAACCGATGCAGATCAGCCACCCCGAGTGCATGCACGACGGCGCCGGCAAGTGCGTGTTCCACGTCAGCTTCAAGCCGTGAATCCTCTCGTAGTCCCTGCCCTTGCCGCGGTCACGCCAGAGCAGGAGATCGCGCGCCTGCAGCGACGCTTGACACGCGAAACCGCGGCGCGCCGCGAGGCCGAGTCGATCGCCGAGCGCGGCCTGCGCGATTTGTTCCAGCGCCAGCAGGAAATCGCGCTGCTTGAAAGCATCGCCGTTGCCGCCAACGAAGCGGCCAGCGTCGAAGACGCCATGCGGCGCGCGCTCGAAGCGGTTTGCCGCTACACCGAGTGGCCGCTGGGCCACCTGCTGCTGGTGCGCAGCGAGGATGCCGGCGATCCGCTCGATTCGACCGGCATCTGGCACGACGCCACCCCGGGCCAGTTCGCGCCGCTGCGCGCACTGAGCGAAGGGATCGCCTTCACCAAGACTGTCGGCCTCCCGGGCCGGGTGCTGCATACCTGCGCCCCGGCCTGGGTCAACGTGGGCGCGCCGGAAGCAACGGAGTTCCCGCGTGTGCCGCTGCTGGCGCAGTGGGGATTGTCGGCACTGTTCGCGTTTCCGGTCATGATCGGTGACGAGGTCGTCGCGATCCTGGAGTTTTTCAGCCGCGAACTGCAGACCCCGGACGACTCGATGCTACGCCTGATGGCGCAAGTAGGAACCCAGCTGGGGCGCGTCATCGAACGGCGCCGCGCACAGGAACGCCTGCTGCACGACGCATTGCACGACCCGTTGACTGCGCTGGGCAACCGCAAATTGTTCCTCGACCGGCTCGAGCATTTTCTGGTGCGCTCGCAGCGTATCCCGTCGTACCAGTTTGCGGTGCTGTTCGTCGACCTGGATCGCTTCAAAGCCATCAACGATGGACTCGGGCACCAGGCTGGCGACCAGGTCATCGTGGCGACCGCCCAGCGCCTGACAGCCTGCCTGCGCCAGAACGACCTGGTCGCGCGCGACTACGCTGGCGAAGACAGCCATGTGGTATCACGCCTGGGCGGCGACGAGTTCACCATCCTGCTCGACAACATGAATGGCGCAGCCACCCCGATCCGCGTAGCCGAACGCCTGCTGCAGGCATTGGCCGCGCCGCTGCAGATCGGGCAGCAGCAGGTGTATGTTACCGCCAGCATCGGCATAGCCCTGAGCAGCAGCGGCTACAGCGACGTGCAGGTGATGCTGCGCGATGCCGACATCGCGATGTACCACGCCAAGCAGAACGGGCGCGCACGCTGGATGATGTTCGACCAGACCATGCAGGAAGGTGCGCTGCGCCGACTCACGCTTGAAGCCGAGCTGCGCCTGGCCTTGGCCGCGGGCCAGCTGTTCTTGCAATACCAGCCGATCGTGTCGCCGCAAGACGGCATGATCTGCGGCTTCGAAGCGCTGCTGCGCTGGCGCCATCCGGTGCTGGGCATGATCTCGCCCGTGGAATTCATCCCGGTGGCCGAAGAGGCCGGCCTGATCGGCGACATCGGCGGCTGGGTCCTGGACGAGGCTTGCCGCGCGCTGGGCGCCTGGCAGCAGGCTAGTAGTGGGTCGGGCAGGAGCCCGCTGAGCATGAGCGTCAACGTGTCGGCGGTACAGCTTAACGACGGCAAGCTGGTGGACGTGGTGACGCGCGTGCTGGACGAGACCGGCATTCCGGCCGCGTGCCTGAAGCTGGAACTGACCGAGAGCGCCGTCATGGCCGATCCCGAGCATGCGCTGGCGATCTTCAAGCAGCTCAAGGCGCTCGGCGTACGTTTGAGCCTGGACGATTTCGGCACCGGCTACTCGTCGCTGAGCCACCTGCGGCGCCTGCCGATCGACACCCTGAAGATCGACCGCTCCTTTGTCAGCGCGATGGACACCCACGGCGACAAACGCCAGATCGCCGAGGTAGTGATCATGCTGGCGCGTTCGATGGGACTGGACGTGGTCGCCGAAGGCGTCGAAACCAGCGCCGAGCTCGACATCCTGCGCGCCATGGGCAGCGACTATGTCCAGGGCTTTTTCTATTTCCGCCCACTGGACAAGGAAGCCGTCGTCACCGCGCTGGCCCAACAAGCTGCCCGCCCAGCCACGCCCCCATGAGGGGCCCATGAGGGTCAGAGTCGAATTGTCGAGAAAGATTGCGGCAGCTCTACAGAATACGTGATCGAGCAGGCTTGATCGCGGCAGCAGAAATTGCACAACAATTAGGGTCAGAGTCGAATTACAGGAAACGTTAGAAAGTTTCCCGATAATTCAACTCTGACCCTACGTCATTCGCGTTTCGAACAGGGATTTTTCGAGCAGCGCAGCAGCTTGGTTTCTCCATCGATTTCGATGTACACAAGAATGCGCCTCGATCGCAGCAACGCCAGCAAACAATAATTAGGGTCAGAGTCGAATTACCTGGAAAGTTTCAGGAGTTGCCAAACAATTCGACTCTGACCCCAATTGATTTTCGAGGCAAGATAATCTGAGCAATTAGGGTCGGAGTCGAATAGCAGGAAATTTTAGAAAGTTTCCTGGAAATGCAACTCTGACCCCGGGGTTAGAAGAAGTGGCGCCAGTCTTCGAGCCAGCCGGGGAAGGCGGCGGCTTCCATGGGGTTGGCGATGTGGTAGCCCTGGGCATAGGTGCAGCCGAGGTTTTGCAGGAAATCCCAGTCCTGGCGGGTTTCGACGCCGACCGCGACCGACCTGCGGTCGAGGCTGTGCGCCAGGCTGAGGCAGGTGCGCAGCACGGTGCCCAGCGGGCGGCGCTTGGAGGCGCCGTCGACGAAGCTGCGGTCGATCTTCAGTTCGGTGAACGGAATGCGCGCCAACAGTTGCAGGTTCGAGCGCCCGGTTCCATAGTCGTCGATGGCCAGGCCGAAGCCCATCATGCGCAGGCGCACCAGGCGTTCGATGAAATGCGGGTCGGTATTGAGCACCGACGATTCAGGCATTTCGAAGGTCAAAAGTTCGGGTTCGATGCGGTGGCGGCCGATGCAGGCAGTGATCTGGCGCACGAACGATGGATTGGCCAGCGTCTCGGGGGCAAGGTTGATCGATATCGAAATCGGCGTGTCCTGATCCTGGAATCCGCGGCACTGCTCCGCCGCCATCTCGATCATGCTCCAGTCGAGGAAATCGACCCGGTTGTTCTGCACCAGCGCGTCGATGAACGAGCCGGGGCCGAGCACGCCGTGCTCGGGATGGCGCCAGCGCGCGAACGCTTCCAGGCCCTTTACCTGCCCCGTGGCCAGTTCGATCTTCGGCTGGAAGAAAGGCTCGAACTGGCGCTGTTGCAGGCCGATGCCGATCTCCTGGAAGCTAAAGCGCGGTCCGGCCGGCCGTTCTGCCGCCCGCACCAGCGGGGTGTAATTCTCGAGCAGCGGCTTGAGCTTGGCGGCGGTCACCGGCTTGGCGACCGATCCGAGCAGGTCGACACCATAGGCCTGGGCCAGCGTCTCGACCGAGAACAGCAGGCTCGAAGGCTGGGCACCGGTAACGATCACGCGTACTCCACCGCCCATCGCACCGACGTTGCGGATCAGTTCCAGGCCATCCATGCCGGGCAGCGCCAGGTCGACGATCGCGATGTTAACCTGCGGCGCCAGGCTCGCGTCCAGGCGCTGCAGCGCAAGCTGCCCGTCCGGTACGTCGGTCACGCGGCTGGCGCCGAGCTGGCCGAGCAGCTCCACCAGCGTCCTGCGCTGGGCTGGATCGGCTTCCGCCACCAGGAAATGCAAATGCGCGATGTCCATCTCTACTCCACTGTGCTGCTCAAGGTTACTGCCACGGTGCTGCGCGACTTGCCATGCTGCCAGAGTAACCCGAAGGCCGAGCCGGCGTCTATGTCCATGTAGGCCTGACTAAGCCTGCATCTGGCGCAGCTGCTCGAAAAAACACACCGCGGCGCAAGCCGCGACATTCAGGGACTCGACCTTGCCCGCGTGCGGCACCGCCACCCGATGCGTGGCGAGGTTCAGCAACTCGTCCGACACACCCTGCCCTTCGTGCCCAAGGACCCATGCGACCGGATGGCGCAGGTCGAGCGCATACAGGCGTTCGCTCGCATAGCCGCTGGTGGCCAGCACCGGGACCGAGGCGTCGCGCACCAGCTGTGCCAGCGCGACGTTCTCGAAGATATCGAGCACGAAATGGGCACCCATCGCCGCGCGCAGCACCTTGGGCGACCAGCAAAATGCGGTGCCGGGGCTGCAGTACACCTGCCGGATACCGCTCGCCGCCGCGCTGCGCAGGATCGAACCGACATTGCCGGGATCTTGCACACCATCGAGCAGCACCGCCGATCCGGTCAGTGCTGGCGCGGTCGACGGCACCGGCGACTCGATCACGAACAGGATGTGCACGCCGTTCTCGACCTGGCTGATGGCACCGAACAGCGCCTCTGGCAGCGCGGTGACATGCGCATCGAGCATGTCGACCTGCCGAATGATGGCGGCAACTTCCGGATTGGCCAGCGCGGCCTCAGACACCACGCAGTGTTCGGGCGCGCCGCGCAGTTCGAGCCAGCTCTGGCACAGGTGTACGCCGTCGAGCAGACTGCGGCCAGCCTTGCGCCGCGCTTGCGAACTGGTGCCCAGCGCCTTGAGCTCTTTGTAGAACGCGTTGTCGCGTGATGTGATGCTTTTCATCGGTTAGCGCTCATGCGGTGGCAAACAGGTCGCGCTGCAGCAGCTCGCGCACGGGTGCAAAGCTGCGGCGGTGCACCGGCGACGGCCCGTGCAGGCGCAGGCGCTCGAGGTGCAGGCTAGTTCCATATCCCTTGTGCTGGTCGAAGCAATACTGCGGATACTGTGCGTGCAGCTGCACCAGCAGGGCGTCGCGCGCGGTCTTGGCCAGGATCGAGGCCGCCGAGATGGCATGCACCTTGTCGTCGCCTTCGATCACGGCATGGGCGCGTACATCCATCGGCGGACAGCGGTTGCCATCGATCAGGGCGAAGGTCGGCAGCATCTGCAGCGCTTCCACCGCGCGCCGCATCGCCAGCATGGTCGCGTGCAGGATGTTGAGGGTGTCGATCTCCTCGCACGAGCATTCGGCGATGGCCCAGGCCAGCGCCTGCTGCTTGATCAGCGGCGCCAGTTCGTCGCGCCGCGCCTTGGAGAGCTTCTTGGAGTCGCGCAGGCCTTCGATCGGACGCTTCGGATCGAGGATGACGGCGGCGGCGAACACCGGCCCGGCCAGAGGGCCGCGGCCGGCTTCGTCCACGCCGCAAACGATGTCCAGGTCGGTAAACGGCCGAAGGCGGGGCGGCAGGCCCGGGTACACGTTCACCCTGCTCTTTCTTGCTGCTGTCTTCATTTCTGTCTTCCGATCACGCGAAGCACTGCCTCCGCGCTCGCCTGCGCGCTGTCGCGCAGCAGGCCATGGTGCATTTCCAGGAACCGGCGCGCCAGCTGCTCGCGTCCGGTTGGGTCGTCCAGCTGGCGCCAGATCGCGTCGGCCAGCGCCAGCGGGGTTGCCGCATGCTGAAGATACTCCGGAACCACGAACTCGCGCGCCAGGATATTCGGCAGCCCGATCCACGGCTGGTAACCCATGTGCCGCATGATTTCCCACGATGCCCGCATCACCTTGTAGGCGATCACCATCGGCTTCTTGAACAGCGCCACTTCCAGCGTGGCCGTACCGGAGGCCACCAGCACCGCGTCGGCGGCGGCGATGCAGGCATGCGACTGCCCGTCCACCAGTTTCACCGGAACGTCGCCCAGCCCGGCCGCGTTGACGATCGCGCTAAAGCTGGCACGCTGGCGCTCGCCGGCCATCGGCGCGATGAACACCAGATTCGGGTCGCGCGCCGCCAGCAATTTGGCCGCCGCCACGAACGGCTCGGCCAGGTATTTCAGTTCGCCCATGCGGCTGCCCGGCATGAGAGTGACCACGCGCGCATCCGCGGACAGCCCGAGCGCCGCGCGCGCCGCCGCGACGTCGGGTGCCAGCGGAATCATTTCGGCCAGCGGGTGGCCGATATAGGTCACCGGAACGCCAGCGGCGCGGTAGATCGCTTCCTCGAACGGAAAGATCACCAGCATGTGCGAGACCGCGCGCTTGATCTGCTTGATGCGTCCGCCGCGCCACGCCCAGATCTGCGGGCTGACGAAATGGATGGTCGGGATGCCTTGCGCGCGCAACTGCTCTTCCAGTCCGAGGTTGAAGCCCGGGTAGTCGGCGCCAATGAAGGCGGCCGGGGGTTCCAGCAGCAAGCGGTCGCGCAGCCGGTTCTGGATGCCCTTGATTTCGCGGTAGCGCGGAATGACCTCGAACAGCCCGCGCACGGTCAGCGTGTCCATCGGAACATCGGACACCAGTCCCTGTTCGAGCATGCACGGCCCGCCGATGCCATGAAAGTGCGCGCCCGGCAAATGCGGGCGCAGGCCGGCCATCAGGCGCGCCGCCAGCATGTCGCCAGACACTTCGCCGGCAACCAGCGCCAGCGACACCTCGCTTGGCGTCATGTGCCTGGCCGGCACCTCAGCGGACGATGCCACGGGTGGCAGTCCCGAGGAATTCGCGCAGTGCGCGGATGTCCGCGGCGGCGGCCGGAAGCAGGGTTTCCTGCTCGAGCAGCGCAGCCTTGGCTTGTTCGAGCGTCAGGCCGGAGCGGTACAGCAGCTTGTAGGCCGTGCGGATGCCGTCGATCTGCTCGCGCGCGAAGCCGCGCCGTTTCAGGCCTTCGATGTTCACCCCGCGCTGGCCCGCCGGGTTGCCCGAGACCAGCACGAACGGCGGCACGTCCTGGGTCAGGCTGGTGTACATGCCGACAAAGGCATGCGCGCCGATCTTGCAGAACTGGTGCACGCCGGCGTAGCCCGACAAGATGGCGTGGTCGCCCACGTGAACGTGGCCCGCGAGCTGGGCATTGTTCGAGAAGATCGTATGGCTGCCGACCTGGCAGTCGTGCGCCAGGTGCACGTAGGCCGAGATCCAGTTGTCGTCGCCCAGGCGCGTGACGCCTTCGTCCTGCGCAGTACCCAGGTTGAAGGTGACGAACTCGCGGATGGTATTGCCGTCGCCGATTTCAAGGCGGGTCGGCTCGCCCTTCCACTTCTTGTCTTGCGGCGCAGCGCCGATCGAGCAAAACTGGAAGAAGCGGTTATCCTTGCCGATCGTCGTGTGGCCTTCGATGACCACATGCGGCCCCACTACCGTACCGGCACCAATGCGCACGTGCGGGCCGATGATCGAAAACGGGCCGACCTCGACCGAGCTGTCCAGCTCCGCTGCGGGGTCGACGATCGCGCTCGGGTGAATCTTGCTCATGTTACTGCCCCGCTGGAGTTGCAGCCTCCGGACCCTTCATGGTGGCCTCGGCGGCGCCGCGGATGGTGCACATCAGCTCACCCTCCACTGCGACCTTGCCGTCCACGCTGGCCACCGCCTTGTACTTCCAGATGCCGCGCGACACGCGCAGGATCTCGACTTCCATTTTCAGCTGGTCGCCCGGTTCGACCGGGCGCTTGAAGCGTGCGTTGTCGATGCCCACGAAATACACCACCGAGTTTTCGTCCGGCTTGACGTCCATGGTCATGAAGGACAGGATCGCGGCGGTCTGCGCCATCGCTTCGATCATCAAGACGCCCGGCATCACCGGCTTGTGCGGGAAGTGGCCGTTGAAGAATTCTTCGTTGGCGGTGACGTTCTTGATGGCGGTGATGCGCTTGCCCAGCTCCACGTCCAGCACGCGGTCGACCAGCAGCATCGGATAGCGGTGCGGCAGGTACTCCTTGATTGCGTTGATATCGAGCGTGGTCACGGGAGTCTTGGATTCTGGGTTGCTCATTGTTGTTCTGTCAGAGTTTTAATGGTTTTTTCGAGGGTGCGGATTTTTTCCCGCATCGAACCGAGGTTGCGCACGATGGCCGCGCTGCGCTCCCATTCGGCATTCTTGGCCAGCGGGTAGAAGCCGGTGTACTGACCCGGCTCGAGTACCGAACGCGACACCATGCTGCCCGACGAGATATGGACGTTGTCGGCGATCTCGAGGTGGCCCAGCACCATCGCGGCGCCGCCAAAGGTGCAGTGCCTGCCGATGGTTGCGCTGCCCGCCACGCCGACGCAGCCGGCCATGGCGGTGTGGGCGCCGATGCGGCAGTTGTGGCCGATCTGGATCTGATTGTCCAACTTGACGCCGTCTTCGATGACGGTATCGGCCAGCGCGCCGCGGTCGATCGTGGTATTGGCGCCGATATCGACGTCGTCGCCGATCACCACGCGCCCGGTCTGCGGGATCTTGATGTACACCCCGGCCTCGACCGCGAAGCCAAAGCCATCGGTACCGATCACGGCGCCCGAATGGATAATGCCGCGCGCGCCGATCGCGCAGCGCGCATGGAAGGTCACATTGGCGAACAGCCGGGTGCCGGCGCCGATGCGCGCCTCGGCCCCGACGAAGCACCCGGCGCCGATCACCGCGTGCGCGCCAATGACGGCGCCAGCCTCGATGGTGACGTGCGGACCGACGTGCGCGCTCGGGTCGACCATGGCCTCGGGCGACACCGCGGCACTCGGGTGGATGCCGGGGCTGGGCGCGGTGCTGGCCAGCGATTCGAAATACTGCGCGGTGCGCGCGAAGTAGGCGTACGGGTTGGTGGTGACGATGCGCGCGCCCTCGTAGGTCGCGGCCACGCTTGGGTCGTCCAGCGGCGACAGGATCAGCGCCGCCGCGCCGCTTTGCGCGGCCAGTGCGCGCAGCTTGCTGTTGCTCAAAAAGCTGATCTGGCCAGCGCCGGCACTATCGAGCGGCGCAATGGCCGTCACCTCGAGGCCGGGGTCGCCCACCAGTTGCCCGCCGAAGCGTTCGATCAGGTCAGCTAGTCGAATGCCCGTGTTGGAATGTCGGATGTCGGTCAATGTGGTACCTGTCCTTGCGTGCGCGCCAGAGTGCCCGCGCGCTTGCCTGTTACTTGTCGAGCAGCTTCAGGATCTTGTCGGTGATGTCGATGCGCGGGCTCGACCACGCGGCCTCGGCCAGCACGGCATCGAGGCGCTCGGCCTCGGCGACCTGCTCGATGATCCGGAAAGCCTTGCTGGCGATCGCAGCGCGCTCTTCGTTCTTGCGCTGCATGAGGTCTTCGGTAAATTCGCGCTGCATGCGCTGCACGTCTTTTTCCATGTTCAGCAGCTCGCGCGCGCGGCGGGTGCGGTCGACGTCGTTCAGGCTGGCCGCTTCGCCGTCGAATTTTTCCGACAGCTGCTTGAGCCTGGTGACCGTTTCCTCGACCGCCTTCTGGCGCTTCGAGAACTCGGACTGAATGCGGGCATCGGCAGTCTTGGCCATCTTCGACTCGGTCATGAGCCGCTCGGTGGCCACGTAGCCGATCTTGCCCGTCTGGGCCTGGGCATGGGCAGCCACCAGCGGCGCCGCGCACAGCGCGGCGAGCAGCAGTGTACGGGGCAAGGAGGCTATCAGCGTTTTCAAGATCATTCTCCGCAAATCGGTTGAAGCCGATGGCCGCCGGTCAGAAGCCGGTACCCATCTGGAACTGGAAACGCTCGAGACGGTCGCCCGTCAACGCGTTAAGGGGCTTAGCATAACTCAACTTGAGCGGGCCAACCGGCGAAATCCAGGACAGGCCAATACCTGCCGAGTAGCGCATCTGGTCGAGGCGGATCTTCGACTGCTCTTGCCAAACCTGGCCGCCGTCGACGAAGGTGAACCAGCGCAGGCTGCGGTCCTTGCCGCTGCCCGGGAACGGGAACTGCAGTTCGGCGTTCACGATCAGGCGCTTGGAGCCGCCCACCGCATCGTAGTAGAACGGGTCGACCACGCCCAGCGACGAGCTTTCGTAGCCACGCACCGAGCCGATGCCACCGGCGTAGAAGTTCTTGAAGACCGGGTAGTTACTGCCGCTGAAACCCTTGCCGTAGTCGAATTCGCCGCGCAGCGCGAGCGTCATCCAGCGGGTGACGGGGCGCCAGTACTGGTGCTCGTACACCATACGGAAGTATTTCGAATCGCCCAGGGCGTCGATCTCGAAGTTGGCGCGCTGGAAGCGTCCGCGGCTTGGCGTAACCGCGCTGTCGCGGGTGTCGCGCCCCCACGCCGCGGTCAGCGGGATGGCATTGGTCACGGCCTTGCCGATACCGCTGGCCGGGCCACCGTTTTGCGCCACGAAGGTCTGGTAGATCTGCGGCGAGGTCTGGTCGGTCTCGATCTGGGTGCGTTCCAGGCCGGCGCCGAAGTAGACGGTGTCGGATTCCGAGAACGGCACGCCGAAGGTCATGGTACCGCCGGTCTGGCGCACGGTGTACAGGCCAAGATTGAGCGCCGGCGGACGCGAGGTACGCAGGTAGAGCTGGAAGGCGCGCGAGATGCCGTCATCCGTGAAATACGGGTTGGTCTGCGAGAACGCGATCGTGCGGTTGTACTTGCTGGTATTGAGTTCCAGGCCGATCGTGTTGCCGCTGCCGGCGAAGTTCGCCTGCGAAATCGAGGCGGTGAAGGTGAACTTCTCCGACTGCGAGAAAGCGCCACCGATCATGAAGTTACCGGTCGGTTTTTCTTCGACCACCATGTTCACGTCAACCTGGTCGGAGGTGCCTGGCGACTCCGGCGTCTCGATCTTGACCTCCTTGAAGTAGCCGAGGCGGTCGACGCGGTCGCGCGAAAGCTTGACGCGGTTGGCGTCGTACCACGAGCTTTCGAACTGGCGGAATTCGCGCCGGATCACTTCGTCGCGGGTGACGGTATTGCCCGAGATGTTCATGTGGCGCACATAGGCGCGCTTGCCAGGATCGACAAAGAAGGTGAACGCCACTTCGCGTTTGTCGCGATTGAGTTCCGGGTTGCCGGTGACATTGGCGAAGGCGTAGCCGAAGGTACCGAGACGGTCGGAGATCAGCTTGATGGTCGCTTCCTGCGCGTCGCCCGAATAGGTCTTGCCAGGCTGCAGCAGGATCAGCTGCCTGAGTTCTTCTTCGCGGCCGAACATCTCACCTTCGAGCTTGACGCTCGAGACGGTGTATTTCTCGCCTTCGGTGACATTGATGGTCAGGTAGATGTCGCGCTTGTCGGGAGTGATCGAGACCTGGGTCGATTCGACATTGGCCTCGAGGTAGCCATGATTGAGGTACCAGGACTTGATGTTTTCCAGGTCGCCGGTCAGCTTTTGCTTGGAATACTGGTCGGCCTTGGAGTACCAGGTAAACCAGCCCGACTTCGACAGCTGCAGCAATTCGGTCAGCTGCTTGTCCGAGAAGGCCTTGTTGCCGACGAAGGTAATGCCCTTGATCTTGGCGACGTCGCCTTCGTCGACATTGAACATGATCGTCACGCGGTTGCGCTCGATCGGCGTGACGGTGGTGGTGATCTTCACCCCGTACAGGCCATGCGACAGGTACTGGCGCTTGAGTTCCTGTTCGGCGCGGTCGACCGATGCCTTGTCGAAGATCTTGGTCTCGCCCACGCCAATTTCGCGCAGCGCCTTGACCAGCATGTCTTTTTCGAATTCCTTGGTGCCGGTGAAGTCCACCGACGAGATGGCCGGGCGCTCTTCGACCAGCACCACCAGCACGCCGTTTTCTTCTTCCAGGCGGATGTCCTTGAAGAAGCCGGTCGCGTACAGCGCCTTGATGGCGGTGCTTGCCTTGTCGTCGTCGAAGGTCTCGCCCACGCGCACCGGCAGGTAGCTGAACACGGTGCCCGCTTCCGTACGCTGGATACCCTCGACCCGGATGTCTTTCACCACGAACGGGTTGACGGCGAGTGCATTGCCGGCGCAGAGAGCCAATACGGCTGCGCCAATCATGCTGCGGCGGATGAACGGCAGGACGAAACGATCAGATTGTGAATTCATTGGCTAATTCTGTGGTCAGTCATTGGACAACATTGCGATTGTAAATGCCGGCGCGTGGTGTACTACAGGTCTGCTGCCAGGACAAGGCCTAGAGCAACCGCACCAGGTCATTGAAGACGGCGAGCGCCATCAGCATGAACAGCAGGCCTATCCCGAAGCGTTGTGCGAATTCTCCCACTCGCGCAGGCAGGGGACGCCCGGTCAAAACTTCCAGCGAATAATACAGTAAATGGCCACCATCCAGAACCGGAATTGGTAACAAATTCATTACGCCTAAGCTAATACTAATAAACGCAATGAACTGCAAATACGTGGCCAGGCCGACCCGCGCGGTCTGTCCGGCATAGTCGGCAATCGTGATCGGACCGGTGACATTCTTCCACGATGCCTCGCCCGTAATCATCCGCCCGATCATCTTCACGGTCATCGTGCTGGTTTCCCAGGTGCGCTGGGCGCCCTTGACGACGGCGTCGATGGGGCCGGAACTGACGGTCACCATTTCCACCGGCTGCGACAGCAGCACCTTGGCCACACCGCGCCCGCTGGCGGCGTCACGCTCGGGCGTGACCGTGACCGGCACGATGCGCCCGCCGCGCTCGACCTCGAGCAGCACGGCGCGCGCGGCCGAAGCGCGCATCAGTTCGGTGAAGGCCAGGCCGTCGTCGACCGGCTTGCCGTCTGCACGCACCACTTGGTCGCCCGCGAGCAGGCCGGCGCGCTCCCCTGCCCCACCCGGCATGACTTTTTCAATGCGCGCGCGCGCGCGCCACAGGTCCAGCCCGAGCGCCTTCATGACGTCGCCTTCGACGTCGAGCTGGGCGAAGCTCTCTGCGGGGATCAGCGCCTGATAGCTGCCGCCGTCCTGGGCGCGCAGCTCCAGACGGGCGTCGCGCTTGTCGACGGTGGCATGCACCATCTGCCAGCGCAGCTCGCTCCACGAGGCGACCGGACTGCCGTTGACCGCGACCACGGTGTCGCCGCCGCGCACGCCGGCCTGCTGGGCCACCGTGCCTTGCGCCACCGCGCGCAGGCGCGCCGACGGCTCTTCGACGCCGTGCATGAACAGCGCAGTCATCAGGATGATCGCGACCAGAAAATTGGCGAGCGGCCCGGCGGCCACGATGGCGATGCGGCGCCACACGCTCTGGCGCGTGAATTCACGGTGCATTTCCGACTCGTCTTTCGGCGCCGTCTCCGGGTCGCGGCTGTCGAGCATCTTGACATAGCCGCCCAGCGGCAAAGCCGAAATGGCCCACTCCGTCTGGTCGGGACCGAAGCGGCGCGACCACACCACGCGGCCCATGCCGACCGAAAAGCGCAACACCTTCACGTTGCACATGCGCGCCACCGCGTAGTGACCCAGTTCGTGCAAGACGATCAGCGGGCCAAGCGCCAGCACGAAGGCCAGCACCGTATAGATCATGCCCATGGTTTATCCTCGCAATTGCGCGATACACGCGCGCGCGGCGTCGCGCGCACGCGCGTCCTGCGCCAGTACTGCCTCGATCGAAGGCGCCGGGCCGTGCGGCACCTCGTCCATCACGCGCGCGATCACGCGGTCGATGTCGCGAAAGCCGATCTCGCGGTCGAGGAAGGCCTGCACCGCCACCTCGTTGGCCGCATTGAGCAGCGCTGGCGCGGTGCCGCCCGCACGCAGCGCGGCGAACGCCAGCGCCAGACAGGGAAAGCGCTCGAAATCGGGCTGGTAGAACTGCAGCGCGGCCATCTGGGTCAGGTCGAGCTGCGCCACGCCTGAGGCAATACGCTGCGGGAAGGCCAGCGCGTGCGCAATCGGGGTACGCATGTCAGGATTGCCCAGCTGGGCCAGAACCGAGCCGTCGATATACGACACCATCGAGTGGATCACGCTTTGCGGGTGGATCACTACTTCGATCATGCTTGCTGCCGCGCCGAACAGCCAGTGCGCCTCGATCACTTCCAGGCCCTTGTTCATCATGGTGGCCGAATCGACCGATATCTTGCGACCCATGACCCAGTTCGGGTGCTTGCAGGCTTCGTCGGGGGTGACCGCTTCGAGCGTGTCGACGGCGCGGTTCAGGAAGGGACCGCCCGAGGCGGTAAGCAGGATCTTGGCCACGCCTGCAGCCTGCGGATCGCGCGAGAAATGCGAAGGCAGCGACTGGAAGATCGCATTGTGCTCGCTGTCGATCGGCAGCAGCGTAGCGCGGTGCTCGCGCACCGCGTCCATGAACAGCTGGCCCGACATCACCAGGGCTTCCTTGTTGGCCAGCAGGATTTTCTTGCCGGCGCGCGCGGCGGCGAGCGCCGGGGCCAGGCCAGCGGCGCCGACGATGGCGGCCATCACAGTGTCGACCTCGTCGCACGAAGCGACGTCGCACAGCGCCTGTTCGCCGTATTCGACCACGGTCGGCAGGCCGCCTAGCAGCTGCGCCAGGCGCTGCGCGGCATCGGCCGTGCCGACCACGGCGCGTGCCGGCTTGAAGCGGCGGCAGGCGTCGGCGAGTTCTTCAACGCGGCCATGGGCGGTGAGCGCGTATACGCTGTACTGGCCGGGGTGGCGGGCCAGCACGTCGAGGGTCGAGGCGCCGATCGAGCCGGTGGCGCCCAGGATGGTAATGCGCTGCATGATGTGCTTCCTTACTAGAGCCAGGCGCCGATCAGGGCCGCCAGTGGCAGAACCGGCACAAGCGCGTCGACACGGTCGAGCACGCCGCCGTGGCCGGGCAGCAGATTGCTGCTGTCCTTCATGCCGGCGCGGCGCTTGAGCTGGGATTCGAACAGGTCGCCAACCACGCTGGCGGCGACAATGAGGATCAGTACCGCGACCAGCGCACCCCAGCCGAGGCTGGCCTGCACGCGCCCGGCGAAGGTTTGTTCCATCAGATCGCTGCCGAGCACGATGCTCAAGCAGGCGATCACCAGCACCGCGATGCCTCCGCCGATCGCGCCTTCCCATGATTTGCCTGGCGAAATCGACGGAGCCAGCTTGCGCTTGCCGAAGGCCTTGCCGGAAAAATAGGCAAAGATATCGGCGACCCAGACGATGGCCATGACCGACAACAGGTACAGCGGCGAATACGAGAACAGCGTGACGATCGCGGCAAAGCAGCCGACCACCGCGATCGCGTAGGCCAGGCTCAGGAAGGTATTGCCGGCACTGGTCAGTGGCGGCAGGCCGAGCTTGAGCGAGGGTGCAAAACGCAGTGCCCAGACCAGCACGCTGATGGCGAACCAGAAGGTGGTATTCGTGCTCGGCGAGACAAAGAAGGCATAGACAAACGCCGCCGTCCAGAAGGCCGCGATGACCGGCGCCATCCTGGTTCCCGGATTGAACAGCCGGAAGCACTCCCAGATCGCCGCGCCGAAGAAGCACGAGACCACCACCGCGAACGCCAGAAAATGGTTGAAGTACAGGATCGGCAGCAGAACTGCCAGCAGCACGAGCGCGGTGAGAATCCGGGTTTTGAGCATGGGTGGGTGGTATCCGTTGACTTGCTGGTGGAGTTGCTCGATGCGCCAGGTGCTGCTATTTGCCCGTTTTGGCAACCTGGTCGCCGGTCTGGCCGAAACGGCGTTCGCGGTGCTGGAACGAGCCGATCGCTTCGTTGAGCGAGGCCTTGGTGAAATCGGGCCAGAAGGTTTGGGTGAAATACAGCTCCGAATAGGCCAGCTGCCACAGCAGGAAGTTGGAGATACGCTCTTCGCCCCCGGTGCGGATGAACAGGTCGGGTTCGGGTGCGTAGGCCATCGCCAGGTGCGGCGCCAGCATCTCTTCGGTGTATTCCAGCACGCCCGGATTGGCCGCGACCATCTTGCCGGTGGCCTGCATGATGTCCCAGCGGCCGCCGTAATTGGCGCACACGCTCACTGTCAGGCGGCTGTTGTTGGCGGTGCGGCGTTCGGCCGCGGCGATCATGTCCTGCAGCTTCGCATCGAAGCGGCTCAGGTCGCCCACGACCTTCAATCGGATGTTGTTGGCATGCATTTTCGACACTTCGCGTTCGAGCGCGGTGACGAACAGGCGCATCAGCAGCGAGACTTCTTCTGCCGGGCGGCGCCAGTTTTCCGACGAGAACGCAAACAGGGTCAGGTATTCGACGCCCCGTTCGACGCAGGCTTCGACGACCCCGCGCACCGCCTCCACGCCCTTGACGTGGCCGGCCACGCGCGGCAGCAGGCGTTTGGTTGCCCAGCGGCCGTTGCCGTCCATGATGATGGCGATATGGCGCGGCACGGCGAGCGCTTCGGGTACGGCTGTGGTCGAACTCTTGAACATTGGTGCATCCAGCAGGGTTGGCGGCGGCTGGAACGAGCAGGGCCGCGCAAGCCGGTCTTGAAAGGGACTCGGACCGGCCGCGGCTATGCGCCGGGGCCGGTCCGCCTTGGCGCTCGCGCGCCAGGTATTACACGGTCATGATGTCTTTTTCTTTGTCGGCCAGCAGCTTGTCGATCTCGGCAACAAACTTGTCGGTCAGCTTCTGGATCTCGTCGGACGAGCGGCGCTCGTCGTCTTCCGACGCGGTCTTGTCCTTGACCATTTTCTTTGCAGCTTCGTTAGCGTCGCGGCGAATGTTACGCACGGCGATCTTGGCATCTTCGCCTTCGTTCTTGGTCAGCTTGACCATTTCCTTGCGGCGCTCTTCGGTCAGCGCCGGGGTCGGCACGCGGATCATCTCGCCCTGCGACGATGGGTTCAGGCCCAGGTCGGAATCGCGGATCGCGCGTTCGATGGCGGCTGCCATTTTCTTTTCGAACGGCTGCACGCCGATGGTACGGGCGTCGATCAGGGTCAGGTTGGCCACCTGCGAGATCTGGGTTGGCGAACCGTAGTAATCGACCATCACGGAGTCGAGGATGCCGGCATGGGCGCGGCCGGTACGGACCTTGGCCAGGTTGGCACGCAGGGTCTCGATGGACTTGGCCATGCGCTCCTGGGCGTTTTTCTTCACATCAGCTAAGGACATGCTGCTCTCCTGTTTTTCTTGATTCAAAAGGTTCAACTACATTCAAACTCAAACGTGTACCAGTGTACCTTCGTCTTCGCCCATGATGACACGCATCAGCGCGCCCGGCTTGGTGATCGAAAACACCTTGATCGGCAGCTTCTGGTCGCGGCACAGTGCGAATGCGGTGGCATCCATCACCTGCAGGTGCTTGGAAATTGCTTCGTCGAAGGTAATCGATTCGTAGCGGGTGGCGCTCGGGTCCTTGTTCGGGTCGGCGCTATAGACGCCGTCGACCTTGGTTGCCTTGAGGACGATCTCGGCCGAAATCTCGGCGCCACGCAGCGCGGCCGCGGTATCGGTGGTGAAGAACGGGTTGCCGGTGCCCGCCGCGAAGACAACCACCTTGCCTTCTTCGAGGTATTGCAGGGCTTTCGGGCGCACGTAGGGCTCGACCACCTGCTCGATGGCGATGGCCGACATCACGCGTGCGGTAATGCCCACATGACGCATCGCGTCGGCCAGTGCCAGCGCGTTCATGACCGTCGCCAGCATGCCCATGTAGTCGGCGGTGGCGCGGTCCATGCCCTGGGCGCCCGGGGCTACCCCGCGGAAGATATTGCCGCCGCCAATCACGACCGCCACTTCGACGCCCGCCTTTGCCACTTCGGCCACGTCGGCCACCATGCGGTCGATGGTTGCACGGTTGATGCCGAACTGGTCGTCCCCCATCAGCGCTTCGCCAGACAGTTTGAGAAGGACTCGTTGGTAGGCTGGTTTGGTCATGATGAAGCGGCTCCTATGTTGGTGTTCGTATTCGGGTCTGACCGGCGCTGTTCTGCGGCCTCATCTGTGTGTGACAGATGGATGCCGGGTGGCGCGCGCAAAGCACTCACCCTGCAAAAACGGGCCTTACGGCCCGCTGTCGATTACTGCTTGTTGGCAGCCATCTGTGCTGCGACCTCTGCTGCGAAGTCGTCTACCTTCTTCTCGATGCCTTCGCCGACCACGTACATCGTGAACGACTTGACGGTGGCGCCGGCGGCCTTGAGCATCTGCTCGACCGACTGCTTGTCGTTCTTGACGAAGGTCTGGTTCAGCAGCGAAACTTCTTTCAGGTACTTCTGCACCGAACCGTCGATACGCTTGGCCAGGATCTCGGCCGATTGCGGCTGCTTGCCTTCGGCGACCGCCTTGTCGGCGTCTTCCTGGGCTTTGAGCTGAGCAACCGAACGCTCTTTCTCGATCATTTCGGCAGGCACCTGGTCAGCCGACAGCGACACTGGCTTCATGGCGGCGATGTGCATGGCCACGTCTTTGCCGACCTGGTCGTCCGCGCCTTCGAACTCGACCATCACGCCGATGCGGGTACCGTGCAGGTAGGACGCCAGCTTGCCGGTGGTTTCGAAACGCTGGAAACGGCGAACGGTCATATTCTCGCCGATTTTACCGATCAGTGCCGTACGCACGTCGTCGAAGGTCTTGCCTTCGTGCGCGATCGCCGACAGCGCAGCGACGTCAGCCGGATTCTGCTCGGCGACCAGGCGGGCTGCCAGGTTGACCATGGCCAGGAATTCGTCGTTCTTGGCAACGAAGTCGGTCTCGCTGTTGACTTCGACCAGCGCGCCGACATTGCCGGAGATATAAGTAGCGACCACGCCTTCGGCGGTCACGCGCGCGGCTGCCTTCGATGCCTTGCCGCCCAGCTTGACGCGCAGGATTTCTTCCGCACGACCCATGTCGCCATCGGCCTCGGTCAGTGCCTTCTTGCACTCCATCATTGGCGCGTCGGTTTTCGCGCGCAGTTCACCCACCATCGCTGCAGTAATTGCTGCCATGTTGTTTTCTCCTAATTTGATGTAGACAGTGCGGACGTCCAGGGGACAGCCACACGATGTTTGATTGCTGAATCTTGTACTTAAAAAAAGGGGGGCTCGTGCCGCGGCCCGGCGCCCCCTTGCATCTCACGGCAGGACTGGCCTGCCGCTCAATTATGCCTGCTCGGACACTTCGACGAACTCGTCGCCGCCGGCTGCCTTGACCATCTCGGCAACTTCGTTGGTGGCGTTGGCACGGCCTTCCAGGATCGCATCGGCCACGCCGCGTGCGTACAGGGTGATGGCTTTCGACGAGTCATCGTTACCCGGGATCACGTGGGTCACGCCTTCTGGCGAGTGGTTGGTATCGACGATGCCGATGACCGGGATGCCCAGCTTGCCGGCTTCGGTGATGGTGCCCTTGTGGTAGCCGACGTCGACGACGAAGATCGCGTCAGGCACGCCGCCCAGGTCCTTGATGCCGCCGATCGACTTTTGCAGCTTGACCATTTCGCGCTCGAACATCAGCGCTTCTTTCTTCGACAGCTTCTCAACCGAACCGTCTTCGATCTGGGCTTCCATTTCCTTCAGGCGCTTGATCGAGGTCTTGATGGTCTTGAAGTTGGTCAGCATGCCGCCGAGCCAGCGCTGGTCGACGTAAGGCACACCGGCGCGCTGGGCTTCAGCAGCGATGATGTCGCGCGCCTGGCGCTTGGTGCCGACCATCAGGATGGTGCCGCGGTTGGCCGAGATCTGCTTGATGGTCTTCATCGCATCCTGGTACATCGCCATGGTCTTTTCCAGGTTGATGATGTGGATCTTGTTGCGATGACCGAAGATGAACGGTGCCATCTTTGGGTTCCAGAAACGGGTCTGGTGACCGAAGTGAATACCGGCTTCCAGCATTTCGCGCATAGTAACGGACATGAATTTCTCCAGGGTTAAGTCTTGAATGTGGCCGGTCACCGTTCAGGCACCCTTTGTCGGCCACACTCGCGATTTCATTTAAAAAGTTTATTTTTTGCAACATTGCTCGATGCGAATACGAGCAACCCAAGATTCTAGCTGGATTTGGTTTTCATATCAAGTCCGGCGTAGCAATCAGCCAGGAAGAAGCCATGGGCTCGCGGCACCATCGCGCCGATCCGCTTGCCAGGCAAGCAATCCCGCCAGGCCACGATGCACGTCAACATCCCTTATAATGGTGCGATCTTGCACAGACGTGCCTTGCCTACTTTTTTGCCTACCTGATCCCTACGACAGCCATTATGTCCATTTCCATCAAGACCCCCGACGAAATCGAAGGCATGCGCCTGGCTGGACGCCTTGGCGCCGAAGTGCTCGATTACATCACGCCCTTCGTCAAGCCCGGGGTGACTACCGGCGAACTCGACCGCCTGTGCCACGAGTACATGAGCAATGTGCAGGGCAGCACGCCGGCGCCGCTGAACTACGCACCACCGGGCTATACGCCCTACCCGAAGGCGGTCTGCACTTCGGTCAACGACGTCATCTGCCACGGCATCCCGGGCGACAAGGTGCTCAAGAGCGGCGACGCGGTCAACATCGACGTCACCGTCATCAAGGATGGCTTCCACGGCGATAACAGCCGCATGTTCCTGGTCGGCGAGCCGTCGATCCTGGCGCGCCGGCTGGCCGAAGTCACGTATGAGTGCATGTGGCTGGGCATCGCCAAGGTCCGGCCGGGCGCCCATCTGGGCGACATCGGCCATGCGATCCAGCAGCATGCCGAAAAGAACGGCTACAGCGTGGTGCGCGAATTCTGCGGCCATGGCATCGGCCGCGTCTTCCACGAAGAACCGCAGGTGCTGCATTACGGCCGTCCGGGCACGCTCGAAAAGCTCGAGGCCGGCATGATCTTCACCATCGAGCCGATGATCAATGCGGGTCGCCGCGAGATCAAGGAAATGCCGGACGGCTGGACCATCAAGACCAAGGACCGCAGCCTGTCGGCGCAGTGGGAGCATACCGTGCTGGTGACCGAGACCGGCTTCGAGATCCTGACCCAGTCGGCCGGCACCCCTCCTCCGCCGGCCATCGTGCTGCCGCTGCTGGAATCGAGCGCAGCGGTCGCGGCCTGAGTTTTCACGCCATGGGCCAGTCGGCGCTTCTCGAGAGCTCGCGCGACGCGCTGCGCCTGCGCCTCAAGACCGAGCTGCGGGCCAGGCGCCAGCTCCTGATCGACGCCTTCCACCACGACGGCAAGCCCGAGAAGCTGCTGCGCGGCCTGCGCACCTGCGTCGACGGCGTGCTGTCCGAGGCCTGGCGCGCCGCCGGCCTGCCCGCCAACACCGCCCTGGTGGGCGTCGGCGGCTATGGCCGCGGCGAGCTGTTCCCCTATTCCGACGTCGACCTTCTGGTACTGCTCGGACAGCCGGCCGACGCCATCACCCAGGCCAGGCTGGAGGCGTTGGTGCAGCTGCTCTGGGACCTGGGCCTGGAAATCGGCCACAGCATCCGTACCGTCGACGAATGCCTGGTCGAATCAAAGGCCGACATCACGGTGCAAACCAGCCTGCTCGAAGCACGCCTGGTGATCGGCGACGCGCCGCTGTTCGCCGACCTGCAGTGCCGCTACCGCGAGGCGATGGACCCGCAAGCCTTTTTCCGGGCCAAGACCGCCGAGATGCGGCTACGCCACGCCAAGTACGAGTACACCGCGTTCGCGCTCGAACCCAATGTCAAGGAAAGCCCGGGCGCGCTGCGCGACCTGCAGGTGATCATGTGGGTGGCCAAGGCCGCGCGCCTGGCCGAATCCTGGAGCCAGCTGGCGCGCGGTAAATTCATCACGCGCACCGAGGCGCGCCAGCTGATGGAAAAGGAATACGCCTTCAAGGATATTCGCGTGCGCCTGCACCTGCAGACCAACCGCCGCGAAGACCGCCTGGTGTTCGACGTGCAGACGCCGATCGCCAAGACCTTCGGGCTCGACGACGCGGACGGCCGGCGCGCCAGCGAATTGCTGATGCAGCGCTACTACTGGGCCGCCAAGACGGTCACCCAGCTCAATACGATCCTGCTGCAGAACATCGAAGCCCAGCTGTTTCCGCGTCCGTGCTCGGCCGCGCCGCTCAATGCCTATTTCAATGAAGTCAATGGCTTCATCGACATCGCGGCAGGCAATATATTCGAGCGCCATCCGCCGGCGGTGCTGGGGATCTTCGTGGCCATGACCGAGCGCCCCCACCTCAAGGGCATGACCGCGCGCACCATTCGCGCGCTCTGGCACGCCCGCAACTGCATCGACGACGCCTACCGCGCCGACCCGTTCAACAAGGCGCAGTTCCTGCGCATCCTGCAGGCGCCGAGCGGGTTGGTACACGCGCTGCGGCGCATGAACGACATGGGCGTGCTGGGCCGCTACCTGCCGGCCTTTCGCAGCATCATCGGCCAGATGCAGCACGACCTGTTCCACGTCTACACGGTCGACCAGCACATCTTGATGGTGGTGCGTAACCTGCGCCGCTTTACCATGCCCGAGCACGCCCACGAATACCCGTTCTGCAGCCAGCTGATCGCCAATTTCCACGACCGCTGGCTGCTGTATGTGGCGGCCCTGTTCCACGACATCGCCAAGGGCCGTGGCGGCGACCACTCCGAACTCGGGACGCAGGACGCCGCCGACTTTTGCCGCGGCCACGGCATGTCCGAGAAAGACACCGAACTGGTGGTGTTCCTGGTGCGCCAGCACCTGACCATGTCGACCGTGGCCCAGAAGCAGGACCTGTCCGATCCGGACGTGATTTGCGCTTTTGCCGCCCAGGTGAAGGACGAGCGCCACCTGAGCGCGCTCTACCTGCTCACCGTGGCCGACATCCGTGGCACCAGCCCCAAGGTCTGGAATGCCTGGAAGGCCAAGCTGCTCGAAGACCTGTACAAGACCACGCTGCGGGTGCTGGGCGGCGAGCCGCACAGCGCCGACCGCGAACTGCGGGTGCGCCAGAAAGAAGCGCAGGCCACGCTGCGCCTGTTCGGCCTGGACGCCCGCGCCCACGAAGCGCTGTGGGAGCAGCTCGACGTCGCCTATTTCCTGCGCCACGACGCCTCCGACATCGCCTGGCAGACGCGCGCCCTGGTCGATAAAGTCAACAGCGAACGCCCGGTGGTCCGGGCGCGGCTGGCCCCGATCGGCGAAGGCCTGCAGGTGGCGGTCTATATCAAGGACCAGCCCGACCTGTTCGCGCGCATCTGCAGCTATTTCGACCGCAAGAACTTCAGCATCCTCGACGCCAAGATCCACACCACCCGTCACGGTTATGCGCTCGACACCTTTTTGGTGACCGATGAAAACTTCGCCGGCAGCTACCGCGACATCATCAGCCTGATCGAACACGAACTGTGCGCCCTGCTGCTGTCGCAGGACCCGCTGCCGCCGTTCAGTCGCGGGCGCCTGTCGCGTCTGTCGCGCACCTTCCCGATCACGCCGGCGGTCGACCTGCGTCCGGACGAGCGCGGCCAGTATTACGTGCTGTCGGTGGCCGCCAACGACCGCACCGGCCTGCTGTATGCGATCGCCAGCGTGCTGGCGCGCTACCGCATCAGTTTGCACACCGCGAAGATCCTGACCCTGGGCGAGCGCGTCGAGGACGTGTTTCTCGTCGACGGCCCTACCCTGGCCAATCCACGCGTGCAGGTGCAGCTCGAGACCGACCTGCTCGATGCAATCAAGATATAGCGCGCCAGGCTAACCCTGGTCCTGCCTTTTCTACCCTTATTTTTTACTGTTGACCGATGACTGAACCGCTCCGCCTTTCCAAACGAATGTCCGAACTCGGCCTGTGCTCGCGGCGTGAAGCCGATGAATGGATCGCCCGCGGCTGGGTGCGCGTGGACGGCCAGGTCGTCTCGGAGCTGGGCAGCAAGGTGCTGCCGACCCAGCGCATCACCGTCGAACGCCAGGCCGCCGCCGAGCAGTCCAAGCGCGTGACCATCCTGATCAACAAGCCGATGGGTTTCGTCAGCGGCCAGGCCGAAGACGGCTACACGCCGGCAGTGGCCCTGATCAAGCCGGAAAACCGCTGGCCGGACGACCCGTCCAGGGAAAACTTCCACCCTACCCAGCTGCGCAGCCTGGTGCCGGCCGGTCGCCTCGACATCGACTCGGTCGGGCTGCTGGTGCTGACCCAGGATGGCCGCGTCGCCAAGCAGCTGATCGGCGAAACCACCTCGGTCGAGAAGGAATACCTGGTGCGGGTCGAATACACCAAGCCGGGCAAGCTGCCCGAATCGGACCTGAAAAAACTCTGCTTCGGCCTGTGGATGGACGGCAAACCGCTGCTGCCGGCCAAGGTACGCTGGCAGAACGATGATCAGCTCAGCTTCACGCTCAAAGAAGGCAAGAAGCGCCAGATCCGCCGCATGTGCGACATGGTGGGCTTGAAAGTGGTGGGCTTGAAGCGCGTGCGCATCGGCAAGGTGAAACTGGGCGACCTGCCGGTAGGCCAGTGGCGCTATTTGCTGCCCGAAGAACAGTTTTAAGGCAGCGCTGCGGGGCCTGCGCCCGGCCAGGAATCGCCGTGCGCCCGATCCTGCATGTTAAAGTCGCAACACCTTACCGACTTTCCCGGAGACACGATGCTGGTCGTCACCTATAACATCAATGGCATCGGGGCCCGCTTGCCCGCCCTGCTGGAATACCTGGCAGAACGCCAGCCCGATGTGCTGTGCCTGCAGGAGCTCAAGGCGCCACACGAGAAATTTCCCGAACAAGCCATCCGTGACGCCGGCTACCACGCGCTCTGGCATGGCCAGAAAAGCTGGAATGGCGTCGCCATCCTGACCCGCGAAGGGCCGGCGCAAGAGTTGCAGCGTGGCCTGCCGGGCGACCCTCTCGACGAGCAAAGCCGCTATATCGAGGCGGCCTACCAGGGCATTCTGTTCTGCGGCCTGTACCTGCCGAACGGGAATCCGGCGCCGGGGCCGAAGTTCGACTACAAGCTGGCCTGGATGGAGCGCCTGATCGGGCGCGGCGCCGAACTGATGGCGGCGAACGTGCCGGTGGTAATGTGCGGCGACTTCAATGTGATACCAACCAATCTCGATGCCTACAAGCCGGAACGCTGGGTCACCGACGCCCTGTTCCGGCCCGAGACGCGGGCTGCCTTCGAGCGCCTGCTGGCGCAGGGCTGGCTCGATGCGCTGCGCAGCCTGCACCCGGACCAGACAATCTATACGTTCTGGGATTACTTTCGCAATGCCTTCGGGCGTGACGCGGGGCTGCGCATCGACCATCTGCTGCTGAGCCCTGCGGTAGCGCCCGCGCTGCGCGCGGCCGGCGTGGACCGCTTCCAGCGCGCCAAGGAAAAACCGAGCGACCACGCGCCGACCTGGATCGAGCTGGACCCGGACGCCGTGCTCCAGCCGCCGGGCGGGCACTAGCCGAAAGTTCGACTCCATGCTCACGCCCGAACAATTCCTCGGCTTCCTGACCGCCGCGATCCTGATCACGCTCTCGCCCGGCCCGGACAACATGATGGTGCTGGGAGTTGGCGTCGCCAAGGGCCGCGCGCGCGGCATGGCTTTCGGTCTCGGTTGCGCGCTGGGCTGCCTGAACCATACCTTGCTGGCCGTGATTGGCGTGAGCGCCATCATCGCGGCCTCGCCGACGGCGTTCACGGCCCTGAAGATCGCCGGTGGCCTGTACCTGGTCTGGATCGGCGCCCAGGCGCTGCGCAGCCGCGGCGGCGCCCAGGTCGCGGCGGGCGTGCCCAATGACACGGCGCGCCAGCTGTTCTTCAGGGGACTGCTGGCCAACGCCATCAATCCTAAAGTCGTGCTGTTTTTCCTGTCTTTTTTGCCGCAGTTCGTGGTGGCTTCGCGCGGCGATGCGAGCTGGCAGATCGCCTGGCTGGGACTGACGTTTACGCTGCAGGCGGCGGTGCTGTTCGGCTTGCTCGGTTATTTTTCGGGGTCGATCGGGCAGTGGCTCAAGCGCACGCCGCGCGCGGGAATGTGGCTCGATCGGTTGGCGGGCGCGATCTTCGTGGGCCTGGGGGTGCGCCTGATCGTAGCGCGCTGACCTGCGCTGGAACGCGTTGCGAACCAGCGCACCATTGACCCTCGGACTGCAGCCGAGCAGGCGTTACAAACTGATCGTCACCTTGCTGGCCAGCTGCTTGCGCGCCGCCACCGGTACTTCGAGCAGCTGGTGTTTGTCGTTCCAGACAAACTTCACTGCCTGGCCATCGACAGTCACTGCGCGCGGCTTGACGGCCACGTTGTGCACTTTCAGCGAAAAGCCCCGCTCTGCCGGAGCCTGCGCCTTGCCGGTCTCGGTGCGCAGCTGCACTTCCAGTTTGCCGTTCGCATGGCTGCTGGCAAAGCGCACGATTTCATACTTGCCCTGCTCGAACGCATTGGCGCTCTCGCCGTCGTCGTCATACATATTGCCCTGCGCGCTGGCTACGCTCGCGTCGTGGTAGTAGTGCAGGTCGAGCTGGCGGGTCGAGTAGTCGCGCGTGCTCTGCACCACCTTGGCCATCGGGATGAAGGCGCCGGCGCGCACGTACACCGGGATGTGCGCCTCGACCGGCTTGACGACCTGCGTGATGCCGCCCAGATGCCTGGTGCCGGTATGGAAATCGAACCAGACGCTGTCCTTGACCGGGAAGTGCACTTCCTTGCGGGTCGCGCCCGGCTCCACGATCGGCGCCACCAGGAAATCGGCGCCCCACAGGTAGGTGGACGACATGGCGGTAGCATCGTCGTCCTCGAACAGTACCGGCCGCATCAGCGGCATGCCGGTCTGGCTGTTGTCGAACGCAAGCGTGTAGTTATAGGGCAGCATGGCATAGCGCAGCCATACCGCTTCGCGCGCCAGCACCTTGGTGCGCTCCGAGCGGTACACCGGTTCCGGCGCCACGTCGTCCTGCGCATGCGGACGGAACACCGGCTGGAAAACACCATACTGCAGCCAGCGCACGTACAGTTCATCGTCGAGCATCGCGCCGGCAAAGCCACCGAGGTCCGAATGCATGTAGGCCAGGCCCTGCATGCCCATTTGCAGGGAGATCTCCATCTGCGACTGCAGGCCGCCCCAGCCGCGGCTGACATCGCCCGACCACGGGATCATGCCAAAGCGCTGCGAGCCCGAATAACCGGCGCGCATCAGGATGAACGGGCGCTGTTCCGGGTAGTTCTTGCGGTAGCCTTCGAAAATCAGGCGCGCCCAGTCGTGGCCATAGATATTGTGGACCTCGTCGGCCCCCTTCTCGGCCTGCGCGCCGTGGCGCACCCAGGACGGATGCACTTCCGGCTCGCCCAGATCGCCCCACCAGCCAGCTACGCCGCTTTCCTTCAGGCCCTTGTAAATATCCCAGAACCAGTCGCGCCCTTCCGGCCGGTACAGGTCGACGATGCCGGTATTGCCGAAGTAGAAATCGAAGGTCGCCGGCTGGCCATCCTTGCCGGTGGCCAGCGCCTTGCGCTGTACCGCTTCTTGCCAGCGGGCAGACGTCGTCAGGACGAAGGGTTCGGTGATGAGGATAGTCTTGACTCCCTTTTGCCTGAAGTCGGCCATCATCTTTTCGGGGGTCGGGAAGCTGTCGCGGTCCCAGGCCAGGTTGCCCATGGTGCCCTTGACGGTCTTGCCGAACCAGAACAGGTCGAGCACGATGGCGTCGAGCGGGATTTTTTCTTCGATGAACTTGTCAACCACCGCCCGCGTCTGCGCCTCGGTCTTGTAGCCGAAGCGGCTGGCAAAGTTGCCGAAGGCCCAGCGCGGCGGCAACGGCTGGCGCCCCGTCAGGCCGGTGTAGTTCGCCATCACCGCGTCCCAGGTGTCGCCCGCGATCACTTGGTAGGTCTTGCGTCCGCCCGTCACTTCATAGCGCAAGGTGCCGTCCTTGCGGCTGTCGAAATCGAGCCAGCCGGTGCGCGGATTGTCGAAGTGGAGCGCATATTTTTTCGAAGACAGCGCCACCGGGATCGTGTAATTGAGCAGCTGCGAGGTCTTGCCGTAGCCATAATCGGCGCGGTTATACAGCTCGAAACGGTTGCCGCGGCGGTTCATGCCAACCGCGCGGGCGCCGGCGCCATACAGCGCCTCGCCCTCGTCGAGCGCGAATTCGATGGTCTCGAACTTGGCGCCCCTGGCGTAGCCGCCCTTTTCCGCTACCAGCGGCTGGCCCTTGTACAGATAGCTGATGCGAAACGGCTTCTTGTCCACCACCACGGTGATGCCGGGCGTGGCCAGTTCGATGCGCTTGGCTTTGTCGGTCAGGGTCGCACCGACATCGACCGGCACCAGAACCACCGCGTGCGAGGCCGCGTCGAGCTGCTCGCCATTCGGAATAAAGGTGGTTTCGACCACGTTGGCCGAATACGGCTTGATCAGGTAGCGGCCGTCGCTGGTGGCAAGTTCCAGCGTATTGGCGTTGCCGCTGACCCCAAGCAGCTGGCGCTCGGCATTCTGGGCGTGGGCGGATGTACTGACGAGCAGGCACAGGGCCAGGCGGACGAACGGTGCAGTGGTCATGGGTTCCGGTGGTTGAAAGTAGCAAATAAAGGCAAGCCAGAGCATGCCAGATTTCCGGCGCACGAGACAGGGTGCGTGTAATAAAATTACATGGATCAAAGTGAGCAGACGGGCTGCAGCGCCGCGGCGTCGACGCCACCGCTGTATCTTCCCGAAACATGTTGGTTGATGTCAACCGGCGACATCCCCGTTAAGATGTCTAGCACAGAGCAATATCGCTCAATCGAATGCGGGAATATCATGAAGAATCAATGGGGCGCCGTACTGCCGACCGCGTGTTTACTGCTGGGCCTGGTCACTTCTCCGGTCGAGGCTGCCACTAGCGCGGACGCGCGTTTCAAGAAAATCTACACGAAAGAATGGAACTGGCGCGTCGCCGAACGCCTCGCTCGCGCCGAAGGCGAGCGCGGCGTGAGTCCGGTGCTGGCGCGCGTGGATGCTCCGGCGCAGCAGGCGCGCGAGCGCTACTGGGCCGGCATCATCAATGAGCTCGATGCGCTGCACCCCGCCGACTTGTCGCCGGCCGAGCGCGTCAACTTCGCGGTCTACCGCGCCCAGGTCGCCGCCCTGCTCGATGCCCAGCGTTTTCGCGAATACGAACAGCCCGTCAATGCCGACAGCGCGTTCTGGACCGACGTCACGTCCAGCGCGCGCCGTCCGTTCAAGACCCTTGACGACTACCGCAACTACCTGAAGCAGCTCGCTGCGCTGCCCGACTATTTTGCGCAAGAAACCGCCAACATGCGCGCCGGACTGGCGCGCGGCTTTACGCCGCCGCGGGTCACCCTGGCCGGGCGCGATGTGGCACTGAGCTCGATCGCCGAGGCCAGCACCCCGCAAGAGACGGTGTTCTTCACGCCCTTCAAGGCCTTTCCGGCATCGGTATCGGGCGCCGAGCAGCAAGCCTTGAAGGCGCAAGCCGTGGCCGTGATCGGCGACGCGGTGCAGCCAGCCTATGCCAGGGTACTGGCGTTTTTCCGCAACGAGTACCTGCCGCGGGCGCGCACCACGCTGGCGGCCACCAGCATGCCGGGGGGCGCAGCGTATTACCAGTCGAAGATCGTCGAGTTCACCACCACCGGTTTAAGCGCCGACCAGATCCATGCGATCGGCCTGGCCGAAATGGCCAAGATCCGCGCCGAGATGCATGCGGTCATGCAGCAGGTTCAATTCAAGGGCGACCTGGCCGCCTTCCTGCAGTTTTTGCGCACCGATCCGCAGTTTTATGCCAAGACGCCGCGCGAACTCTTGATGCGCGCGGCCTGGACGGCCAAGAAATTCGACGCCAAGGCCGACCAGTATTTCGGCTACCTGCCGCGCCGACGCTTTGCAATTTTGCCGGTGCCCGACGACCAGGCCCCGTTCTACACGGCCGGGCGCGGCGGCTCTGGCAGCTACTGGGTCAACACCTACAACCTGCCGGCGCGCCCGCTCTACAGCCTGCCGGCGCTGACCCTGCACGAATCGGCGCCCGGCCACGCTTTCCAGATCCCGGTGGCGCAGGAGCAGAAAGGCGTCCCCGACTTTCGCCGTGCGTACATCTCGGCCTTCGGCGAAGGCTGGGCGCTGTACGCCGAGCGCCTGGGTACCGAGATGGGCATCTACGAGACGCCATACGAAGTGTTCGGCATGCTCAGCTACCAGGCCTGGCGCGCTTCGCGGCTGGTGGTCGACACCGGCATTCACGCCAAGGGCTGGACCCGCGAGCAGGCCCAAGGCTATTTGATGGACAACACCGCACTGTCGCAGCACGAGGTCGAAACCGAGGTGGACCGCTACATCTCGTGGCCGGGTCAGGCGCTGTCGTATTACCTGGGGCAGATGGCGATCCAGCAAGCGCGCGCGCGGGCAGAAAAGGCGCTGGGCGCGAAGTTCGATATCCGCAACTTCCACGACACGGTGCTGCAACTGGGGTCGGTGCCGCTGCCGGTGCTGCAGCAAAGGATCGATACGTTCATTGCCCAGGGTGGGCCGTCGCCGTATCCTGACTAGTCCTGACCAGTCCTGACCAGTCCTGACGCGCATGGTGGGCAGGTATCCTGCCCACCATGCCCGAGTACATCAGTCGTCGGCCTTCGGATCCATGTCAGGGAACATCACTTCGGTGTAGCCAAAGCGCGAAAAATCGCGGATGCGCATCGGGTACAGGATGCCGTTCAGGTGGTCGACCTCGTGCTGGACCACGCGCGCATGGAAGCCCTCGGCGTCGCGCACGATGGGCTTTCCGAACTGGTCGACCCCTTCGTAGTGCAGCCGGGTGTAGCGCGGCACGCTGCCGCGCAGGCCAGGTACCGACAGGCAGCCCTCGAAGCCCTCTTCCATGTCATCCGACAGGGGTGTGAGCACGGGATTGATCAGCACCGTCTCGGGCACCGGTGGCGCGCCCGGATAGCGGCCATTGCTGGCGAAGCCGTAGATCACCAATTGCAGGTTGACGCCGATCTGCGGCGCCGCCAGGCCGGCGCCATTGGCCGCATGCATGGTCTCGAACATGTCGGCGATCAGGGCATGCAGCGCAGGCGTATCGAATTCGGTGACCTGATCGGCCACGCGCAGCAGGCGCGGATCGCCCATGCGCAGGATCTCGCGGACGGTCATGGCAATTTGCCCTGTTCGAGCAATGCGCCCAGCCAGGCGCGCAAGCCCTGCGCGGTTTCCGGATGTTTCAGCCCCATCGCGGCGGTGGCCTGCAGGTAGCCGAGCTTGGAGCCGCAGTCGTAGCGCTGGCCATGGTAGCGGTAGGCCAGCACGCGCTCGGCCTGCATCAGCGCGGCAATGCCGTCGGTAAGCTGGATTTCGCCGCCGGCGCCGGTGCCGAGGTGTTCGAGATAAGCGAAGATGGAGCCGGACAGCACATAGCGTCCGGCCACGGCCAGGGTGGACGGCGCCAGTTCCGGGGCCGGCTTCTCGACGATGCCCGAGACCACGTCCAGGCCCGGCCGGTAGCTGGCGGCGCTGACGATGCCGTACTGGCGGGTGTGCTCGCGCGCGACCTCCTGCACCGCCAGGATGCTCGAGCGCTCATACGAGTACAGGTCGGTCATCTGCGCCAGCACCGGCTTGTAACCGGGCGCGGTATCCATGAAATCGTCGGCCAGCAGCACCGCGAACGGCTCATTGCCGACCACCGGGCGCGCGCACAGCACGGCATGGCCCAGGCCCAGCGGCGCCGACTGTCGAATATAGATGCAGGTGACGTTCTTCGGAATCACGCCGCGCACCACGTCGAGCAGCGCCTGCTTGCCGGCCGCTTCCAGCTCGGCTTCGAGCTCGTAGGCGGTGTCGAAATGGTCTTCGATGGCGCGCTTGTTGCGGCCGGTGATGAACACCAGTTCGGTGATGCCGGCGGCCACCGCTTCTTCGACCGCGTACTGGATCAGCGGCTTGTCGACGATCGGCAGCATTTCCTTGGGCTGCGCCTTGGTGGCGGGCAAAAAACGGCTGCCGAGGCCGGCAACGGGGAATACGGCTTTGCGGATCAGGGTCATGGCTTGCCTTTCTAGGTTTCCAGCAAGGCCAGCAGGCCTGCTTCGTCGAGGATGGAAACGCCCAGCTCCTCTGCCTTGGCGAGCTTGCTGCCCGCCTCGGCGCCGGCCACCACATACGAGGTTTTTTTCGATACCGAGCCCGCCACCTTGCCGCCCGCCCCTTCGATCAGGGCGCCGGCGGCATCGCGGCTCAAGGTTGGCAGCGTCCCGGTCAGCACGAAGGTCTTGCCGGCGAAACGGCCTTCGGCTGCCGGGGCTTGCTCGGGCAGCTGCGCGAGCAGCTCGCCGCGCAGCCGTGCCAGCGCGGCGAGCTGCTCGCGCTTGCCCGGCTGCGCCATCCACCCTTCCAGCGCCGCGCTCACCGTGGCGGGCAGGCCGAACACGTTGAAGACCTTCAGGTGGCTGAGCGAGTCCAGCGTCTGGCCGGCGCCCAGGAGCTGGCGTGCGCGTGGCTCGGTCAGTTTCGGCACGCCCAGCGCCGCGAGCAGGTTGGCTTCGTCGAGCTTTTCGCGCAGGGCCGGCTTGGGCGGGTGTTCGCCCTGCGGCGCCACGCCGGCCGCCAGCAGCGCATTGATCGCCTGCTGGTTCTTTTCTTGCGCGAAGAATTCGGCGATGGCGTCGGCCACGGTGCCACCGATGTCGGGCAGCACCCGTAGCAGTGCAGCCGGTGCCTGGCGCACCAGCTCGAAGCGGCCCAGCCAGTCGGCCAGGGTCTTGGCGGTGGATTCGCCGACGTGGCGGATGCCGAGCGCGAACAGCAGGCGCTCCAGCGGCGGCTGCTTGCTGGCGGCGATCGCTTCGAGCAGCTTGTCGGCCCATTTGGTGGCGACCTTGCCGTTCTTGACGGTGTCGGGCGTGCTGCCATCGCGCTCGTCCGCCAGGCGCTTCATGGTCAGCAGGTCATCCAGGGTCAGCTGGTACAGGTCGGCCACGCCATGAATCAGACTGCATTCGACCAGGCTGTCGATATAACGGTCGCCCAGGCCGTCGATGTCCATCATGCGGCGACCCGCGAAGTGGCGGATCGCCTCCTTGCGCTGGGCCGCGCAGCCCAGGCCGCCGGAGCAGCGCGCAATGGCTTCGCCTTCTTCGCGCATCACGTGCGCGCCGCACACCGGGCAGGTTTTCGGCAACACATAGCGCATTGGTTCGGGCTGCGGGCGGCGCTCGAGCACCACCGACAGCACCTCGGGAATGACGTCGCCGGCGCGGCGCACGACCACGGTGTCGCCCACCCGCACGTCCTTGCGCAGCACTTCGTCTTCGTTGTGCAAGGTCGCGTTGGTGACGGTGACACCGCCGACCGCTACCGGATGCAGGCGCGCCACGGGCGTGATGGCGCCGGTGCGGCCAACCTGGACGTCGATCGCGGTGACGACGGTCAAGGCTTCCTCGGCCGGGAATTTATGGGCCAGCGCAAAGCGTGGCGCGCGCGACACGAAGCCGAGCCGGGCCTGGTCGGCCACGCCATCGACCTTGTACACCACGCCATCGATCTCGTACGGCAGGCTGGCGCGGCGCTCGCCAACGCCGCGGTAGAACTCAAGCAGGCCGTCGCGGCCGGTCACCACGGCGCGCTCGGGCGCAACCGGCAGGCCCAGTTGCACGAACCAGTCGAGCACCCCGGAGTGGGTGGCGGGCAGCTGCGCACCCTCCAGCAGCCCGACGCCGTAGGCAAAGAAGCGCAGCTTGCGGCTGGCGGTAATGCGCGCATCGAGCTGGCGCAGGCTGCCAGCGGCCGCATTGCGCGGGTTGGCGAACTCTTTCTGGCCCGCCGCGCGCTGGCGCGCGTTCAGGCGCGCGAAGTCGTCCTTGAACATCAGCACCTCGCCGCGCACTTCGAGTATGGCCGGCGCCTCGGGCCCGTGCAGGCGCAGCGGAATCACCTTGACGGTGCGGATGTTGGCGGTCACGTCCTCGCCAGTAAAGCCATCGCCGCGGGTGGCGGCCTGCACGAACACGCCGTTTTCGTAGCGCAGGCTGATGGCCAGGCCGTCGAACTTGAGCTCGGCGTTGTAGTCGACCTGCCTGGCGTCGAGCCCCTCGCGCACGCGGCGGTCGAAGTTGTCGACGTCTTCGTCGGCGAAAGCGTTGTTGAGCGACAGCATCGGCACCGAGTGCGTCACTTGCCCGAACTCGGGAATCGGCGCGGCGCCAACGCGCAAGGTCGGCGAGTCGCTGGTGATTGCCTCCGGATGGGCCAGCTCCAGCGCCTGCAGCTCCTGGAACAGGCGGTCGTACTCGGCGTCGGGTATGGTCGGCGCGTCGAGCACGTGGTAATTGTAGAGGTGGCGGTTCAGTTGCTCCACCAGCCACGCCATCCGCGCCAGCACGTCTGGCGCCAGCGTCGCGCTCGTCGTCACACTCATCGTCGCCCGGTCCTTACACGAACAGGCGCAGCGCGCGGGTGGAGCCGGCCGGAATGTCCGCCGCTTCCATTTCCTGGTAAAACTCGGCGACCTGTCCCTTGATCTCGTCCAGCGCTTCGTCCGACAGCGGCTGCTCGAAGTCGTCGACAATGGTGGCGTCCAGGCGCATGACCAGCTCGCGGGCGGTCTTGACCATGAGGCCGAAGCCGTCGCGCGCCGGAGCCACGCAAGGCACGTCCAGCAGCAGGGTCAGGCGGCTGGTGGATTCGGCGCCCAGGGTGACATTGGTCGAGAGCGTAAACAGCACTCCGGCGTCGCCGTCAGGCATCGAGAAACGGCCATCCGGACGCACGTCGAAGCCCTGCTTCTCGAGCGCCCCGATCAGGGTCGTGATCGGCCAGGCTGCACCGTTCGAGGCCAGGTTCACACCCAGCTGGGCGTCGTGCCCCGACACGAAACGGTGCAGCGTACGCGCCTCGCTCATCACTTCGATCATGTCCGGCACTTCCGGCTCGGCCCCGATCTCGTCGGCCACCGCGCGCAGGCGCGACACCAGTTCGGAGTATTCGATTTCGTTCAGGGCCGTGGTGCGGGTCGCCATCTGGACACCGGCCTGCAGCTTGGTGTAGACGCCGCCATGCACGATCGGCTCCCAGTCGCCATTGACGGCAAACCCGATGTAGTGGATCGGCTTGTTACCGACGCGGCGCAGCTTGTGCAGCGACGGCAGGATCTTGTCGCCGCGCACCGCGCCTTCGAAGTTCAAGGGAACCAGGCAGTCGATCAGGGGATCGACCAGGCTCTCGGCCAGTTCGGCCGGAGGCATGCCCGCCGTAGTGCCAGGCAGCGCCACTGGCGGGGCCGACGGCGCTGGCTGCGGCGCCGGCGCCGCATGGATCGGCGCCATGCTCGAGGACGATGCCGGCGACTGCGTCACCGGCGCGGAACGGCCGGGCACAGCCAGGTCCGGGTCGACGTCGAGCGGCGCCAGCGGAGACTCCGCGCCAAGATCGAGCATCGGTTCCTGGCGCTCGACCAGGGTGTCGCCGCTGCGCATCAGGACGTCGTCGTGATCGGAGGCAAAGGCGCGCTCGACACTCTTGCGGGCCTTGTACTCCTGCCATTTGTTATAAGAGAAGACGCCGCCGACGAACACGCCGGCGGCCGCGATCAGGCTCATTTGTAATTCAGTCATGCTGCTTGTGCCTCAGTAGCGAAATTCGCGGCGGACTCCATGTCCACCGCCACGATGCGCGATACGCCCTGCTCCTGCATCGTCACACCGATCAGTTGATTGGCCATCTCCATCGCAATCTTGTTATGCGAAATAAAGAGGAATTGGGTATGTTCGGACATGCGCTTGACCATCCGGCAGAAGCGCTCCGTGTTGGCATCGTCCAGTGGCGCGTCCACCTCGTCGAGCAGGCAGAATGGCGCCGGGTTCAGGCGGAACATCGAGAACACCAGGGCAGTCGCGGTCAGCGCTTTTTCACCGCCCGACAGCAGGTGGATGGTGGCGTTCTTCTTGCCGGGCGGCTGGGCCATCACCTGCACGCCCGAATCGAGGATCTCGTCCCCCGTCATCACCAGCTTGGCATTGCCGCCGCCGAACAGGATCGGGAACAGTTCCGAGAAATGGGTGTTAACGCGGTCGAAGGTGTCTTGCAGCAGGTCGCGCGTCTCGCGGTCGATGCGGCTGATCGCGTCTTCGAGCGTGGCGATGGCTTCTTGCAGGTCCTGGTTCTGCGAATCGAGATAGCGCTTGCGCTCCGTGGCCTGGGCCAGCTCGTCCACCGCCGCCAGGTTGACCGCGCCGAGCGCGGCGATGGCATTGGTCAGGCGCGTGACCTCGCCTTGCAGGTATTGCGGCTTGAGCTCGGGATCGAGCTTTTCGGCCAGCTGCGCTTCGTCCGCGCCGGTCGAGGCCAGGGCCTCGGCAAACTGCTCCTGGTTCAGGCGCGCGGCCTGTTCCTTGAGCTGCATCTCGGTAATACGGTCGCGCTGCGGCTGCAGGCTGCGCTCGTTGCCCATGCGCGCTTCTTCGGCCTGGCGCAGCTGCAGGGCCACCTGATCGAGTTCGCTCCTGGCGTCGGACAGCGCGCGTTCTTGCGCGCTGCGGCGCTCCAGCAGTTCCTGCAGGCCTTCGTGGGCGCTGCCCGCTTCCAGGGCCTCGAGTTCGAGCCTGCCCGCGGCCAGGCTGGCGCCAACCTGCTCGGCTTGGCTAGAGGCGGTGGCGATGTTGCGGCGCAGCTCGTCGATCTTGCTGCGCTGCGCCCGTTCGGCGAACTGCGCCTCTTGCGCGCCGCGCTCGAGCTCGCGCAGCTTCTGGCGGGCATCGGCCAAGCCCTGTTCCTGGTCCATCAGGGCAGTCTGGCCGTCTTCGTGGGCACCCTGCAGCTCGGACAATTCCATATCGAGCTGCTCGAATTCTTGTTCGGCCTCGAGCGCTGCCTGGCGCTGTTCGGCTTCCTGCGCGCCGATCTCACCGAGTTCGGCCGCGATCTGGCCGCTGCGCTGGTTGAAGCGCGCTTCGATCTCGCTTTGCTTGAGCACGTCGATCTGCAGCGCATGCACCTCGCGCTGGAGTTGGCCCGCACGCTGGCGGGCATCTTGCAGCCGCCGTTCGAGCTCACTGGCGGCGGCATCGGCACGGGTGGCGCGGCTGCGCGCCTCGTCGGCCAGCAGCGCCTGCGCGCGCAGTTGCTTGGTTGTGTTCTCGATGTCGTGCTGGCGCGCCAGCATGCCGTCCTGCTCGGCGTCCGGCGCATGAAAGCGTACGCTCGATTGCGTGATCAGGTGGCCCTGGCGCGTGACGAAGCTGCCGCCCGCGGGCAGGCGCATGCGCGCGCCGAGGGCTTCGGCGGCGTCCTGCGCCACGTAGACGCGGTGCAGCCAGTCGTCGAGCACGCCGCGCACGCCCGGGTCGTTCAGGCGCAGCAGGTTGGCGAAGGGTTTCAGGCCGGGCGCGTCGGCCGGCGTTGACGATGCGCCCGTCGACAAGGCCGGTGAGTACAGCGCCAGGCGCGCCGGCGGCGCATCGCCGAAAAAGCCGTTGGCCCAGTCCAGGTTCGACATTTCCAGCGCACCGGCGCGCTCGCGCAGCACCGCCTCCAGGGCGTTTTCCCAGCCCTCTTCGACGTCGAGTTTGTGCCACAGGCGCGGCAAGCCGCCCAGTTCGTGCTTGTCGAGCCAGGGCTGGACCTTGCCCTGGGTTTGCACCCGGTCCTGCATCTGGCGCAGCGCGGCCAGGCGCGCTTCGAGCCGGGCGCTTGCGCCAGACTCGTGCTGGACCTGGGCCTGTGCCTCGCGCCGTTCGGCTGCGACCGCCTCCTGGCGCGCACTGGCCTGTTCCAGCAGCATGGTCTGCTCCTCGAAAGCCAGCTGTTTTTCTTCGAGCTGCATGCGCAGGTTGTCGAGCGTGGCGCTGTCGGGCAGGTTCAGGTTATTACGTTCGTGCTGCAGGCGTTCGCGCCGGCTCGCCAGGCTGGTCAAGATGCCGGCGGCGTTGCGCTGGTGGGCGCTGGCCAGTTCGATGCGCTGCTGGACGCCCATGATGCGCGCGCGCGATTCGTTCGAGCGCCCCGACAGTTCGCGCCATGCCGTTTCCAGCTCGGGCACCCGCTCGCCGTGCGCCTCGACTGCCATTTGCACCGCTTCTGCGCGTGCGCCGAGTTCTTCCAGCGTGAACTCGGCTTCCTCGATCTGCTCGTGGTATTGCTGGCGCTGCGCCAGCCACTGGTCGCGCTGTGCGGCGAGCGTGCCAAGCTGGTTCTGCAGGCGCGTGCGCGACTCGACCACGAACTTGATTTGCGCCTCCAGGCTGCCGATTTCCGCATTGGTCTGGTACAGCACGCCCTGGGCCGTATGCAGGCGGTCGCCGGTGGCGAAATGGGCCTGGCGCAGGTGTTCGAGATCGAGCTCGACGCTGCGCAGTTTCGCGGTCTGCGCCTCGAGCTCGAGCTGGGCCTGTTCCATCTCGCGGAACCAGCGCAACTGCTCGCCTTTCGCTTCGTTCTTGCGCAGCAGCCAGAGCAGCTTCTGCTTTTCTTCCTGGTCCGCCTGCAACTGGTGGAAACGATTGGCCACCAGCGCTTGCGCCTCGAGTTTCTCGAGGTTGGCGTTGAGTTCGCGCAGGATGTCCTCGACCCGCAGCAGGTTTTCGCGCGTGTCCGACAGACGGTTTTCGGTCTCGCGGCGGCGTTCCTTGTACTTGGACACGCCAGCGGCTTCTTCGAGGAAGACCCGCAGCTCTTCGGGGCGCGACTCGATGATGCGCGAGATCATGCCCTGGCCGATGATGGCGTAGGCGCGCGGACCGAGGCCAGTGCCGAGGAAAATATCCTGGATGTCGCGCCGCCGCACCGGCTGGCTGTTGATGTAATAGGTTGACGTGCCGTCGCGCGTGAGCGTGCGCTTGACCGCGATCTCGGCATACTGGCCCCACTGGCCGGCGGCCTTGCCGTCGCTGTTGTCGAAGACCAGTTCAACCGAGGCGCGGCCGGACGGCTTGCGATAGGTGGAACCGTTGAAGATCACGTCCTGCATCGACTCGCCGCGCAGCTCGCTTGCCTTGGATTCACCCAGCACCCAGCGCACGGCGTCGATGATGTTCGACTTGCCGCAGCCGTTGGGGCCGACCACGCCGACCAGCTGGCCGGGCACCTGGAAATTGGTGGGATCGACAAAAGACTTGAATCCCGACAATTTGATGGAGGAGAGGCGCACGTTGCTTCGGTGGCGAATGAGTCGTCAAAGACCGCATCATACCATCTGTTGCTTGCTTTTCGGCCAAGATGCGAGCGCGTGCAGCGCGCAAAATCGCACCAGCGAGCTCAGCCGGCGCGTGCCGCGCCAGCCGGGTCGTTCATGGCGGCCGCGCCGGCCGCCTGGGTCAGCACGCGGCCGACCACACCCTCGGGCGTCAGCACCCGGATACTGCCGCTGCGCAAAGCCGCCGCCAGGCGTTCGGCCGGCAGCGAGAACGCTTCCTGGCGACCCGCGTCGGAAAAGATGAACAGGCTGCGCAGCGGGCTGACCCAGGCCAGTTTGAGCTTGCGCACCCCGCCCCCACCGGTGAACTCGACCCGCATGCCACGCGCCAAGGTAGCGAGCGTGACATCTACCGCATCGGGCGCGACCTGATCGTCGGTAGCCGCCCCCTGCTCGCGGGCGATGCGGCGCAGGGCGTCCTGCTGGGCAGCCTCTACCGCCAGCTCAAACTGCCGCTCCGGCGCCAGCTCGAGCGGCGCGCGCACGATCGCCGCATGGCACTCGGCCAGCTCGGCAAAGAATTGCAGGCGTTCGGCGTCTTGCCACTGGACCGCGTCGAGCCACTGGTTGAGGGTGGCAAGCAGGGCCGGCAGGCGAGCGATCAGGCTCTTGCGCGCTTGCTGGGTGGCTTTCGGCTTCACGCTCCAGACCAGGTCGTCCATCGCGCGGGTGGCGCTGTCGATCGCGCCTGGCTTGCTGTCCTCGATGGTATAGGCCAGGCTCAGGACCGGTATCCAGCGCTGCTCAAGGAACGTCGCTACCACCGCGACGACCTCTTCGCCGGCCAGGCGCAGCGCCACCGCCTTCCGGGCCGAGCGACCAGAGGCCGCCTGCTTTTCGTGACGCGTGGCCTGTGCGATGGGGCCGGCTATCGCGGCTTGCTGTGCGCGTTCGCGTTCGGCGAGGCTGGCCTCGAGCTCGGCCACGGCGGCGGCGAAGGCATCGGGCCGGGATTCGAGCCGCACCTGTTCGACCCCGCGCCGCATCGCGTGGTAGACCGGATCGTCCGGATTACCCGTTTGCTCCCAGCCGGCCCTGGACAGCAGGTCGAGCATGCGCCGGGCTGGATGCGTTTCTTCGAAGAAGAAACTGCGGTCGTGCAGCGCCGCCTTGAGCACCGGCACTTGCAGGAAGGCGATCAGGTCGCGCGTTTCTTGCCCGATGGCGTCGTCCAGCAAGACGGTTTCAAAAATCCTCGACAGCAGGTCGAGCGTGGTTTCGTCGCCGCGCGACAGGCTGCCCTGTGGCAGCTTTTGCTTCAGGCGCGGCAGGTAGAAGCCTTCGTGCGCACGGTCGCTGCCCTGCTCCAGCATGCCGAGCAAGGGCGCGGCAACGACCGGCGCCGGCACGGTCGGCTGCCCACCCTGGGCAGGCGCAGCCGCTGCTGGCGCCGCAAAACCGGCCGCGCCGCTCGGGCGCCAGCCACCACTGCCCTGGGGCAGATTGGCGATCATGGGGACGGCAAGCGCATCGCCAGGCGCCGGATCGGCCGTCCCGAATAACTGGCGCAACTGCTGCGAAACGGCGGCGTCGCGCCGCGCCCGGGCGGCCCTGGCCGCCGCGCCGTCGTCGGTCTTGGCAAAGCGGGCGTGCGCCTGCCGCCCGGCGCTTGCCGGCTTGAGCCTGTCGTTGAGCGTGGCGAGCAGCGCGCCCAGGTCCAGCACCAGTTCGCTGCGCAGCAGCGGCAGGATCAACCGGTGTGCCTGCGGGTCGGGTTCGAACTCGCACCAGGCTCGCTCGATTGCGCGCAGGAAGACGTCGGGACGGAAAGGATTATGCGATGCGCGCACCAGCGTGCGGCCCAGCAACATGCCCAATCGAACGCCCAGGCTGGCCAGCGCTTCGGCATGGGCCAGGTCGAACGGGCGGCTGATCGCCGCGAACGCCAGCTGGCTGTCCATTTCTTCCAGGGGGATCAGGCTGAGCGTGACTGGAGCGGGTGCCTGCTGCGCTGCGGGCAGCAATTGCGCCGCCTCCCTGCGCAACGCCGCCTCGATGCCGGTCGAGGCCAGGTGTACGAAAGCGTAGGCGTTATCCTTCAGCAGGTTTCCCGAACGGATGCGGCTGAGCGCCAGATGGGGATCCGGGTCGGCCGTACTCATGTCGTGCAAGGCCCCGGCCATGCGCGCGGCCATGGCGGTCAAGCCATTGCTTGCGTGCTCAACTGCCGTACCGACGAGCTCATCCAGCGTGGCGCGCCGCGTGGCGGTGGCAGTGCGGGCTGGAGCTGTCTGGGCGGCGATACTGGACATGGATTCACCTTCGGAGTCTACCAGTATTCTGCCACACTATTTCCAAGTGGCAACAGCAAAGATCGCGAGAATCTGTTTTTGGCCCCAGTGTCGCCGCTTGCCAACAGCCACAAAGAAGTTAATTGCCGTGAGTATGTCGGCGGCCGTCCTACATCGGATCACGCTGTGATCCGATACCGATCCGTCAGGACGGCACGCATGATGGGTTGACCGGAATTGCCGTGGTAACGTTCCACGGCTCGGCAAGCAAGCTATTTACCCACTTTGAAAGGACATCTTCATGGCCTCGAATCAAGCAAAGAAGGGCGCGCGCCCTGCCTCCCAGAGCGGCAGCCAGCAAAGCAGCAATACTGCCGGCAGCAGTAGCGGCAGCAAACAGTCGGGGGCGGGCTCGGGTTCGGCCTCGGGCAGCGGCACCCAGGGCGGCACGCCCGAGCAGCACGCACAAGCAGGCCGCCAGAGTCACAAGAACGACAAGAAGCGCTGACGCAGTGCCCCGGGGCAGGCCCTCGACTGCCCGCGCCAGCGCATACTCCCAGCCCGCCCTCTAGCGACGGCGGGCTTTTCTACGCCGCCCGGCTCAGATATTACGCAACACCGCGCCCTTGGGCGGCCTGAAGTCGGCGATGTCATGCACCAGTCCGGCGGCCTTTGCATCGCGCGCATTCAGGTGCAGGTCGGAATACTGATGGATGGCCCATTGCTCCGGCGTCAATTCAACCGACTTGCGCAGCAAGGTCTCGGTGCGCGCATCGTCGGCGCGCAAGCCTTCGACGATGATATTCAAGGCGTCCGGCCGCGAGCCTGGCGAGGCAGTCGCATGCGACTTGTGCACCATGAAGCGTGCGGTCTCGCTGCAATAGCGCCGGGTACCCGACAAGAACAGCGTGACTGCGATCGACGCCACCGCCCCGCCGTTGTACATCACGAAGGTGATCGGGGAATTGGCCAGGAAATTATGCAGGCACAGGCCATC
The DNA here is from genome assembly GCF_024802625.1 of Massilia sp. H6. NCBI lineage: Bacteria > Pseudomonadati > Pseudomonadota > Betaproteobacteria > Burkholderiales > Oxalobacteraceae > Massilia > Massilia sp. H6. The sequence goes on from NZ_CP103371.1 coordinate 2,719,495, forward strand.
GCTGACATAGCCACCATTGGACTGCACCAGCATGTGGGCGGTGTCGATGCCGTCTTCGGTCATGCTCGCGACGGCTTCGAATACCCGGTGCACCATGTCGCTATTGACGTCTCCCGACAGGGTGAACCAGGCCTCCTTTGCCCCTTGCGCTTTGTCTTCGCTCATTTTTTCCCCACTGCAAAGTGTGTAGAGTAAGTGTAGCAAAACACGTGCAAACCCACTCCCCCCACCTGGCAATAGTGCGCGGCAATACTTTTCGGCAAGCCGACGGACTGCGATCGGCGCCTTTGTCGACTGCCCTGCGGTTGACAGCACACCAAGGCTGGCATATTCTCCACAGTCTTGACCGGGAGAGCGCAGGCCTACCTGCCGCCGAAGGGGCACTACCCACAAACTCTCAGGCAAACGGACTGGTCAAGGGGCAGCAGCGCATGGCGCGGCCGGCTCAACTCTGGAGAGCGGCCGCTGCCCAAGCAAGCGGCCCACCGAAGGGGCAGGCGGCTTTGCTGCTATCTCTCAGGTACCAAGGACAGAGGGGATTGAAGCACCCGCAAGGCGTGCCCGTACCCCCTATTACCTGTCCTGAGGATTCCATGACGCTCAAAGCGACCCCGCTCAATTCCGCACACCGCTCCCTTGGGGCCAAGATGGTCGATTTCGGCGGCTGGGACATGCCGGTCAACTACGGCTCCCAGATCGAGGAACACCATGCAGTGCGCCAGGACGCCGGCATGTTCGACGTCTCGCACATGTGCGTGGTGGACCTCAAGGGCGCCAAGGTGCGCGAATTCCTGCGCGGCCTGCTGGCCAACAACGTCGACAAGCTGCAGGTTCCGGGCAAGGCGCTGTATTCCTGCATGCTCAACCGCGACGGCGGCGTGATCGACGACCTGATCGTCTATTATTTTTCCGAAGACTGGTTCCGCCTGGTGGTCAATGCCGGCACCGCCGAAAAAGACGTCGCCTGGATCAGCCAGCAGAACGAGGCGACCGGCAGCGCCGTCACCATCACCCAGCGCCGCGATCGCAGTGAAGCTAACAGCGATCCGATCGCCCTGATCGCCGTGCAGGGACCGAACGCCCGCGCCAAGGTGTGGCAGGTGCTGCCCACTACCCGCGAGGCCTCCGAGCCGCTCAAGCCCTTCAATGTCGTGATCGTGCCCGATACCGCCTTTGGCGAAGTGATGGTGGCGCGCACCGGCTATACCGGCGAAGACGGTTTCGAAATCGGTGTCGCGGCAAGCCAGGTCGAGGCATTGTGGAACGCCTTCGTCGGCGCCGGCATCAAGCCGGCCGGCCTGGGCGCGCGCGACACGCTGCGCCTGGAGGCGGGCATGAACCTGTACGGCCAGGACATGGACGACCAGGTCAATCCATTCGACGCCGGCCTGGCCTGGACCATCGACCTGGTCTCGGAGCGCGATTTCATCGGCAAGGCCGCCTTGCAGGCGCAAGGCCAGAACGCCCAATTCGTTGGCTTGATTCTGCGCGAAAAAGGCGGAATCCTGCGCGCCCACCAGAAGGTGGTCAGCGCCTCAGGCAAGGTCGGCGAGATCACCAGCGGCACCTTCAGCCCGAGCATGCAGCAGGCGATCGCGCTGGCGCGCGTGCCGCTCGACGTTGCGATCGGCGACACCGTGCACGTCGAGATTCGCGACAAGAAGCTCGCTGCCAGCGTGGTGAAGCTGCCGTTCGTGCGTAACGGCAAAGTGCTCGCAGCCTAAAAAGAACAATTGTTATACTTGCCGCCTAATTGGCAACCACTACTGACAGTCTTATCTACCGGAGCTTTTACATGAATATCCCAACCGACCTGAAATACACCGAGTCCCACGAGTGGGTACGCCGCGAGGCTGACGGCACGCTGACCGTTGGCATTACCGAGTACGCGCAGGATGCGCTGGGTGACATCGTGTTCGTCGAACTGCCGCAGGTCGGCAAGACATTCACCGCCGGTGGCGACGCTGCGGTGGTCGAGTCGGTCAAGGCCGCCAGCGACATCTACGCACCGGTTGCCGGCACCGTCACCGAAGTGAACCAGCCGGTCGCCGACGCCCCGGACTCGATCAATTCGGACGCCTTCGGCGCCTGGCTGTTCAAGCTCAAGCCGACCGACGCCGGCGCGGTGGACAAGCTGATGGATGCTGATGCCTACGCCAAGGCGACTGGCAACTGATTTTTATTGCGGGGTGGGCGGGGAATCCGTCTACCTCGCCCATGCTCTTGCAACCGCTCTTGCAACCGCTCTTGCAACCGCACTCGCACCACCCGATCTCCCCTACCCAGGCGCCCCGCGCCGATTCTTCTCCTGGCCACTACCATGACCCGCACCAGCCTCACCCAACTTGAAGCACGCGACGCCTTCATCCCGCGCCATATCGGCCCGTCCGAATCCGAGCAGGCAGCCATGCTGTCGACCCTGGGCTACGCCACGCGCGGCGCCCTGATCGACGCGGTCGTGCCCGAGAATATCCGCACCCGCGAGACCCTCGACCTTGGCCAGTTCGTCGAGCCGCGCAGCGAAGAACAGGCGCTGGCGACCCTCAAGACATTGGCCTCGAAGAATCGGGTCATGAAGTCGATGATTGGCCAGGGCTATTACGGCACCCATACTCCGAAGGTCATCCTGCGCAACATCTTCGAGAACCCGGCCTGGTACACCGCGTACACCCCTTACCAGCCCGAGATCTCGCAAGGCCGCCTGGAAGCGATCCTGAACTTCCAGCAGATGATCACCGACATGACCGGCATGGGCATCGCCAACTCGTCGATGCTGGACGAAGGCACAGCCGCCGCCGAAGCCATGACCCTGATCCAGCGGGTCGGCAAATCCTCGTCGAAGGTGTTCTATGTGGCCGACGATGTGCTGCCGCAGACCCTGGAAGTGCTGCAAACGCGCGCCGCGCCAATCGGCGTGGAGGTGCGCGTCATCGCCGCCGCCGATATCGAAACGCTCGAAGAAAGCTGTTTCGGCGTGCTGCTGCAGTACCCGGGCGTGAACGGCGAAGTGCGCGACTACCGCGCCGCCGTCGAGCACCTGCACGCGATGGGCGCGATGGTCGTGGTCGCCGCCGACCTGCTGGCCTTGACCCTGCTGGCCGCGCCCGGCGACTGGGGCGCCGATGTGGTGGTCGGCAACAGCCAGCGTTTCGGCGTGCCGCTCGGTTTCGGCGGCCCGCACGCCGGCTACCTGGCCACCCGTGACGAATTCAAGCGCAGCATGGCCGGCCGCCTGGTCGGCGTCACCGTCGACGCGCAAGGCAACCAGGCCTACCGCCTGGCGCTGCAGACGCGCGAGCAGCATATCCGCCGCGAAAAGGCGACCTCGAACATCTGTACCGCCCAGGTGCTGCTGGCCGTGATGGCCGGCATGTACGCGGTATACCACGGCCCGGACGGCCTGACCCGCATCGCCCAGCGCGTGCATCGCCAGGCCGCGATCCTGGCCGCCGGCTTCGAGCAGCTCGGCGTCGAGGTGCTCAACGAGACCTATTTCGACACGCTGACGGTTGCAACGCCTGACGCGGCGGCCATGCTGGCCAGCGCCGCCGAGCAGGGCATCAACCTGCGCCGCATCGACGCCGGCCATGTCGGCATCTCGCTCGACGAAACCACCACCCGCGATGACCTGGCGCTGCTGTTCTCGATCTTTGGAAACGGAAAGACGGTCGACATCGACGCCCTGGATGCAAACGCCCAGGATGCCTACCCGGCCGCCCTCGCCCGCAGCAGCGCTTTCCTGAGCCATCCGACCTTCCATCGCTACCACGCCGAGCACGAGATGCTGCGCTACCTGCGCAGCCTGGCCGACAAGGACCTGGCGCTGGACCGCACCATGATTCCGCTCGGCTCGTGCACCATGAAGCTGAACGCGACCTCGGAAATGATCCCGGTCACCTGGCCTGAATTTTCCAGCATCCACCCGTTCGCGCCGGACAACCAGACCGTCGGCTACCGCGAGATGATCGACCAGTTAGAGGCCATGCTGTGCGCCGCCACCGGTTATGCCGCGATCTCGTTGCAGCCGAACGCCGGCTCGCAGGGCGAATACGCGGGCCTGCTGGTGATCCAGAAATACCACCAGTCGCGCGGCCAGGGCCACCGCAACATCTGCCTGATTCCTTCGTCCGCGCACGGCACCAATCCGGCATCGGCCAGCATGGTGGGCATGCAGGTGGTGGTCACCGCCTGCGACGAGAACGGCAACGTCGACCTCGATGACCTGCGCGCCAAGGCCGAGCAGCACAGCGCCAACCTGGCCTGCGTGATGGTCACCTACCCGTCGACCCATGGCGTGTTCGAGGAAGGCATCAAGCAACTGTGCGAGATCGTCCACCAGCACGGCGGCCAGGTATATGTCGACGGCGCCAACATGAACGCGATGGTCGGCGTGGCCGCGCCGGGTGCGTTCGGCGGCGACGTCAGTCACCTAAACCTGCACAAGACCTTCTGTATCCCGCACGGCGGCGGCGGACCGGGCGTAGGCCCGATCGGCGTCGGCGCGCACCTGGCACCGTTCCTGCCGAACCAGCTCTCGACCGGTTACGTTCGCAACGAAGCGGGTATCGGCGCAGTCAGCGCTGCAGCCTTTGGCTCGGCCTCGATCCTGCCGATCTCGTGGATGTATATCGCGATGATGGGCGCCGAAGGCCTGACCGCAGCGACCGAAGTGGCGATCCTTAATGCCAACTACATCGCGCGCCGCCTGGCCCCGCACTACCCGGTGCTGTACACCGGCCACGACGGCCTGGTCGCGCACGAATGCATCATCGACCTGCGTCCGCTGCAGGACAAGACCGGCATCAGCAACGAAGACGTGGCCAAGCGCCTGATGGACTTCGGCTTCCACGCCCCGACCATGAGTTTCCCGGTGCCGGGCACCCTGATGATCGAGCCGACCGAGTCCGAATCGAAGGCGGAACTCGACCGTTTCATCGAAGCGATGATCACGATCCACGCCGAGATCGTGAAGGTCGAGCGCGGCGAATACGACAAGATGGACAATCCGCTCAAGGGCGCGCCGCACACCGCCGAGGTCGTCACCGCCGACGACTGGGCGCACGCCTATACCCGTGAAGTAGCCGCCTTCCCGGTGGCGTCGCTGCGCAAGAAGAAGTACTGGCCGCCGGTGGGACGCGCCGACAACGTGTACGGCGACCGCAACCTGTTCTGCGGCTGCGCACCGATCAGCGACTATGAATAAACGCTGACGGCTAACTGGCTTGCGCTTACTTCCTGCTGGAGGCGAGCCGCAAGTGCGAGCGCTCGCGAAGGCGGCGCTCTCTGGGCTGATCCCGCGCCGGGGTCGCCTGGGGAGCGCCGCTTTCCTTTTGCGGCGTGACCGGCGCCGGCGCTGCAGTCGCGGTTGCGTCGAGCCGAAAGGCCGCCACCGAGCGTGACAGCGCCAGGGCCTGCATCTGCAGCGTGCGCGCCGCTGCCGCGGCTTCTTCGACCAGCGCGCAGTTCTGGTGGGTGACCTCGTCCATCCTGACGATGGCCTGGCTGACGTGGGCCAGCCCGTTGGCCTGGCCTGCGCTGGCGCTGCCGATGCTGTCGACGATGTCTTCGACCGCGCGCACCGAACTGGCGATCTGCGCCATGTTGCTGCCGGCGTCCAGCGCGCACTCGGTGCAGCCCTCGATCTCGGCCACCGATCGAATCGCCAGCTCGCGCACTTCGCGCGCGGCCCCGGCCGCGCGCTGCGCCAGCGCCCTGACTTCGCCCGCCGCCTCGACAAAACTGGTGCCATCCTGCGCGCCGACGCCACTTCGGGCTGCTTCCAGCGCCGCATTGAGCGCCAGCGCGCCCGCCTCGCTGGCCAGAGCGTCGATCACGCTGGCTACTTCCGCGGCCCGCAGCGCGCCCTCTTTCACCGTCGCCATCGTAGCCGCCATGCGCAGGGCCGTAAGTCCGCCCTGGCGTGCACTGGTCGACACCGATTGCGCCAGCTGGTTGGCCGCGCGCGCGCTCGTTGCGGTAACCGCCACGGTATCGGCCAGCTCCTGCATCGACGCTGCCGTCGCTTCGAGCGAGCGGCTGCGAAACACCGAGCGGCTATTGAGGTTCAGGCTGCCCAGGCTGATCTCGCGCGAGGTGTTGCCGATCGTACGGGCCGATTCGAGCACGGTGCGCAGCGTGCCGCTGAGGTTGCGGATGCCGGCATCGAGCGCGCGCGAGGTCTCGCCGATCTCGTCGTCGCCATACTCGCGGGCCTGGATGGTCAGGTCGCCGCTCGCCAGGCCCAGCGCAGCCGCGCCGATGCCGCGGATTTCTAGCAGCAACGCCCGCCGCACCGCCATCGTGATCGCCAGCGAGACCGCGACCGCCAGCAGGATCAGCACCGGCATCAGCCCGGCGATGATGCGAAAGTCGGCGGCGGCGCTGCTCGATGCCTGCTCGGACAGGTCGCGCTCCAGGCTGGCCAGCAGCGTCATGCGCTCCGCCATCGCAGCGAACGCGGCTTCGGGTTTGATCATGGCGGCCGCTCCGATGGTCTGGTCGGCCTGCGCCAGCTCGACCGCTTCGCGCGCCTTGGCAACGTAGGCACGGTGGGCCTGGGCTGCCTGCGCCACATGGCGGCGTTCGGCACTGCCCGGCTGCGTCAGGCGCGCCAGCTCGACGAAGGAACGCTCGATGGCGGCATGCTGGCGGTGAATCTGTGTAATTAGCAGCTCGATGCGGGCACGCGAGAAGCTGCTGCTGATCCAGGTCAGCAGCTTGTAGGTGTCGGCGTGCACGCGCTGCGCCTGCGCCACCAGCTCGGTGGTGCTGCGCATCTGCACCGCGCGCGGGCCAACGATGGTTTGGAGCGATTGGTGCTGGCGCACCATCGCGTAATAGGCGCTGCTCGACAGGATCACCAGTAATAGCAGCACCACGCCGGGCGCCAGCAGCAGCTTGGGGCCGATCTTCAGGCGCGATAACATAGCTCAGGCCGCCCGCGGGACGATCGCCAGGACAGCGCAGGGGAGTGTAAAGTCCGGAAAAGGAGTGCGGTAGGTGTGCATGATGCCTCCCTGAGTGAAGCGTGCTTAATTTCCTGAACGCATTGAACGAATCTACGCGCTTCAAAACGACGACATTTTGAGGTAGCGCATAATCGGCCGGAAGTCTTTCGATGCGAGCAACACCCCCTGCGTGTCAAACGGCGCACCCATCCAGCAGATTTGGCAGTGCCGCCTGCAGCGCTTCGGGCATTGGCCGGTCGGCTACGGTTACACTAGCGGGATGAACTTCGCCGCCTTCTGCGGCCGGCATCGGCGCCTGGCGGCCCTGTGCGGGCTGTCCCTGCTGCTCCACCTGCTCGCGCTTGCGCTTTTCGAGCCGCGCATCGCGTCACCGCCGCCGCTCGATGGCAGGTCGGGGCTGAGGGTGCGGCTGGCTGCAGCGGCTTCTTCCGCACCAGATCTGGCACCCGAGAGCATGCCTGAGCCAGCGCCGCAGTCCGAACAAGCGTCCCAACGGGCGTTCCAACGGGCCCCCGTTCAGACGCCCGAACCCGCGTCCGCCCCGGTCCAACCGGCGCCGCCGGCCGCCGGCGGGCCGGCGGCCGGCGCCGAACCGGTCCAGGTGCCAAGCCGCTACCGGGTCGCCGTGCCGCCCAGCGTAACGCTGTCCTACGACGTGATCACGGCTGCCGGAACGCAGGGCGAGGCAAGGCTTGCATGGGAAACCGATGGGGTGCAGTACCGGCTGGCGCTCGATGGCGTCGCCGGAAACGTCGAGAGCGAAGGCGGTACCGACGACGCTGGCCTGGCGCCCGCGCGCGCCAGCTACCGCCAGGGAAGCGGCCGCGCCACGATCGCCTTCGACCGCGAGCGCCAGGCGATAGTTCTGGAGAGTCTTGGCCGCAGCGTGCCGGACCTGCCGGGCAGCCAGGATGGTGCGACGGTACTAATGCAGCTGGCCGGCATTGCGCTGGCCGATCCCGACCAGATGCAGGAAGCGGTCGAGATCTATGTCGGGCGTGCGGGAGGTGCCGCGGTAGAACGCTATCAGTTGCTCGGCAGGGAGCAGCTGGCGACGCCAGCCGGCATGCTCGATACGCTAAGGCTGGTCCGCGCCGCCCCGGCCGGGGCGCTGCGCCTGGAACTATGGCTGGCGCCGGGCGAAGGCTGGCTGCCGGTGCAGCTGCGCACGACCGCGCCGGATGGCAGCGTGCGCACGCAGGTGGTCAAGGCGATACAGCGTGCGCCGGCGCTCTAGCCGGCGTGCTGGCTGCCGTCCGAGCCGGCCCGGCCTGGTTCAGGCCAGTTTGGCCGCGTGCTCGCGGGTGGCATGGAAGGTCAGCTTGGGCCAGCGCTCCTGGGTCAGCCGCAGGTTCACGCCCGAGGTGGCGAGAAACGCCAGGTTGCCGGCTGCGTCATAGGCGACCTGGTGGCCGAGCTGGTTCTCGAAGTCGGACAGCGACTTTTTATCCTCGCTCGACACCCAGCGCGCGCTGCTGATGCTGCTGCTCTCGAACACGGCGTCCACACCATACTCGTTGAGCAGGCGGCTGGCCACGACTTCGAACTGCAGCACGCCCACCGCGCCCAGGATCAGGTCCGAGCCCAGCACCGGCTTGAACACCTGCACCGCCCCTTCTTCACCCAGCTGCTGCAGGCCCTTGTGGAGCTGTTTCACCTTGAGCGGATTGCGGATGCGCACGGTGCGGAACAGGTCCGGGGCAAAGTACGGAATGCCGGTGAAGGTCAGCGCTTCGCCTTCGGAGAAGCTGTCGCCGATCTGCATGTTGCCGTGGTTCGGCAAGCCGATGATGTCGCCGGCGTAGGCTTCCTCGACCTGTTCCCGGCTCGACGCCATGAAGGTCACCACCGAAGAGAGCTTGACGTCGCGTCCCAGGCGCAGGTGCTTGACCTTCATGCCTCTCTCGAAACGCCCCGAGCATACCCGCAGGAAGGCGATGCGGTCGCGGTGGGCCGGGTCCATGTTGGCCTGGATCTTGAAGACGAAGCCGGTGAATGGCTGCTCGTCCGGTTTGACCGAACGCACGGTGGCATCGCGCTCGCGCGGGGCCGGCGCCCAGTCGACCAGCGCCGACAGGATCTCGCGCACACCGAAGTTGTTGATTGCCGAACCGAAGAACACCGGGGTCTGCACGCCCGACAGGAAGCGCTCAAGGTCGAAGGTATGCGAGGCGCCGTGCACCAGTTCGACCTCCATCTTGAGCTGCTCGATCTCGAGCGGGAACATCTCGGCCAGCTTCGGATTGTCGATGCCCTTGACGATTTCGAAGGCGCCGTCGGCTTTTTCTTCGCCCGCCTTGAACAGCATGATCTCGTCCTTGAGCAGGTGGTATACACCGCGGAAGTTCTTGCCCATGCCGATCGGCCAGGTCACCGGCGCGCACTCGATCTTCAGCACCGATTCGACTTCGTCGAGAAGCTCCAGTGGATCGCGGGTTTCGCGGTCCATCTTGTTCATGAAGGTCACGATCGGGGTATCGCGCATGCGGCATACGCCGAGCAGCTTGATGGTCTGCTCTTCCACGCCCTTGGCCGCGTCGATCACCATCAGCGCCGAGTCGACCGCGGTCAGCACGCGGTAGGTGTCTTCCGAAAAGTCCTGGTGGCCGGGGGTGTCGAGCAGGTTGACCACGTGGTCGCGGAACTCGAACTGCATCACCGAGGATGCAACCGAGATGCCGCGCTGCTTCTCGATATCCATCCAGTCCGAGGTCGCGTGGCGGCCGCTCTTGCGGCCCTTGACGGTGCCGGCGAGCTGGATCGCGCCCGAGAACAGCAACAGTTTCTCGGTCAGAGTGGTCTTGCCGGCATCCGGGTGGGAAATGATGCCGAAGGTGCGACGGCGCGCCACTTCTCGCGGAATCAGGCCATCCTGGCTTCTGGCCTGGGTAGGGGCGTTGGCCGCGTCAGCTGCGCTGTCGTCGGCGGTAATTTCGGTATCGTTGGACATAGTCGAGCCTTGCGTGGCGGCCCTTGAAAGAAAACCCTCGATTTTACCGATTCCCGGCCCGCCCGTGCAAGAAGATTCACGCATGCGGCCGCCCCGGATGGGACGGCCGCGTCGTGGTTCAGGTGCGAACTGCGCCCGATTCAAGCGATTTGCGCAGCACTACTCCCGCACACGCCGCCAGCCGGCGCGACGGGTCGGCATGGTCGATGCCGGATTGTGGTCCTTGGTAACGGTCTTGCCATCGGCCGTCGTCGCGATGGTCTTGGTCTCGCCATTGGGCAGGCCGATATTGATGAAGCCGACCACCGCCGAATTGTTCGACAGCGTCGAGCCGGCGATCTCGCGCACCGGCTTGGCCGTGCACAGGTCGAGCTCGTAGATATTGCTGGTGCCGCCCACCGAACAGGCCGACGACGAACTGGGCACATTGGTCACGGTGGTCAGGGTGCCCAGTACGATCTTCGGGTCCAGATTGACCCGCTCGCCCCCGTTACGGTCGAAGTCCACATACCAGCCGGCCTGCGAGCCAAGGTCGACGTTGGCGCCGGCAATGGTATAAGTGTCGCCCCCTGCGCCCGTGGTCTTGGTCAGGGTCTGTTTGGCCATCAGCGCCTCGCTGCGCCACTGCGCCGCCGACACTGCCACCCCCGAATCGCGCAGCACGTAGGCCGATTGCGTCGCGGTGCTGCCGACATCGGTGATGTCGAGCAGGCGGCCGGTGCCGAAGGCCACCACGCGCTGCGCTTCCGGCACCGTGCTGCCCTGTTCATTGGTGATCTCGACCCGGCACAAGGCCACGTCGGGCCGGGTGGTGATCGGCTGGTTCACGCCGGCGTCGCCCATCTTCAGCATGCGCACCGTGCCCGGGCTGGTGAAATCGAAACGCCACATCTGCCCCAGGTTGTCGCCGCCATAGACAAAGGTCACAAGCGGGTCGGTAGTCGGATTGTTGGTGACCGCGGTGATCTTGGCCAGGCCCGAGGGCGTGGCCGTTGTGCCCGAATCGGTGCTGATGCGGTCGAGTACCGCGCCGGTGGCAACATCGACGACAAAGATATAGCCCTTGCCGCTGCCGCTGCCGACCCCGTCCACGCCCGGGATGTTGTTGTAGCCCGATGTCAGGAATACCACCCAGCGCTCTTCTGCGGCGGCGTTTTTCCAGGTCCCGAACTGCGGATTGCCGAATGACAGGCCGATTTCCGGCTCGTGGTTGATGCCGCTGCAAACGGTCGCGTCGGCGCAGGTTTCCCACAGCGCGCGCGGCTGTTCCGGGTCGGTGATGTCGAGCGCGTAATAGCCGCGCCCGCCCGCGTTCAGGCCGGCTACCAGCACGGTGCGCCATTTGCCGTCGATCTGCACGTCGCCCACCTCGGGCGAGCCGTCCACCGTGTACTGGTGGTTGGTGCCGTAGTTGACGCTGGCCTGGACATGCAGTTTCTTCATCGTGATGCGCGGCACATAGGCCCACAGCTCTTCGCCATTGGCGGCGTTGAAAGCATGCAGCATGCCATCGTTGGCGGCGGCATAGATAGTGCCAGGACGCGCCGCGTGCTCCACCTTGAAGTCGTTGTAGCCGGCGCGCGTATAGTTCTTGCGCGGGTCGCGCGCAAACGCCGGCTTGGCCGAGGCGATGTCGCCCAGCACGATCGGCACCGCCGCGGTCGATCCCGGCGCCACCGTATCGGCTTTGGTATAGGCGCGCATGACCGTGTCATCCGCATGGATCTGCTGGCCGCGCAGCCAGTTGACGATGTTGGCGCCGTTGTTGACGAGCGCGCGATTGGCGGCCGAGAGGTTGGCGCACTGCGCAAGCGCCCCGCACTTGCCGTCGAACCATGCGCGCTCGGCGTCGCTCATGCCGGCATAGGTGAACTCCTTGAGATCGCCGACGGCAAGGTCGAGCATCAGGATGCGGCGGGTATCCGTGGTGTCCGCTACCTTGAGCCCGACGATATTCGACGAATTCCAGATATCGGCGTTGCCAACGACGCCGGTGACGGTGTCGATCTTGCGCTTGGTAAGCTGGCCATACCATTTCACGGTGGTGAAGGTAGCCGAAAAGATGTCGTTGTCGAATTGCGAGATGTTCGGCGTCGAGGTTGCCGACGCGGCGGCGGCGCCGACCTTGACCTCGATGTTCGACAGCGCCTCGCGCAGGCCCTCGACCACCTGGAGCGGATCCGAGGCCGAGAAATACTTGCCGTGGCCATTGATCGCGGCATGCCACAGGTCGTCGACGCGCGACTGGTAGGCGGCCGAGCCGCTGTTGTCACCGGTGCGCGGATCCGGCCAGACATAGGCGCCGCCGTTGTTCCACGGGCAGCCGCTGGTCACGCCGGTAATGAGCTTGTAGAAGTCGCCGCCGAGCGCGGCGCCGGTGTCGTAGTTCGGCTCATAGGTCATGATGCCGTCCACGCCCAGGCCGAGCGCATAGGTCTTCATGTGCAGGCGGGTGTTCTCGCCCGGCGCCGCTGGCACCAGGCCCGGCTTGCTCCAGTCTTCCAGGCCGGGCCGCAGCGAATTGGTGCCCGTGTTCGAGCCGCCGTTATACCAGTACAGCGACACGTCGGCCAGCGAGTTCAGGGACTGGCTCGAGGGGTCGACGCAACCCTTCGAGCGCAGGCAGAAACGGCGCGCATCTTCCTGGTTGTCGTTGCTGACGACGTCGGCGGCAGCGTTGCCGTTCCAGTAGCCGTCGGTGGTGACGAAGGTGAAGTTCTGCTGGCATGGGAACTGGACGACTTCCTGGCCGCTGGCGTAGTTGTAGGGCGCCTGGTTCGCGAACATCTTGCCAATGGAGTGCAAGGCCTGGCGGATCGGGGTCGACTGGCTGCCGGTCATGGCGTACAGCGAGGTGTACCACGCGCTGCGGTGGTTGCCCGAGAACGGCGCGGGCTTGGTCATCGCACCTTCGGCCGCCGCGCTCGAGAGCGACACCAGCCCGACGTTGTAGTTGTCCGTGATCGGCTGGAAGGCCTGGCCGACCGACGTCTTCATCATCTGGTTGCGGGTCTTGTAGTAGCCGTGCCAGTTGGCGAAGTTGGTCATCTCCTCGTCGTAGGTGCAGGTGCTGGCGGCGCAGTCGGTGCGTCCGGGCGCGCGCGGATAGCTGGTGCGGGTCGGGACGATGTCGACCCGGACGAAAACCGAGGCGCCCAGTTCGGTCGCGGTCGCCGGGATCCCGTCGCTGACCGCCGAGGTCGTCGCGAAGCTCAGGTAGGGGGGATTCTTGCCGTTGTTGCTGAGCGAGCCGAGGGCGATATTATTACCCAAAGCGCTGGCGCTGGTGTCGACCAGGCAGACCGTATTGGCCGGGGCGCTCAAACAGATCGCCCCGCTGCCGCTGGCGCCGCCGACATAGGCGGTCAGCGTGCCCTTGGTGCCGATCTTGTTGCGGATGGCCAGCGCCACGGCGGCGGCGTTGATGTTGCGGTTGAAAGTCAGGTTACTCGAGAACAGGTTAGTGCCGCCAAAGCTTATCTGGCTTAATACCTGGTTCTTGCTGCCATTGGTGGTGCCGGTAACGGTCAGTAGGGCCGTCGACGACGTGCCGCTGGAGATGGTGAGCTCGGTGCCCGCGCGGCTGCCGTCCGAG